>NZ_JACHFC010000024.1 GCF_014205895.1 Borreliella lanei | reverse complement strand
GTAGCAAGCAGCAACGCCATTACTTATGAAAACTTTTTAAAAACAACTAAAGATAAGACATTTAAAGGTGAAGGACTAAGCTATTTTAAAGAGATCATTAAATCTACAATTGCCGAAGAGCTTGCAGCTGATACAAGTTTTGTAGAAAAAATTTACACTCAAATAACAAATAAACTAATTAACAATGATGCTACTAATATCTCTAACCTTTTTAGTAAAATTAAATCACAACTTACAAATAGCATATCATCAGCTACTCTATCTAAGCATGATAATCTTTTAATAATGTCTTCAAGCGCTATTCAAAAAACACCAGTTCCTAAACAATTGCTAGGTATACCATCCGATTTTGAATATAGCCGAGTAAATGGCACCACGCTTTATCCGTATGAGTACAAGAATAAATCGATATACATTGATATGGAATATACTTCCGACATAACTCTTGTTTTTTACAAAAGCAGTGATAATGACCCAATTTACCTTGATATAACAGTCCATGCAGAACACCATGGGAGAGATCACATGCCTAAAATGATCTATCTAAAGTATTCCGATGAATTAAAAAAAACAATATTATATGAACATACGGGGTCTGCAGGATCATCTACCATAATTCCCCTATGCAAAGGATGGTATGTCCAAAAAAGAGCTTACTCGTCGGGAAGTTCCATCCCAGTTCTTTTAAAACTATAATTTTTTTTAGCAAAAATTATAGTTTTGGTATATAATATACATATAAAAATAAAAAAATTAAAATTAAGGATTAAAAAATGGATACTATTAAAATAACTGAACTTCTTATTAATTTAAACGAAATTAAACTTATAGCCGTAATGATTTTTGTAACAGTACTAGTTTTAGGAGTATTAATTCTTCTCAAGCCTTTACTAAAAGACATATTATCCATAGTAATAGGTAAGCTTTTTAGAAATGGTAATGGGAATAATCATATTAAAAAACGAGATTAAATAATGAGATTATCTTTAGATAATCTTGAATTCGGGCTTACATCTATATCAAAACTTATTGAGATATTCTCTAAATTTGAAGATGAATTTGATCCTATTGCGCACAAAGGATTTTCTTTGGTTTATGAACT
>NZ_JACHFC010000023.1 GCF_014205895.1 Borreliella lanei | reverse complement strand
AAATTTTTTTCATGAGCAAATTTCTTATAATGTATTTTTACTATATCTCCGAATTTAATATAGTCGGTGAAGTCTAAGGGTAAGTTCCAAAGTACAACTTTTGCTTGTTTGGAACTTATAGTATGAATATTTGAATACACGTTGGATATAGAAATATCAATATGAATTCCATCTTGTGTATTTATAATAATTTTAGGAATTTCTTCAGGAAAAGGAATCCCATCAATTGATTTTTTTGATTTATCTATATTGTAGAACTCAATTTTAAAATCATATTGTAGTAGCAGCATTTTTTATCCTTTATATTTTTCCAATGCAAATGTTTTTACTATTTCCATTGATAGGCTAACCTCAACCTCATCAATCCAAGGAGTATCTTTAAAAGAAAGACTTGTAATTATGGCCAACTCTTTAAGGCCAAAAGTTGGACTATATACACTAAAAGGGACTTGAGCTTGCAGTCTGTTTGCTAGTTGTTCTTTTACCAGATGAGCGTCAAAGCGTAGCATAGAATTGCCAAAAGCAGTCATTTTGAGTGGAGAAAGCATTTCCTTATATAAGGATGTAAGTACTCCCCCGCTTAATGAGATATGTTCACCAGTCATTACGGGATTGTAGCTTACATATTCTGCTTTTCTATTATAATAGTTGATAATCGGTCTTTTAGAGCAACTAGTATTGTAAGTTCGTGTTATGAGTTCAGCTTTTGGTTTTATAAAAAACAATTGTGGTATATATCCAAAACCTCTAAGATCAAGTCTTGGGAATAGCACTAAAAAGTTGTCTGCTCCAAAAAGAGAAAATATTTGAGTTGTTACATCTTTTACTATTTGAAAAATCTCTCTAGGCGACATTTCTTTATTGCTAGATTTATTGAGAATATCTTTATTATTATTCATAAGCAATTATTTTTTTATAAAAATTATGGGGTGCTGTTAATATCATCTGAATTTTCCCTATTTATTGGATTGGGTTTAGGTGTATTAGGAGGAGAATTGTCTTCAAAAGCCCAACCAACATATGGTAACTTGGCAAAAAGACTTTTTAGTCCTTTAAAAAAAGGTTCAACAACGTGTGTTTGAAACGTAAAGCCGTTAAAGTAATTAGTGAGCATTTTAATGAATTTAAGCAATGGCTCTAAAACAGTAGTGGTCATATCTGAAAGAGTTTGCTCAGCTGAGGCCAAA
>NZ_JACHFC010000022.1 GCF_014205895.1 Borreliella lanei | reverse complement strand
GATCAACGACCAGCCAATGACCCTTATATTATGAATATGGTAAAGACTGTTTTAGAAAATTTCAATGTACATACACTGTATTTAGAGGATAGAGACGATACAAAAGGTTCTGGTGGATTGACTCGTGAATATATGAGGCTTAGGAGCAATATGAGTCAATATTTTAGAATTGCTCCAGTTAAGCCAAAGTCTAATAAATTTAGTAGAATAACAACTTTAATTACGCCTTTTACTTACAAAAAACTTTACATTACAAAGTACAGTAGTTCTTCTGTATTTAATGATATTTATGCTTATAAAGGGGATAACAAAATCCATGATGATGCTCTTGACGCAATATCCGCTGCATATTTGATATTATCTTTAGGATATAAGGAAAGAAGTGTTCATTTTGGCAATCAAAGATTTTTGTAAATTTTTTTGACAAAAATATTAGTTTTTGCTATTATATATATAATTTAATAAAGAGAATTGAAAAGTTGTGTGATTTAAGAAAAGCAAAACTAATAGACAAAATAAGTTCATTAGAACTTTACAAATATTCAATATTTTTTAGAAATTACATTGAAAATGTAGCAGAAGACTGTCTCAAGAACGGACTTGTTCTTGAGAGCGCTGACCGCAATGTTAGTGAGTTTGAACTTGCTAGGTTAAAGGTGCAACTTAAAAATGCTTTGCTTAATTGTATTATAAGCTACCGTTTCCATGGAATTGGATATATTTTAGTAAAAACTAAAGATAAACTATTAGATCTTGAAGAACCGGTTAATATAGAGCTACCTATTGGATTTGAATATCTTGATTATGAATCTATTAGGGATTTAGGAATTGATTTTGACCATATAACTTACAAAGTAAAAACCAATAATAAGGTCAATTCTTTCGATGCCATTAAAATACATAAAAGTCGTCTCATAATATATGAAAACTTTGATTTTATATTAAAAAGATATGTTCCGTGTTATACAGAAAGTTTTTTGTTAGATATTTATTTATTTGAGAAAATATACGTTGAAATAGAAAAGCGTATTGAAAACCACAATTTTTTGTTTTACAAAGACGAATCTTTAGTTCAACTGCAAGATGCACTCTCTAGCGCAACAACTTCTTTAAGTGCTCTTACTAAGAGTAGTAATAATGATAAAGGAAGCGGAATTTTATCTTCTTTTTTGAGAAAACAAAACTCAAATAATCATAATAAAGATATTTCTAATTTACGCAATCTTAATGA
>NZ_JACHFC010000021.1 GCF_014205895.1 Borreliella lanei | reverse complement strand
ATAGGAAAATCCGTTAAGAGAGCTAAGGTGTGATGATGAGTGTTATTTAGGTAGCATGAAATGTAGGTAGTCAAGGTGCCAAGAAATAGCTTCTAAGGTTAGGCTATAAGGGACCGTACCGCAAACCGACACAGGTAGGTGGGATGAAAATTCTAAGGCGCGCGAGAGAATCCACGTTAAGGAACTCTGCAAAATACGTACGTAACTTCGGGATAAGTACGACCTAAGCAATTAGGTAGCATAAAAATGGTCCAAACGACTGTTTACCAAAAACACAGGTCTCTGCAAATCTGTAAAGAGAAGTATAGGGACTGACACCTGCCCGGTGCTGGAAGGTTAAGAGGAGATGTTAGTTTATTCGAAGCATTGAATTTAAGCCCCAGTAAACGGCGGCCGTAACTATAACGGTCCTAAGGTAGCGAAATTCCTTGTCGGGTAAGTTCCGACCCGCACGAATGGTGTAACGATTTGGACGCTGTCTCAACGTGGAGCTCGGTGAAATTGAAGTATCGGTGAAGATGCCGATTACTTGTGGTTAGACGGAAAGACCCCGTGAACCTTTACTATAGCTTGGTATTGAGATTTGATTAAATATGTGTAGGATAGGTGGGAGACTTTGAAGCTATCTCGTTAGGGGTAGTGGAGTCAATCTTGAAATACCACCCTTGTTTAATTAGGTTTCTAACTTATAGAAATATGAGGAGAGTGCCAGGTGGGTAGTTTGACTGGGGCGGTCGCCTCCTAAAGAGTAACGGAGGTGCGCAAAGGTTACCTTAGAGTGGTTGGAAATCACTTTGTAAGTGTAAAGGCATAAGGTAGCTTAACTGTAAGACTGACAAGTCGAACAGATACGAAAGTAGGTCTTAGTGATCTGGCGGTGGCAAGTGGAAGCGCCGTCACTTAACGAATAAAAGGTACTCCGGGGATAACAGGCTTATCCTTCCCAAGAGTTCACATCGACGGAAGGGTTTGGCACCTCGATGTCGGCTCATCGCATCCTAGGGCTGGAGCAGGTCCTAAGGGTATGGCTGTTCGCCATTTAAAGCGGTACGCGAGCTGGGTTCAGAACGTCGTGAGACAGTTTGGTCCCTATCTGCCACAAGCGTTGGATATTTGAGAGGAGCTATCTTTAGTACGAGAGGACCGAGATGGACGAACCTCTAGTGTACCAGTTATCCTGCCAAGGGTAAGTGCTGGGTAGCTACGTTCGGAAAGGATAACCGCTGAAAGCATCTAAGTGGGAAGCCTTCCTCAAGATGAGATATCCTTTAAGGGTCCTGGAAGAATACCAGGTTGATAGGTTAGAAGTGTAAGTATAGTAAT
>NZ_JACHFC010000020.1 GCF_014205895.1 Borreliella lanei | reverse complement strand
ACTAAGTATAATCTTCTTTTCATTATTCTTTTGAATACTTCTTATCACATTCTTTTGTTTTAAAGTTAACTGTTCTTCTTCAAATTTATCAAAATCAATTGAAGAATTTGTTGGCTTTACAAATTGTGATATGTCAACTCCATATTTATTTTTGTATTCCTTTTGCAGTGTTGTAAAAAGTTTTGTTTGATATAAGTTCACTTGTGCCCTTTACTATTTTTGTAGTTGCTTTTGCTTTCAGCTTCATTAGCAGTTGCAAGTTTTTTCATACATTCATAGTAAAGCTCCATTTCTCTTATTGAACACTCCTTTATATATTCATCAAGCTCGCTTTTTAAAGAATCAATTTCTTCACTAACAACTTTCTTACTTTTCTTACTACTTGCTTTATTTAAAGCGTCAATTTCGGCTCTTAAATTTTTTATTTTAGTATGCATCCTAACAAGCTCAACACTAGAATATTGCTTAAATGCATTTATAAACCCTAATTCTAAATTAGCCCGCTCTAAATCCAATTCGCTTCTAACTTTCCTAGCGCCAACTTCTGATCTAAAGGTTTGCGACAAAAGGTGTTCAAAAGTATCTTCACTAATTGTTACTCTAGAGTCCTCGTTAATAAAATTTCCTCCACTTTCCCATTTTTGTCTCATTCTCCACACATTTACTTTAGAAACTCCTAATTTGTCCGCTATTTCTACATCGCTTAATACGCCCTCGCTAAAATATGCAACATAATCATCAAAAAACCTTTTACCTTTTTTCAAAAAAATTTCTCCTAAAATAGCAAAATTAACAACTTGTTGCTCTAAATAGTAAAGCAATTTAACAAATTATTAACATAAATTATTAACTTCTTTATACATATTAACTGCTGCTCTATATTTAAAATGTTTATTAAATATAAAAATACAATTTACTTGTCTTAAATGCTTTTAGATAGGTATATTTTATTTTTAAAAGGAACTTAAAGCTATGTCAAAAGCTTTTGACGAGATATATTGCCAATCATGTAGCAAGGCAATTAAAAAAGATGCTAAAATTTGTGTCGCTTGTGGGACTAAAAACAAACAAAATAAAAAATTTTATTACGAATTAATAGCATTTTTATTGTGTTTAGTTTTTGGCTACTTAGGATTTCATAATTTTTATGCAGGTAATAAAACCAAAATAAGTCTTTCATGTTTATTTATATCTATTGTTTCTTTTTTACTTACCGTATTACTATATAAAAAACAAGACTAATTGTTAGTCTTGTTCTTAGTAATTTATGCTTTTAAAAACCATTTATCTTATTCTTTTTTATCTTCTCCAATCTCCTTAAGCTCTTCTTCAATTTTCTTAAGTGAATTAATTATAACTTCATTAACCATATCACTAGTATTACTATTACCATTAGTCA
>NZ_JACHFC010000019.1 GCF_014205895.1 Borreliella lanei | reverse complement strand
TCCATATAGCAATATATCTTGATTTTATATTTTCTTTTGCATCAATGGAGATAAAGTTAGAATTGAGGGATTTAAGCTCATTAAGCAGTTTTTGGACATATTCAGTTTCTGTAAGTATAAACTTATGAATTTCGGTGTCTTTGAAAAAATTGGGTATTTTCATATTTATCAACTATCAATGTCAATAAGCAAGCGATCCGTTGTATTAAAAAGCAGTAGTGTATCATCATCAATGGCAATATCTTCATTTTTTTTAAAATCGCTTTCAGTAATGCTTGAAATGTTTTCGGTATCTGCATCTTTAGTGCAAGCTTTAATTTCTATAGACTTAATCCCTTTTATTTCATTAACAGGAGCAAAAAAGTCTTGATATTCAAAGTTAATCCCCATATCAGAATAGTTATTTGAAATAATTCTAGAATATATATTTCTAATTTGAGAGTCTATGTTTAAGTAGAGATAGTTTTTAAGATCAAGCTTGTACTTCACTTTCATATAAACATATTTTCGTTTTCCGAGTGATATTTTATAGGATTTATGTTGTCCGGTTGAATTAAGTCCATCAATTTCTATGTTTCCTTCAAGCAAAGTACCACTAGGAATTGTTAGGTATAATGTTTCCCAAAGTTTTGCTTTAAATTCAGAATTAATAATATTGGTTTTACTAGTGTCTAATAAATCTTCTTTTAAAATTAGATATATATATTAACTTTTCCAGCTGAACTTTTAATATTAGTGTACTCAACCCCATCAAGATTAAGTAAAGCAGATTTAACTGCACTGTAAGTTGTGCTTTTAGAAGAAATGTGTTCTTCAATAGTAGTCCAATAGATACCACCCGGCCTCATTTTAGAAAAAAAGAGATTAAGCTCATTAATTACTTCTTCTTCAATTAATGCTAAAGAAGATGCAATAATGTTGTAAATTGAGCTTTGATTATCATCAATATTAATACCATAATTTACACGCAAATATTCTTTTTTCGATTTTACAATATCTTTAATTGTACGTTTTAGAATACCAAAATCAGAATCAAAAACTATGCTCATAAATCAAACTCCATATTCAAAACATCGCCAGAGAAAAAAAAGGATATATGCACTTTGTGGTCTTGTATAGTAGTTGAAATGTTTATTAAATCTAAGTTAAGTTCTTTAGATATTTCGTGAAAATAATTTTTTACAGCTTGAAGATTGTTGATTTTTAACAGTTTTAAAAGTAAAAAGTAGTCCAGTCCCCAATTAGGAGCATAGCTTAGACTTCCCTTTAGGGTTTTCAAAAATATAAACAATTTTTGTTTTTGTTCGTCAATTCCATCAACAAGCGATATATCATTATTAAATACCAATTCAAAATTATTTCCAATTTTTAAATCCATACTAGTAATTATACCATATTTAGCAAAAATTACTTAAACAAACTGTTAATATCAGCAGTAATTCTAGAAGTTACAGCTCTTAGGCTTGCATAGTTAATAGTTGAGCCTCCTATTATAGTTATACCGTTAATAGCACTTACAATATTGTCTAAAATTTTTTTTAAGCTAGTTGTTTGGTTAGCTATTTCAATTGTATTTGTTTTGATTTTAACAGTATCAGAT
>NZ_JACHFC010000018.1 GCF_014205895.1 Borreliella lanei | reverse complement strand
TTAAGAAAACAAAGCCTATAGCTAAAAAAGTGTATAATCAGTATTCTAAGTTAAAAATGTAAATTACAAAAAGGTTTTTCTTGCAAGAAATTATACTTTACATATAAAAATCTCAAAAGCCAATCAATCTAAAATAGTGTATAATATGACTATAAGGGAAAATTTTATGGAAACAGTGTCAACAAATATTGCAGGTGTAAGTCAAGAACAAATATATAAAGAGTTTCTTAGGCTTGGTATGGAACAACTAATAGCACAAGATTTATCTAAAAGATATTATCACAATGAGCTAACATATAGAGATTTAGAAAATTTAGAAAAACAATTTGATATTAAATTTGACAATCTTATTTTTAAGATTGATACTGTAGAGAAGAATTTAAATCTAAAAATAGATAACTTAGACGCTAAGATTGATACTGTAGAAAAGAATTTACAAAAAGATATATCTAATCTAGACACTAAGATTGATACTGTAGAGAAGAATTTAAATCTAAAAATAGATAACTTAGACGCTAAGATTGATACTGTAGAAAAGAATTTACAAAAAGATATATCTAATCTAGACACTAAGATTGATGCTGTAGAGAAGAATTTAAATCTAAAAATAGACAATGTAGAAAAGAATTTAAACGCAAAAATAGACAATGTAGAAAAGAATTTAAACGCAAAAATAGACAATGTAGAAAAGAATTTAATGTCTCTTACAGAAATGCTTAAATGGGTATTGGGAATTATGGGAGCAATGTCTATAACAATGATAGCAGGGCTAATATTTGCTTTCATTTCTAAATAGCTACCACCTCATCTAAAGAATATCAATTCAAATAATAATTGTTTATCCCATATTTAGTATTAATAATTGATTAAGTGAATATTAATAATAAAAAAAGGAGTAACAATGAAAATCATCAACATATTATTTTGCATATCTTTGCTACTGCTAAATAGCTGTAATTCCAATGATAATGACACTTTAAAAAACAATGCCCAACAAACAAAAAGCAGGAAAAACCGTGATTTAAGCCAAGAAGAGCTGCCACCACAAGAAAAAATTACTTTAACCCCCGACGAAGAAAAAATGTTTAATTCATTAATCAATGTGTTTAAATACACAATTGAAAAATTATCAGGGGATACAAATAGGTGCAATAATGAAAACAAAAATAAATGTACTGGCTTCTTTGATTGGCTTTCTTCTATAGATACTCAAAAACAAAAAGAATTAGCTCAGGCCTTTGCCAAAGCTTATAGCTTCTTAGAGTCTAAAAGACAATCAAAAGCACAAAATGAAACTTTTGATACTTATATTAAAGAGGCCATTGACTGCAAAAATAATAATAATAATAATAAATATGGAAATGGTAAAAACGAAATAGAGCAATATTTCAGAGGTGTCGCTGATGATATATTTAATAAAAATTCCAATGAAGAGATTTATAAGTGCCTTAAAGATGAACTTCTAAAAGAAGATAGTCATTATGCTGGTCTTACAACTAGTTGGCAAAACTAAAAACATTTCTCAATCAAAAATAAAAACCTTAATTATTATACCTATAGCAGCCCCCTATTTGGGGGCTTTGCTATTTAAAAATATTGCTATACTGCAAATATATAATTAAATTGTCTTTCTTTTTTTAACATGCAAAAGAATTTTAATACTTTTGTTTTATAAACGTCCTGATTATCAGACATAAATACTTTAAGCTTATTTA
>NZ_JACHFC010000017.1 GCF_014205895.1 Borreliella lanei | reverse complement strand
TTTGGCCTCAGCTGAGCAAACTCTTTCAGATATGACCACTACTGTTTTAGAGCCATTGCTTAAATTCATTAAAATGCTCACTAATTACTTTAACGGCTTTACATTTCAAACACACGTTGTTGAACCTTTTTTTAAAGGACTAAAAAGTCTTTTTGCCACGTTGCCAGTGGTTGGTAAATTTTTTAGAGACAAGTCCGAAACTGCCCCTAATCCACCTAAATCTAAACCAGAAAATAATCAAAATCAAGATAATACTAACAACACACCATAATTTTTACAAAGGGTAATACTTATGAAAATTGACAAAAAAATTGCTAACAATGCAAAAATCAAAATAGATATTAATAATGAAAATACTAACGATAATGATATTGAAAATAAGAAAAAAATCATGGAGATTACTCAAATAATAAGAGATGTAATAACCCAAATATTTGCTCTTTTTGGAGCAGATAATTTTTTGGTACTATTTCCTAGAATGGATCTAAAAGGTTTTGGATATGTTCCTCAATTGTTTTTTATAAAACCAAAAACTGAACTTATAACGCGAACTTACAATACTAGTTGCTCTAAAAGACCGATTATCAACTATTATAATAGAAAAGCAGAATATGTAAGCTACAATCCCGTAATGACTGGTGAACATATCTCATTAAGCGGGGGAGTACTTACATCCTTATATAAGGAAATGCTTTCTCCACTCAAAATGACTGCTTTTGGCAATTCTATGCTACGCTTTGACGCTCATCTGGTAAAAGAACAACTAGCAAACAGACTGCAAGCTCAAGTTCCTTTTAGTGTATATAGTCTAACTTTTGGCCTTAAAGAGTTGGCCATAATTACAAGTCTTTCTTTTAAAGATACTCCTTGGATTGATGAAGTTGAAGTTAGTCTATCAATAGAAATAGTAAAAACATTTGCATTGGAAAAATATAAAGGATAAAAAATGCTGCTACTACAATATGATTTTAAAATTGAGTTCTACAATACAGATAAATCAAAAAAATCAATTGATGGAATTCCTTTTGCTGAAGAAATTCCTAAAATTATAATCAATACACAAGATGGAATTCATATTGATATTTCCATATCTAACGTGTATTCAAATATTCATACTATAAGCTCCAAACAAGCAAAAGTCGTACTTTGGAACTTACCCTTAGACTTCACCGACCATATTAAATTCGGAGATATAGTAAAAATACATTATAAGAAATTTGCTCATGAAAAAAATTTTGATTTCATAATGGCGGGAACTTTAGGGCCTCCAATGAGCACTGATTATCCTGGCGGAGATTTTAGTGTAGAGCTTGATATTCGTTTATTAACTAAAAGCAACTTCTTCAATCGCAAATTAGAGAACAAAAACTTCAAAGGCAAGACGGTGCAAGAAGCAATAGAATCTGTATTTCCCAATCGCAATATCCTTAATATGGATGAAAAAGATCGTCTTAAAATCATTGACAAAGATATTTATGCCTCAACGCCAAAAGAGTTTATTGACAAAATAAAAGGGAAATATGTTCATAACGTAATAGCCGATATTGGTACTGGCTTAAGGGGATATGAATGCTATCTGATATTTACTAATTATAAAAAAGGGGGAAAAATGTTCACTACGAGGCATTAGAAAATTATGGACTTGAATTTTTTCCACAGCAAGAAATTACTTTGGGCACTACACTCAAAATAAATCTTATATTTTAGCACGCTAAAACATTTTACACACACAAGTTAAATGTTGGCGATAAAGTTTCCTTTATTGATGGACTAGGGAAAATTATAAAAACCACCATAAAAGAAACAAGCGCAACGCTTAGCAACACAGGAGAGTGTTCATTGATACTTAAGTTAGAGGATGATTCTAACAA
>NZ_JACHFC010000016.1 GCF_014205895.1 Borreliella lanei | reverse complement strand
TAAATAAGCTTAAAGTATTTATGTCTGATAATCAGGACGTTTATAAAACAAAAGTATTAAAATTCTTTTGCATGTTAAAAAAAGAAAGACAATTTGATTATATATTTGCAGCATAGCAATATTCTTGCATGGCAAAGCCCCCAAATAGGGGGCTGCTATAGGTATAATAATTGAGGTTTTTATTCTTATGTGATTGAGGAATATTTTTAGTTTTCCCAATTAGCTGTAAGACCCTCATAATGCTTAGTAGTATCGTTTAAAAGTTCATCTTTAAGGCACTTATAAATCTCATCGTTGCTATTTTTATGAGAAAATGTACTATCGACTACACCTTTGAAATATTGCCGTATTTCGTTATCACTTCCGTTTCCATATTTATTATTATCATTATTTTTGCAGTCAATGGCTCCTTTAATATAAGTATCAAAATCTTTATTATTTGCTTTTGATTTTCTTTTAGATTCTAAGAAGTCATAAGTCTTAGTGAAAGCCTTAGCCAATTCTTTTTGTTTTTGAGTATCTATAGAAGAAAGCCAATCAAAGAAGCCAGCACATTTATTTTTGTTTTCATTATTGCACCCATTTGTATCTCCTGATAATTTTTCAACTGTGTATTTAAATACATTGACTAATGAATCAAACATTTTTTTTTCTTCGGCGGTTAAAGTAATTTTCTCTTGTTGTGGTTCTTTTTGGTCTAAAGCACGTTTTTTCCTGCTTTCTGCTTGCTGGACACTATTGTTATTAAAAGTATCATTATCATTGGCATTGCAGCTGTTTAATACGAACAAAAACAAACAAAATAATATGTTGACAATTTTCATTTCTATCTCCCGCATTGTTAATTACATGCACTACTTGCTTGACTTGCAAAATTATCTATACCACTACCAAGCGCTCCTTTAACCACTTCTTTGAAAGTATTTTTAGAACTATCTGCATTTTCTCCAGTACATTTATCAAGTTGAGTTTTTATGTGATCAAGCGCCGATTTTATTTTATCATCATCATTTTCTAAAAATTTATCAAATTCTCCAGCACTAGTTAAAGCAGTTTTTAACCAGTCAAGGTGTGTTTTTTGATCATCAGTTAGCTTTTCTCTAAGAAGTTCTTCTTTAGATTTAGGGCCTTCTTGTGGTAGCTCTTGTTGACTTAAATCACGTTTTCCCCTATTTTGTGGTTGTTGAATGCGTGTATCATTAGCAGTGCAGCTATTTAGTATAAGTAAAAATAAACAAAATAATATGTTGATAATTTTCATTTTTATTCCTTTTTCTTATTTCTGGTACAATATGTTGAGTAAAAATAAAATTTATTCTTGTAATTATAGATCCTATTTTGAAAAATTTTTAAAGATTTTGATTGAGAGATTTATCTCTTTTGAATGTTGTGCTAGCTTTTATTTCATTATTAATAAATATAGGAGTGATTAATGAAAAATAAAAATTTAGTTAAATTATTTTTTATATTAATGTTACTTGTAATGGCTTGTAAAGCATATTTAAAAGAAAAGAAACAAATAAATTTATTGATTTCAGGCGTTTCAACTCTTAAAAATGATTCTGCCGGCAAGGAATTTAAAGATTATAAAGATAAAATAAATAAATTAAAAGAAAGTTTAAAGGATGTAAATGATGGAGAGCTTAAAGAAAAATTATTAAACTTACAGAGTTTGTTTCAAGATAAATTAGCAGCCAAACTAGAAGCTTTGAAAGCAGCTAGACAAACAATTGAAAGTCTTACAAATAAGGACAGTGAGATAATTAAGATATTGAAAGAAGCAAAATTGGTTGAGGCGCTAATTGATTAGTAAATATTTATATTAAAAATGTTAAAATCTAGATATTAAATTTGCTTTAATCTAATATCTAGATTTTTTTCTATTGTAAAAG
>NZ_JACHFC010000015.1 GCF_014205895.1 Borreliella lanei | reverse complement strand
TTATTTTTGATACTAATCCCGATCATCCAGAACACTATTTCAAAACCGATTATATTGACAATATAGCGACTTTTAAGACATATAATTTTACAACCCATGATAATGTTTTTCTTAGTAAAGGATTTATCGAAACTCAAGAAAAGCTATATAAAGATATACCAGCATATAAAGCAAGAGTTTTGCTAGGTGAATGGATAGCAAGCACGGATTCAATTTTTACACAAATAAATATTACTGAGGATTATGTGTTTACTAGCCCAATAGCATATTTAGATCCAGCATTTAGTATTGGAGGGGACAACACTGCTTTATGTGTTATGGAAAGAGTTGATGATAAGTATTATGCTTTTGTATTTCAAGATCAACGACCAGCCAATGACCCTTATATTATGAATATGGTAAAGACTGTTTTAGAAAATTTCAATGTACATACACTGTATTTAGAGGATAGAGATGATACAAAAGGTTCTGATGGAGTTTGCACTAGTAGTAAAGACAAAATAGAAAATTATCCTGCTAAGGGGTATCCGTATAAGCGCGGAGTCAAGCTTAGTTTTGGTGATGGTACAACAGAACTTGAAGTTGAGGCTGGTGGTGAAGACGATTTATACGGAGTTTGCACCGATATAGACGAGTTTAGTGGTATGGCAACTGTAATTCCAATTACAAATAATTTTACGGGTTATTTAACATTCAAGAAAAATGGAGAAAATGGTATAAAACCGGGTGATAAGCTGCATTTTAATGCACATGGAGAGCTTGAAAAGAATGCAGGAGGGGCTCAAAAATCTGCTAATGCCATAGCGCTTTCAAAAGTACATAAATTGAATGATGATTTATCCATAGTGCTCGCCAGTGTTTTTGGAAATAGAGCTTTAAAGGGTAATTAAATTATGGCTGTAAAAGACAAAGGGCAAGCTAAAGGCTCTGATTCTGATGATAACTTATAATTAGGTTTAGAAGCAGAAGTTACAGCTGCTGCTCCTAGAGCTAAACGTCAAGCAAGACAGGCTGAAGAGGATGTACAAGTAAAAGATTCTTATTTTGATTCAGCTAAGGAACTTGACAATATTCTTTTAAAATTTAAAAAATATTCAAAATCAATGAGTTCGATTGAAAATAAGGTTTTTGGTAGTTCAGGCAGCTGTTTTAAATCGAAGAATGAACGAATTAATGCTTATTCCTTTACATGTTCAAGTTTTACAGACAAAATAGAAGAATATTTTTATGATTCAAAAAATAGTTTTCCATACAAGCGTGGTGTAAAGCTTGTTCCAAAAGAGAACTCTATATATGTTGAGGCTAGTGTGGATATTGATATGTATGGAATATGTGTAGATGTGTGTGAGTTTAGTTGTACCGCATATGTTTTGCCAATTACAAATAACTTTGAAGGTTATCTTGTTACAAGAAATCCAAATATAAAATCAGGTGAAATATTAGACATTAATAATGATGGGGTTATTATCAAGGCTGGCGGTGGACGTCCAACCATGATCAACGCTTATGCGCTATCTGATTCATTTACAATCAATTTTTTATCAGAAGATGAGGATTCAAAGCAAGCTAAAGCTGTAAATGCCAAAAAAGAAGATTATTCTATTAATTTGATAAAAGTTGCAATTTTTGGCAATAGAAGTCTTGAAAAAGAAGTATTTCTCCATGCTGTTGCGGGTGTAGGTGGGTAAAAGGAGGCAAGTTGATGGCAGATACAACACAATTAGTAAAAGAATATCATGAAAAGAGAAGTAAACTAGAAAAATTAATGAAAAATCCACAACACAATTCTAGTTTGCTTAGCAATTCAGTAGAGTTTAGAGACAAAAATGTACAATTTTTTGCTTCTGGAGGGACTAGAACTAGTAAATTTGATAAATTGGAAAATCATCCATTTTTAGGATATCCATATAAGCGCGGGGTAAAAAGGGTTATTCAAGAGGCACAAGAGAATCAAATTCACTATGAGCCCCATGTTGAGGCTGGTGGTGAAGAAGACTTATATGGAATATGCACCGATATAGA
>NZ_JACHFC010000014.1 GCF_014205895.1 Borreliella lanei | reverse complement strand
TTGTATCCATATCCTTTAAGACTTTTGTCAATCCCTGGTAAATTCATTTTTAGGGTTTTCATATCTTTTCTGAAGCTTATTTTTGCTTGAATATTTTCTTGTGGATTATTTTTGTTTGAAACATTGTTCATAATTTACTCCTTTTATGATAATAAATAATTATATAACAAAAACTATTTTTGCCAAGTTTTTTAGAAAAATTTTAACAAAAAAATTAGGGCTTAGCTAAATTCTCTACGAAAAGAACTTCGCTAAACCCTTGTATTATTTTTTGCAAATTATCATAAAAGGTAGGTAAAAACATGAAAATATTTTCCTACGCTACTTGTAGTATAGGACAACTTCAAATTAAAATCAATAAATCTTTTTACCAAATTACAAAAAGTGTATTAATTTAACAAAAATAATAATTAAAATTTAATATTTTTTTAAAAAAGTATTTACTTTTAAATCAAAATTTTGCATTATATTATTTATAATTATTAATAATCATAAAAGGAGTAAAAAATGAAAGATTTTTTAAACACCACAAAAAGCCCAAATTGTCTTAACAAACACCAATACAAATTAATATCTCTTATCTCAACACTAGATTATCTAAACAAAAAAGATAAAAAATACACTCAAAAAAACATACTCTATTACTTTAATGAAAATCTTAAAAGAAACGGTCAAGCTCCCACTACACTAAGAACAATGCAAAATTATCTTTACAAATTAGAAAAAGTATTAAAAGTCACAACTAACTACTACCAACATTTAGGAGTAAATTGTGGAACTGAAATTTACTATAAGCTTAATTATCCCAAAAAAGAGTGTTACCAGAAAATCAACAAGTACTTTAAAGAACGAATTGACTCTAGATTTAAATCTAGAGTCAATAACTATTTTAAAGACAATGTTAGTAAACATAGTAGTGTAGAGTTAGTGGAGTGTTTAAATAATAATAATAATAATAATATAAAAGAAGAAAAAAGAATTAACCAAATAGAAGAATATCAGGTAAAAAACTATTACAATAAAAGCAACATTAAGTCCAAAAGTTTTCTTTCTATTTTAAATTTAGATATTAATAAAAAAACAAAAGTTGAAGTAATTAAAATTATAAAACGTGGTGAACTTGAACTAATAAGAAGTTTTAATACAAATTTAAATAAATCTTGCTTCAAGGATAAGCAAATTAAATTAAAAGAAATTCTAAAAAATACTCAAAAACAATTAGAACAAAACGGATACAATAACGAACAATTAGAAACAAATTTACAAAAAGTATATCAAACCTACAAATTTAAGCCCCATTTTATTATTGAAAATCATAAATATAAAGATTTAGATATCATAAAAAGAAAATTAGAAAAATCAATCAAACCAAAAGTAAAAAATTCTCAAAAAGATTATGAAAATCTAAAAATAAACATTTTCAATATACTTATTGAGCAACTAAAAAAAGAGACAAATATTGAAATTGTAAAGCCTATTGTAAAAGAATATTTGAACAACCAAAAGAAAATAGAATACAATAAAGTATTTGGTACATATTATTCTGAATTATCAGAGCTAATAAAAAATCATAAAAATTCTTTAACTGTAGAAGAATTTAACATAAAGGCTATATGAGGATTTAAATATGGAAAATGCACCCGAACCTATTGAATCTATAAGAAAAGGAAAATGTAAAGTTGAATGCCAAAATAAAGAACGCTTTATTAAGATTGAAAAAGAAAATGGCAAAACAATGTACCATACAAAAATAATGATGGATATTTATAAATTTGGAGTTTACGAAAAAAAACACGAATTTAGATTATCATTGCGAGCATTGTTTAATGGGGAAAGAATTGTTGAAGAAACTCACTTATATCCAGTTAAAGAAGGAGATAAGTTCATTGGAATTTTTTATGGCTACAGAAAACCAATTAAAAAACCCTTAATAAAGTATCAAATAAATGGGACTAGAAAAGCATATGCATTAGCAAGGGCATATTATATTGAATTTAGATTTAAAGCCGGAAGTGTTTTTTGCTATTTTAAGGGATTGTATCGTTTATTGGATAAAAAAAGAACAAATAATCACTACAATAAAGTTTTATTTAGTATGTTTACGGATTTAGAACAGCAAGTATATAAATTTTATGGGAAAAAATACCCGGAACAAGGACCGTTAATAAAATGGATAATAAAAAACCTAAAATAATAACAATTGCCAGCCTTAAAGGTGGTGTAGGGAAAAGCACAACTTCAATAATTCTTGCCACTCTTTTATCAAAATCAAAAAAGATTCTTTTGATAGATATAGATACGCAAGCATCAATAACCAGTTTTTATTTTAATAATATACAAAATAAAAATGTTAATTTAGAAAATTTTAATATATATGAAATATTAAAAGAAGGTACTTTAGAAATAAGAGATGTGATTATCAATATTGATAACAATTTAGATCTAATACCCAGTTATTTAAGTTTACATAAATTTAATCAAGAAGCAATTCCATTTAAAGAATTAAGACTAAAAAAGAAGTTAGAATCTATACAAGACAATTATGATTATATAATAATAGATACTCCACCAAGTTTAGACTTCGCTTTGACAAATGCTCTGGTAAGTAGTCAATATGTTTTAGTCCCCATAACTGCTGAAAAATGGGCAGTTGAGAGTTTAGATCTTTTAGAGTTTTATTTAAAAAAAATAGGAACAAATGCGCCTATTTTTGTATTAGTAACGCGATTTAAAAAAAATAATACTCATAAACAATTGCTAGACATTTTACAATTAAGAGAGGATTATTTAGGGATTATATCTGAAAGAGAAGATTTAAATAGGAGAATAGCAGAAAATGATAAATTTGATTTAGATAAAGACTATGTGTGTGAGTATAAAAAAATTCTTGAATGTTTTTTAAATAAGATGCAAGTTATTCCATCTTTTGGATGGAGCATATAAAAGGTATTTTTTGTAGGAAAATAATTCCGGTGCCGGAAAAAAATGTGAGGTGATTTATATATGAATATACAAATAAATAAAAGAAATTTATCTACTGATAATGATGTTATGGTTAGGTATAAATCTTTAAAATCTCAATTAACGATAAACGTTAAATCTGAAATTTGTTCTAGATTAGAGACAATGAAAATCTTAAAAGAGATTAAAGACAATGAATATTACAAATTAGATGGATATAAAAGTTTTGAAGATTTTACAAAAGACTATAAATTGGCAAAAACTCAAGCCTATGATTATCTAAGAATTGCTAATGCTATAGAAGAGGGGATAATAGAGGAAGAATTTTTAGTGCAAAATGGATTTAGACAAACTCTTTTTGTACTAAGAAATAAAGAAAGCGCAACAATAAAGAAATCCAAACAAAATTGGATAAAACCCCTAAGATTTCAGCTTAAAAAACAAGAAAGCTATGATTTTTATAAAAAGCACGCTAAATTTACAAGTTTCATGATGGATGAGATTTTCGAAAATCAAAAAGATTTTCTTAATAAACTTTTAAAGAAGTATAAAGAATTAAAAGGATAATAAAGGGGATTTTATGAGTAATTTGTCCTATAATACTCTTAAAATAGAAAATATAAGGTTAGAATTTTTAAATAAGGGGTTTAGTGAAGAGGCGATAGATTTTGTTTTGCTTCAGAACGACAATTACAACTTTGAAGTTCTAAAAGAGAAAATGAATTCTTTAGAACAACAAATAATTAATATAGAAAAGAACTTTCAAAAGGATATAGATAGTTAAAAAATGAACTTAATGCAAGTAATAGAACAATACAAGTAATGCTAATAGCAGGAATAACGCTTGCTCCAATTATTTACTCTATATTCAATAAGTATTTTTTTGATTGAGAATGTTTAAAATATTGGGGGAGTATACATCTTATTTTTTAAATAGAATAATATAATCTTAATTTAAATTCTTAAAAAGAAACATTTTATTTTTACTTTTTTTTAAATTAGAACCTATTTGAATTTTTTAACAAGAGAATTTAAGCAGGTTCTTTTATTTTAACAAATACAAATTGATTTTAATTTGAAGTTAGACTATGCTACAAGTAGCGTAGTTGTTTAAATATTGACATTTGCGACCACCTTCGTTAGCAATTTGCAAAAAAATAATACAAGGGTTTAGCGAAGTTCTTTTCGTAGAGAATTTAGCTAAGCCCTAATTTTTTTGTTAAAATTTTTCTAAAAAACTTGGCAAAAATAGTTTTTGTTATATAATTATTTATTATCATAAAAGGAGTAAAAAGATGGAAAATCTTTCAAACAATAATAACCCACAAGAAATTAATCAAGGAGATCTCAAAATGATAAGTGTTAATCAACAAAGTTTTACTGGATGTGAAATATTTGAGGAAAAATCTTCTCCCATTAAAGAAAAAAGTAAATTAAGCAAGATAGGTAAGAAATTACCAGGAATAAGCAGTCAAGAGTGTTTTAGATTTAATCGAAATATTGATTTTAGCACACAAAGAAACAAGCTAGATAAATACGGAGCTAGTGAAGTAGGTAGTATTCTAATTGGTGGTGCAGGACTAAAAGATTTAATGATGAATAGAGTGCTTAAATATTTTAATATGAGTCTACCTTTTGAAGAGAATTTGTATATGCTCAAGGGTAAGGAATTAGAGAATTTAGGATTTAGAGAATTTGTTAAAGCACATGGTGATAATATTGATATTTTATATAAAAACAAATATGCCAATGGAGTTGATAAGTATAATTATTTCAAAAAAATGGGCAGTTCAGAAACTTTAGTGGGCTCAACAATTGATGGCTGGTTTATCAATAATACTGGTGATTTAGAGCTTTTAGAGATTAAAAGTAGCGACTCTCATTATATGAGTAGCGCTATTGACAAATATAATAAAAATGGCAATTTTTTAAGCAGCAAATATTTTTTCAAATATTATGTGCAGGCGCAAATGCAGCTGGCATGTACTGGTCTTGAGCATTGTAATTTATTCTTTTTAATTGACGCTGCACCAATTAACTGTAAGATTAAAAGAAATGAGGCCTTAATATCAAAAGTGTTTGAATTTGTTAATAAATGTGAATTAGAAATTATAAATTTAAAAAAAGATATTTATAGTAACTATAGAGAGGAATACTTAATGGCACATAATTTTAACGAGGATGCGTTTATAAAACTAGTTGAGGATTTAGTAGAAAGGAGCGATTTTTATAGTTCTGGAGTTGAGTTTGATTGGGCAAAAGAATTTGTAGAATATGTTGATTGTGTAGACCTTGAAATTAGGGATAATCAATCTGCTGAAAATCTTGCGTGTGATCTAATGGATGTTGATAGTGCAAAAAAAGAATTAAACAAAATGCAAAACGAACACAAAAAAATAGAAAAGCCCCTTAAAGATTTTATCAAAATGAAAACCGACAATATTACGAATACATGTCCACTAATTGAGCAGGTAAATTATAGATTTGGAGAGTTTGTGTTCACTTTTGATTCTAAGAAAAGAGCAATATCAGATAGATTAAGGGGACTACTGCCAACAAGTGGAGCATTATTTTTCCCAAGCAATATAGCATTTGCAAATAATGTAAGTGTCCCCATGTGAATGGGTGCGCTAAAAAATTAAAGAAATAATTTAATATAGGAGAGGTAAACAATGCTTATTAATAAAATAAAACAAGACAATAGAACTTTAAGACCAGAGATACAAAAATGGGGTTGTTACTTTTTGTGTCTACATTATTATACAAGTCTATTTAAGAAACGTGAATTTAATGCATATGATATAAATACAGCGTATTATAGATTTATAGGACTTGGCTACATTAAGAGTAATTGTTTTATTGTAAATCCGTGTATGATACTTAATTACTACGGAATTAGAAGTAGCGTGAGATATGAGTCTTTAAATTATTTGGGTGCAGCAAATGAATTTGAAATAAGTGAAGTTAAAATCGATAAGGTTAATGGGTATCACTTTATAGCAACAAAAAATAAAGAAATATTATATGATTCACTTGACTTAAAGCCACGTGGGAAAATATTTAAAGTAACTTCAAAACGAATATTTAAACTGAAATAGTTTTGCTAAAGTTTAAGGCACTTTTTAGCACATTCATAAGCTTGAATTTTATTAGCAGAAGATAGGCCGTAGATATTATCAATTTCATTGGTTGAAGAATATTTCATAAGTTCTTTAATTTGAAAAGAATTGTAACCATTAGATTTCAAATTTGAGATAAATAAGTTTCGACATAAGTGGAGAGATTTATTTACACGAAATCCCGATTTTTTAAGAAGATTTTTGAATTTTTTAGAAATATGGACAATATCAATTTGGTTATCTTTAAACTTATGTTTGCTATTTTGGAAAAGATAAGTACGCCGCGAGTCAAGAGTTTTTTCTTCGAAATGATTTTTATGTGCTGTTTGGATAGCCTGGAACTCTTCTGAGTTAATGACAATTTCTCTAATACAGGCGACATTTCTTTTTTTTGCCACATTTACTTTAATAGTATATAAAGTTTTTCCAGTTTTGCTTAAAAAGGGAGTAATATCTTGCATTTTTACTTTTTGCATTTCAGTGCCTCTACACCCACTTATTAAGAGTAGATGCACAAACCAACCAGAAATTGGGTCAATTTGTTTTAAGGTTTTGGAGCATTTTAGAATTAATTTAATAATTTTTGGAGTCAAGAAAAACTTAGGAGTTGGTTTTGAATGATCTTTTTTGCTTTTGGTAGAATTTTTTAGTGAATTTTTAAGAATTTTGTTTTCATTTATTAATTTTTGATGATCTTGTAATAGTTTAAGCATAAAATCTATATTGTTATTATTTAAATTAAAATAATTATTAATGTCCATAAGACAAGCTCCTTGTAGGTGTTACTTTTAAATTAAGTAAAAGTAATAAAAATAAATGAAAATTGCAATTTACATTTTACCAAAAACAAAAAAATTTAGTCAAATTTTAGGTGTTGTCATTGCATGTAAAATTTGGGCTGTAGGATGGCTGTAGAAATGAGAAGTGTCAATTTCTGAGAGGGGCACACAAGAAAGATAGAATACTTTGTGTAATATATAGCAAAGACTTTGAAATTTAATTTGTATGCATTTTGTAGTCTTTTGTATTGAGTATGTCATTTGCAATGGAGAGATTTTATGAGTTTGATTAAAATTACATTTGTGTTTTGTTAATATGTAACAGCTGAATGTAACAAAATCTAATATTTAAAGCTTTGAAAAATTGTATTCATTGAGGTGTTGCGTTATATTTGAGACTTACGGAGTAACTTATGAATAAAAAAATGTTTATTATTTGTGCTGTTTTTGCTTT
>NZ_JACHFC010000013.1 GCF_014205895.1 Borreliella lanei | reverse complement strand
CAATTTTTAATATTAAACAATGCGTCTCTAAAAATTTCATAGCAATAAAACTTGTCGGTTTTCAATTTTTTATCAAAGTCTTTTAATTGATTTTGGTTTTGATTAATATCTTTTTTTTGTTCTTGCTTTTGATTAACACTAACTTGTTTATTGGGCACAGAATTTCTGTTTTCATAATTATTGTAAATAGGCGCTGCATCAGTATCCATTTCGCTTTTTATATTAAGACATGCAACTAAAGCGTATCTTTTGAAATAAGTAATAGCTGAACCAACAAATTGTGGCAATGTATTTACATTTTTAGAACCATTTTCACTGTTCCATTGCAAATTTTCTGTAAGAATTGGGGTATCAAATGACTCTCTATACCCACTGCTTGTGCTGTAGAATGTGGTCCTAATAACATGAACTCTACCATATGGATCATGTGTAAAAGTTGGGAATTGCCTAAACATAAGATCCAAATTGTGCTTTTCAATAACGTTTTCAATTTCTTCTAATATGTCATTGAAATCCTGATACTTATATCCGTACCCTTTAAGACTTTTGTCAATACGTGGCAAGTTCTTCATTAGGGTTTTCATATCATTTAAGAATTTAATTTCTGCTTGAATATTTTCTTGTGGATTATTTTTGTTTGAAACATTGTTCATGTTTTCCTCCTTATTGTTAGTAAATAATTATATAGTAAAAACTATTTTTGCCAACTTTTTTACAAAAATTTTTTGCAAAAAAAGAAGTGGGACTTAACCAAACTCTTTTTACAAAGAATTTTGCCAAGTTCCCACCATGATCTTTGGAAATTAACAATAAGGTAGTCAACCTGAAATATGTTCAAATAACTACGCTGATTGTAGTATAGTCTAACTTTGGTTTAAAATCAATTTATATTTTTATCAAATTTTAAATTTTTTTAGAAAAGTATTTACTTTTAAATCAAAATTTTGCATACTAATGATTATTAGTAATTAACAATAAGGAGAAAAAACATGGAAGGTTTTTCAAATAATACAAAAAGTCCAACTTGTCACAACAAACACCAATACAAATTAATATCTCTTACTTCAACACTAAATTACCTAAACAAAAAAGATAAGAAATACACGCAACAAAACATACTTTATTATTTTAATGAAAATCTTAAAAGAAATAGTCTAGCTCCCACTACTTTAAGAACAATGCAAAATTATCTTTACAAATTAGAAAAAGTACTAAAAGTAACAACCAATTATTACCAACACATGGGGATAAATTGTGGGACTGAAATTTACTATAAGCTAAAGTATCCTAAAAAAGAATGTTACCAAAAAATCAACAAATACTTTAAAGAGCGAAAAAACTCTAGATTTAAATCTAGAGTTAATAATCATTTTAAAGACAATGTTTCTAAAAATGGTAATGTAAATTCAGTGGAGTGTATAAATAATAAAAATAATAATATAAAAGAAGAAAGAAAGATTAAAGAAATAGAAAAATATCAACTAAGAAATTATTTCAATAATTGTAACTTTAAAACAGAAGCGGCTCTTTCTATTTTGTATTTAAATACTGATAAAGATACGAAGATTGAGGCAATGAAAATCTTAAAACAAAATGAAATTGCCCTAATAAAAAAATTCAATATAAAAAAATCTTGCATGAAAGAAAAACAAAAAAGATTAAAAGAAATTCTATACAACACTAGGAAAGAATTAGAAAAAAATGGATATAATTTTGAACAATTAAAAATAAATCTTCAAAAAGTATACGAAAATTACAAATTTAAGCCCCATTTTATTATAGAAAATCATAAATATAATGATTTAAGTTATATAAAGCGCAAATTAGAAAAGTCTATTGAAATAAAAAGAGAAAATTCTCAACAAAATTATCAAAATTTAAAGACAAACATTTTCAATATCCTTATTGAACGGCTAAAAAAAGATACAAATATTGAAATTCTAAAGTCTATTATAAAAGAATATTTGAATAACCAAAAAAAAATAGAATACAATAAAGTATTTGGTACATATTATCTTGAATTATTAGAAATAATAAAAAAACAAAAAAATTCTTTAACCACAGAGGAATTGAGCATAAAGGTCGTATGAGGATTTAACATGGAAAATTCACTTGAACCTATTGAAACTATAAAAAAAAGCAAATGTAAAGTTGAATGCCAAAATAAAGCGTTCTTTATTTTGATTGAAAAAGAAAATGGGAAAACAATGTACCATACAAAAATAATGATGGACATTTATAAATTTGGAGTTTATGAGAAAAAACATGAACTTAGACTATCATTAAGGGCCCTATTTAATGGGGAAAGAATTGTTGAAGAAACTCACTTGTACCCAATTAAAGAAGGAGATAAGTTTATTGGCATTTTTTATGGCTACCAAAAACCAATAAAAAAACCGCTAATAAAGTATCAAATAAACGGGACTAGAAAAGCATATGCATTAGCAAGGGCATATTATATGGAATTTAGATTTAAAGCCGGAAGTGTTTTTTGCTATTTTAAGGGGCTATATCGTTTATTAGATAAAAAAAGAACAAATAATCACTACAATAAAGTTTTATTTAGCATGTTTACGGATTTAGAACAACAAGTATATAAATTTTATGGGAAAAAATACCCGGAACAAGGACCGTTAATAAAATGGATAATAAAAAACCTAAAATAATAACAATAGCGTCAATTAAGGGCGGCGTTGGCAAAAGCACAAGTGCAATTATATTTGCAACCCTATTGTCTCAAGATTGGAAAGTGCTTTTAATTGATATGGATACGCAGGCATCAGTAACTAGTTATTTTTACAAAAAAATAATAGAAGATGATTTTAATTTATTAGAAAAAAATATATATGAAGTTTTGAAGGGAAATGTATTAATTGATAATTCAGTTATAAATATTAGTAGTAATTTAGACTTGATACCTAGTTATATAAGTTTGCACAAATTTAATAAAGAGGCTATAACATTTAAGGAAATTAAACTTCAAAAACAGCTATTAAATTTACAATCCAATTATGATTACATAATAATTGATACAAATCCCAGCCTAGATTATACACTAACCAATGCTTTAGTATGTAGTGATTATATAATAGTTCCAATAACAGCAGAGAAATGGGCTGTTGAAAGTTTAGAACTTTTAAAGTTCTCAATTAGTGATTTAGCCATTGATATTCCAATTTTTTTAATAATAACTAGATTTAAAAAAAATAATACCCATAAGGCGCTATTTAGTTCGCTTAAAGACAATAAGAATTTTTTGGGGTTAATTTATGAAAGAGAAGATTTGAATAAAAAGATAGCAAAAAACGATCTATTTAATTTAAATAGAGATTATATGTTAGAGTACAAAAATATATTAAGTAAATTTATAACAATAATCATGTCCAGGTAACTGGACATGATTGCCATTTTAAATGAAAGGAGTCCATATATGGAGATAATATTGAACAAAAGAAACCTAGAAGTGCTAAATGAAGCCGAAGAACATTACAAGAAGTTAAAGCAAAGATTAAAATCTAGTTTTCAACAAGAAATTTATTATAAGATGGAAGTTATTAAGATATTAAAAGAAATAAAAGATAACGAATATTATAAATTAGATGGATACAGAACATTTGAAGATTTTATCAAAGATTATCATTTAGCAAGAAGTCAAGCATATGACTATTTAAAAATAGCAAATGCAATTAAAGACGGCATTTTAGAAGAAGCTTATGTAATAGAAAATGGTGTTACAAAAACTCTTGAGTTCTTAAGAAAATCGCCAAATGTTTTGAAAAAATCTAAACAAAATCCAATAAAACCCTTAAGATTTCAACTTAAGAGTCAAGAAAGTTACGACTTTTATAAAAGTAATGCGAAATTTACTGGGTATCTTTTAGACAAATTATTTAATAATGAAAAAGAAATGATTAAAAAAATTATGAAGGAATATAAACAACTGAAAGGATAGTAAGAAATTTTATGACTAATTTAGCGTACAGAACATATAACATAGAAAGTATAAAAAATGAATTTTTAAACATAGGGTTTAGTGAGGAGGCAATAGATTTTGTTTTTCTTCATAATGATAATTTCAATTTTGAATTTTTGAAAGAGAAAATAATCGATTTAGAAAAGAATTTGAGAAAAGATATATCTAATTTAGATATAAAAATAGATACTGTAGAAAAAAGTTTAAATCTAAAAATAGATACTGTAGAAAAAAGTTTAAATCTAAAAATAGATTTTGTAGAAAAGAGTTTAAATGCTAAAATAGATAGTTTAGATACCAAAATAGATAATGTAGAAAAAACTTTGCAAAAAGATATATCCAGTTTAGATACTAAAATAGATAGTGTAAAAAACGAACTTAATTCTAAAATAGATAGTATAGAAAAAACTTTGCAAAAAGATATATCCAGTTTAGATACTAAAATAGATGTTTTAAAAAATGAACTTAATGCAAGCAATAGAACAATACAAGTAATTCTAATAATGGGAATAACACTTGCTCCAATTATCTATTCTATATTTAATAAGTATTTCTTCAATTGAGAATGATTAAAATTTTTTAAAATATTAAGGGAGTATATAGCGTATTTTTTAAATAGAATACTATAATCTTGATTTAAATTCTTTAAAAGAAACATTTTATTTTTACTTTCTTTTAAATTTAGAACTTATTTGAATTTTTTAACAAGAAAATCTAAATAAGTTCTTTTATTTTAACAAATACAAATTGATTTTAATTCTAAATTGAACTATATTTAATTGTTGAAAAGCTTCTATTTATTATAATAATTTCTGTAAAAAGCCTGACAAAAATAGTTTTTGTTATATATATGTATGTGAATAGCTAAAAAAGTATATTGCTATCAAAAAAATCCAATTAAGTTGGGTTTATTTAAATTCTCTTGTTAGAGAACTTAGCTAAACCCAACTATTTTTTTGTAAAAAATTTTTGTAAAAAAGTTGGCAAAAATAGTTTTTGCTATATACTTATTTAGTAACAATAAGGAGGAAAACATGAACAATGTTTCAAACAAAAATAATCCACAAGAAAATATTCAAGGAGAGCTCAAAATGATAAGTGTTAATCAACAAAGTTTTACTGGATGTGAAATATTTGAGGAAAAATCTTCTCCTATTAAAGAAAAAAGTAAATTAAGCAAAATAGGTAAAAAATTACCAGGAATAAGTAGTAAAGAGTGTTTTAGATTTGACCGCAATCAAGATTTTGGTCTTCAAAGAAACAAGCTAGATAAATACGGAGCTAGTGAAGTAGGTAATATTCTAATTGGTGGTGCGGGGCTAAAAGATTTAATGATAAACAGAGTGCTTAAATATTTTGATATGAGTCTACCTTTTGAAGAGAATTTGTATATGCTCAAGGGTAAGGAATTAGAGAATTTAGGAATTAGAGAATTTGTTAAAGCATGCGGTGATAATATTGATATTTTATATAAAAACATATATGCCAATGGAGTTGATAAGTATAATTATTTCAAAAAAATGGGAAATTCAAAAACTTTAGTAGGCTCAACAATTGATGGCTGGTTTATTAATAATAATGGCGATTTAGAACTTTTAGAAATTAAAAGTAGCGACTCTCATTATATGAGTAGCGCTATTGACAAATATAATAAAAATGGCAATTTTTTAAGCAGCAAATATTTTTTCAAATATTATGTGCAGGCGCAAATGCAGCTAGCATGTACTGGTCTTGAGCATTGTAATTTGTTCTTTTTAATTGACGCTGCACCCAATTAACTGTAAGATTAAGAGAAATGAGGCCTTAATATCAAAAGTGTTTGAATTTGTTAATAAATGTGAATTAGAAATTATAAATTTAAAAAAAGATATTTATAGTAACTATAGAGAGGAATACTTAATGGCACATAATTTTAACGAGGATGCGTTTATAAAACTTGTTGAGGATTTAGTAGAAAGGAGTGATTTTTATAGTTCTGGAGTTGAGTTTGATTGGGCAAGAGAATTTATAGAATATGTTGATTGCGTAGACCTTGAAATTGCGGATAGGCAAGTTGCTGAAAATGTTGCATGTGATCTAATGGATGTTGATAGTGCAAAAAAAGAATTAAACAAAATGCAAAACGAACACAAAAAAATAGAAAAGCCCCTTAAAGATTTCATCAAAATGAAAACCGACAATATTACGAATACATGTCCACTAATTGAACATGTAAGTTATAGATTTAGAGAATTTGTGTTCACTTTTGATTCTAAGAAAAGAGCAATATCAGATAGATTAAGTGGTTTATTGCCAACAAGTGGCAAAGTCTTTTTGCCTAGCAATATAGCATTTGTAAATAGTGTTAGTGTCCCCATGTGAATGGGTGCGCTAAAAAATTAAAAAAATAATTTAATATTGGAGGATTTAGTAATGCTTATTAATAAAATAAAACAAAACAATAGAAGTTTGCGTCCAGAGATACAAAGGTGGGGATGTTACTTTTTGTGTTTACATTACTATACAAGTCTATTTAAGAAACGTGAATTTAATACCTATGAGATAAATGCAGCGTATTATAGATTTATAGGACTTGGATACATTAAGAGTAATTGTTTTATTTTAAATCCATGTATGATACTTAATTACTACGGAATTAGAAGTAGTGTGAGATATGAATCTTTAAATTATTTGGGTGCTTTAAATGAATTTGAAATAAGTGAAGTTAAAATCGATAAGGTTAATGGATATCACTTTATAGCAACAAAACATAAAGAAATATTATATGATTCGCTTGATTTAAAGCCTCGAGGGAAAATATTTAAAGTAACTTCAAAGCATATATTTAAGCTAAAGTAGTTTTACTAAAGTTTTAGATTATTTTTCATACATTTATAAGCGTGAATTTTGTTTGCAGCAGAAAGCCCATATATATTATCAATTTCGGAAGTTGAATGATATTTCATAAGTTCTTTAATTTGGAAAGAATTGTAACCATTAGATTTTAAATATGAAATAAACAAATTTCTAAATAAGTGAAGCGATTTATTAGCACGAAATACTGATTTTTTAAGAAGATTTTTAAATTTTTTAGAAATATTAATAATGCTAATTTGATTGTCTTTAAATTTATGTTTGGTTTTTTGGAAAAGATAAGTACGCCTTGAGTCAAGATTTTTTCTCTTAAAATAATTTTCGTGAGCTTTTTGAATGGCCTCAAACTCTTCGGATTTGATGACAATTTCTCTAATACAAGTGACATTTCTTTTTTTAGCAATATTTACTTTTATATTGTAAAAAGTTTCTCCAGTTTTGCTTAGTAGGGGTGTAATGTCTTGCATTTTCACTTTTTGAATTTCAGCACCCCTGCATCCACTTATTGCCAGTAGATGTAGAAACCAACCAGAAATTGGGTCAATTTGTTTTAATGTTTTGACGCATTTTTCAATTATTTTGATATCTTTTGGGGGCAAATAAAACTTAGGAGATGGTTTTGAAGTTTCGTTTTTAGTAGGCTTAGAAGAAATTTTTAGCGAATTTTTAAGAATTTTATTTTCATTTGCTAATTTTTGATAATCTTTTAATAGTTTGAGGATAGAATCAATATTGTAATTATTTAAATTAAAATAATTATTAATGTCCATAAGACAAGCTCCTTCTCAGGGTTACTTTTAAATTAAGTAAAAGTAATAAAAATAGATAAAAATAGCAATTTATATTTTACCAAAAACTAAAAATTTTAGTCAAATTTTGGGTGTTCTCATTGCATGCGAAATTTGGGTTTTGGAGTGGTTTTTATAAACAGAAGAGGCAATTTTTAAGGGTGTCGGATAAGAAAGACTATATACTTTATCTGATATATAGCAAAGACTTTAAAATTTAATTTGTATGTGTTTTTTAGTCTTTTGTAATGATTAGGGCATTTGCAATGGAGAGATTTTGAAGGGTTGATTAAAATTACATTTGAGGTTTGTTAATATGTAACAGCTGAATGTAACAAAATCAAATATTTAAATCTTTAAAAAATTGTATTCATTGAGGTGTTGCGTTATATTTGAGACTTACGGAGTAACTTATGAATAAAAAAATGTTTATTATTTGTGCTGTTTTTGCTTTGATAAGTTCTTGCAAGAATTATGCAACTAGTAAAGATTTAGAAGGGTCATTGCAAGATTTAGAAAGTTCAGAACAAGAGCAAAATGTAAAAAGAACAGAACAAGAGATAAAAAAACAAGTTGAAGGATTTTTAGAAATTCTAGAGACAAAAGATTTATCTAAATTAGATGAAAAAGATACGAAAGAGATTGAAAAAACAATTAAGGACTTAAAGGATCGAATAGAAAAATTGGAGGCTAAAAAAACTTCTCTTAAAACATATTCTGAGTATGAAAAAGCAATAAAACAAATAAAAGAAAAATTGAAAGGAAAGAAAGAACTTGAAGATGAATTAAATAAACTTTCAGAGAGCTTAAAAAAGAAAAAAGAGGAAAGAAAAAAAGCTTTAGAAGATGCAAAGCAGAAGTTTGAAGAGTTTAAAAAACAGGTTGGATCTGCAACTGGACAAACTTATGGTCATCAAGTTCAAGGACAAAGGAATATTGGACAACAAGCTTGGAAATATGCTCGAGAATTGGGCTTTAAAAATATGACTGGTGGTAATAATACTAGCGATATGACTAATGAAGTTATAACTAGTGCGCTTAAAAAGATTGAAGAAGAGCTTAAAGAGGTGGGGGAAGATAAAAAATAGTAAATAAATGGTTTTTAAAAGCATAAATTATAAGAAAACAAGACTAATTGCTAGTCTTGTTTTCTTATTTACAATCGAATTTGTTTGTTGCTATTCTAATAAGATCGATTAAAGCTCCAACATATAAAAATCCAAATGTAAATAGGTATAATATACCAGTCCCTATTTTACCCACATAAAATCTATGAACTCCTAAATAACCAAGAAATAAGCATAGTAAAAATATCACAAGTTTATTGTAATTTTCGGCTTGTTTATATAAGCCCGAAGATCTAAAAAAATATCTTAAAGTACATAGACACTCTTTTGTTGTGCTGATTAATACTCAAGGTGACAATGGAAATTCAGACGATGGACTTAAAGTTTACAAGGACGACTACAGTAAGTTCAAAATTCCTCAACGCTTTTCGTATTCTCAACCAAAGAGCAAGAAACAAAAGAAATATTTAAGGATAAAGGCAATACCGAGAAAGCAAGAAATATTGTTGTTTATAGCAACAATAAAGACAATTTACACCTTAAATTTGTAAGTCAATATTTGCATCAAGCTAGTATTTTCCATTCTGTAAATCCTTATGGTATGCCACTTTCTGCTTTACCACTTGTTGACGACACCGTAATTGGAAAGTTAAGAACTGCAAATATTAACTTTTACACACTTCTTAATGAAACTGGTCTTGATGGTATGCCTGCTTTTAAAGAGGGTGTTGATCTTGCTGGAAGTTCAATAGACGAGCTTTTCACTTATCATTATATAAAAAATGAAGCGATTATTGAGTTTATTAGAATTTGGAATAAGAACAATAGACAAAACAGTAAATTATCTGCACTGCAACTTAGTGGAGCTAGAGACAATGCTTATACTTCAGCAATTGAATGTCTACTTAAAAGATTTGTAGATAGAGGACTTATAGTAGAATATAAAAAGTTAAGACTTACTCTTTCTCCTACGCCACAACTTAAATTAGAACTTAGTGTGAATATTACTTATAACTTTAGCATTAATGCTGTTAATTTAGTAATTACTACTCAAGATATAGTTGATTATCAAAATAGTTTAAGCGTATAAGGAGTGTAAAATAATGCAATTTTATGATTTAAGAGAAGTTTATTTTTCAATAGGTGGTAGACAACTGCATAGTGGCAAGTTAGAACTTACAAGTGAGCCCACAACAAGAGCAGTGGTTAGTAGTGAAGACAAAGGCATGCCTGTAATAAACTTAAGAGACCCTAAAACGATAACTTATATTCTCAATATTGAAGTAACACTGGGTAGTCATGACTACATTTTGTTAACTGAAATTTTAGACGAACAGTTTTACAACATGGACGTGAGTAAATACGATAAAATGCTTGATTTAGTATTCAATGATAGAATTGCTACCAAAATCATTTCTAACTATGCAATTTTTACTGAGGAACCAGCAAGAAATTATTCTGCAGAAACTGAAAAAGTTACTTTTGAAATTAGAGCTATTAATTGCCAAAAAACTAAGCCAAATAAAACTTAAAAGGAGAGTCTTTTTATGATAATGAGATAT
>NZ_JACHFC010000012.1 GCF_014205895.1 Borreliella lanei | reverse complement strand
TCAGCTTGCATTAATTCTTCAACTTTTGAATAAATTTTTGATTTAAAGTTTCCCAACCCCCCAACCAACTCTTCTTTTTTTGTATCTAAAAATCCTTTAACTTGTTTTTTTAAATTTTGTTTTAAATCTTCACCACTTGCAAAGTTCTTGCAAGAAATTGTCAGTGCAAAAATAACACAAATAATATATATATTTTTATTCATAATTATCCTCTCCTATAATTTGAAATTCTATTTCTATTTTAAATTCTTCTTAAGCTCTTCTAGTGATATTGCATATGCAGCAGTTTTATCTCCTGAATTCTCAATTTTATCTCCCGAAAATGTAATATATTCAGAACCATCAATTTTTTCTATCTTTGTTTTTATCTCTTTATTTTGGACACCGCTTGCATTATTTTGTTCTCCCTTATATCCATAATACAAACTAGTTTTGAATGATCCACCTTCAGTCATTGCTTTTACAAAGTTATTAACTTCTGACTCTTCTAATGAAAAGAATGTAGAACTGTATCCTCCTCCTTGATTATCATTGTTTAAACCCGTTGCAATACCATATTCTTCTTTTTCTACAACTAAAGTTCCCAAGTCTGTCCAGTTACCATTATTGTCTTTTTTATTTTTAATTTTTACAGTAAATTCAGAAAATTCTACTTTTTTAACTTTTGACTCACCACTATTTTGCTCATCATACAAAGATAAAGCATTTACAGTAAATTCAGAAAATTCTACTTTTTTAACTTTTGGTTCACCACTATTTTGCTCATCATACAAAGATAAAGCATGATTTTTACAAGAACTTATCAAAGCAAAAATAGAGCAAATAATTAATATTTTCTTATTCATAATCCACTCCATAAGTCTTAAGTCTACCGCAACACCAAATAATTACAATTTTTCAAAGCTTTAAATATTAGATTTTGTTACATTCAGCTGTTACATATTAACAAAACACAAATGTAATTTTAATCAACTCTTCAAAATCTCTCCATTGCAAATGCCCTACTCATTACAAAAGACTACAAAATGCATACAAATTAAATTTCAAAGTATTTGCTATATATTACACAAAGTATTATATCTTTCTTGTGTACCCCTCTCAGAAATTGACACTTCTCTTTATTATAGCCATCCTACAGCCCAAATTTTACATGCAATGACAACACACTAAATTTGACTAAATTTTTTTGTTTTTGGTAAAATGTAAATTACAATTTACATTTATTTTTATTACTTTTACTTAATTTAAAAGTAACACCTACAAGGAGCTTGTCTTATGGACATTAATAATTATTTTAATTTAAATAATAACAATATAGATTTTATGCTTAAACTATTACAAGATCATCAAAAATTAATAAATGAAAACAAAATTCTTAAAAATTCACTAAAAAATTCTACCAAAAGTAAAAAAGATCATTCAAAACCAACTCCTAAGTTTTTCTTGACTCCAAAAATTATTAAATTAATTCTAAAATGCTCCAAAACCTTAAAACAAATTGACCCAATTTCTGGTTGGTTTGTGCACCTACTCTTAATAAGTGGGTGTAGAGGCACTGAAATGCAAAAAGTAAAAATGCAAGATATTACTCCCTTTTTAAGCAAAACTGGAAAAACTTTATATACTATTAAAGTAAATGTGGCAAAAAAAAAGAAATGTCGCCTGTATTAGAGAAATTGTCATTAACTCAGAAGAGTTCCAGGCTATCCAAACAGCACATAAAAATCATTTCGAAGAAAAAACTCTTGACTCGCGGCGTACTTATCTTTTCCAAAAGAGCAAACATAAGTTTAAAGATAATCAAATTGACATTGTCCATATTTCTAAAAAATTCAAAAATCTTCTTAAAAAATCGGGATTTCGTGTAAATAAATCTCTCCACTTATGTCGAAACTTATTTATCTCAAATTTAAAATCTAATAGTTACAATTCTTTTCAAATTAAAGAACTTATGAAATATTCTTCAACCAATGAAATTGATAATATCTACGGCCTATCTTCTGCTAATAAAATTCAAGCTTATGAATGTGCTAAAAAGTGCCTTAAACTTTAGCAAAACTATTTTAGTTTAAATATTCGTTTTGAAGTTACTTTAAATATTTTCCCACGTGGCTTTAAGTCAAGTGAATCATATAATATTTCTTTATTTTTTGTTGCTATAAAGTGATACCCATTAACCTTATCGATTTTAACTTCACTTATTTCAAATTCATTTGCTGCACCCAAATAATTTAAAGACTCATATCTCACGCTACTTCTAATTCCGTAGTAATTAAGTATCATACACGGATTTATAATAAAACAATTACTCTTAATGTAGCCAAGTCCTATAAATCTATAATACGCTGTATTTATATCATATGCATTAAATTCACGTTTCTTAAATAGACTTGTATAATAATGTAGACACAAAAAGTAACAACCCCATTTTTGTATCTCTGGTCTTAAAGTTCTATTGTCTTGTTTTATTTTATTAATAAGCATTATTTACCTCTCCTATATTAAATTATTTCTTTAATTTTTTAGTGCACCCATTCACATGGGGACACTAACACTATTTGCAAATGCTATATTGCTAGGGAAAAACAATGTTTCACTTATTGGCAATAAACAACTTAATCTATCTGATATTGCTCTTTTCTTAGAATCAAAAGTGAACACAAAGTCTCTAAATCTATAATTTACATGTTCAATTAGTGGACATGTATTTGTAATATTGTCAATTAGCATTTTCAGCCTATCTTTATAAGGCTTTTCTCTTTTTTTATTTTCGTTTTGAATTCTATTTAATTCTTTCTGTATACTATCAATCTCCATTAGATCACACGCAAGATTTTCAGCAGATTGATTATCCCTAATTTCAAGGTCTACACAATCAACATATTCTACAAATTCTTTTGCCTAATCAAACTCAACTCCAGAACTATAAAAATCGCTCCTTTCTACTAAATCCTCAACTAGTTTTATCACCTCATTATTATCATTATTTAATGTTTGTAAGTTGATATTATTATTTTTAAATATTTGAGTTCTTATGTTAAAAGCTTCCGTCTCGCATTTGTGAACATATTCAAGCACTTTTGCTATTAGGCCATCATTTCTCTTAATCTTACAGTAAACTGGTGCAGCATCGATTAAAAAGAATAAATTACAATACTCAAGTCCAGTACATGCTAGTTGCATTTGTGCCTGCACATAATATTTGAAAAAATATTTACTGCTTAAAAAATTGCCATTTTTATTGTACTCAGCAATAGCACTACTCATATAATGAGAGTCGCTATTTTTAATCTCTAAAAGCTCTAAATCACCAGTATTATTGATAAACCAGCCATCAATTGTTGAGCCTACTAAAGTTTCTGTACTTCCCATTTTTTTGAAATAATTATACTTATCAACTCCATTGGCATATTTGTTTTTATACAAAATATCAATATTATCACCATGTGCTTTAACAAATTCTCTAAATCCTAAATTCTCTAATTCCTTACCCTTGAGCATATACAAATTCTCTTCAAAAGGCATACTTATTCCAAAATATTTAAGCACTCTATTCATCATTAAATCTTTTAGTCCTGCACCACCAATTAGAATACTATCTACTTCACTAGCTCCGTATTTATCTAGCTTGTTTCTTTGTGTGCTAAAATCAATATTTCGATTAAATCTAAAACACTCTTGACTGCTTATTCCTGGTAATTTCTTACCTATCTTGCTTAATTTACTTTTTTCTTTAATGGGAGAAGATTTTTCCTCAAATATTTCACATCCAGTAAAACTTTGTTGATTAACACTTATCATTTTGAGCTCTCCTTGATTAATTTCTTGTGGGTTATTATTGTTTGAAAGATTTTCCATCTTTTTCCTCCTTTATTTAGTAATAAATAAATATATAGCAAAAACTATTTTTGCCAACTTTTTTACAAAAATTTTTACAAAAAAAGAGCTTAACTATGTTCTCAAACAAAAGGACTTAGTTAAGCCCAAGCTAAATTGGATTTATAATAACATAAATGGAGTAAATTCCCTCCTATTATTATAATAATAGTAACAAAAATTATTTTGGTCAACTTTTTACAAAAATTATTATAATAAAGCTAGGGTTTAACCGAATTCACTTATTAAAATTATTTTTTAAAAGCTTTTCAACAATTGAGTATAGCCCAATTTAGAATTAAAATCAATTTGTATTTGTTGAAATAAAAGAACTTATTTAAATTCTCTTGTTAAAAAATTCAAATAAGTTCTACTTTAAAGCTATATACTAAATTATTACTTTATAAAATTTTAATCATTCTTAATTTAAAAAATACTTATTGAATATAGAATAGATAATTGGAGCAAGCGTTATTCCCATTATTAGAATTACTTGTATTGTTCTATTACTTGCAGCAAGTTCGTTTTTTAAAACATTTATTTTATTATCTAGGCTAGATATATCCTTTTGTAAGGTTTTTTCTACACTATCTATTTTAGTATTCAAGCTAGATATATCTTTTTGCAAAGTTTTTTCTACATTATCAATCTTAGTATCTAAACTGTCTATTTTGGCATTTAAGCTCTTTTCTACATTGTTTATTTTGGCGTCTAAACTATCTATTTTAGAATTAAGTTCATTCTTAACACTATCTATTTTAATATTTAAATTCTTCTCTACGGTATCTATCTTAGTATCTAAACTATCTATTTTTAGATTTAAATTCTTTTCTACATTATCAATCTTTGCATCTAAATTGGATATGTCCTTTTGTAAATTCTTTTCTACATCAATTATTTTCTCTTTTAAAATTTCAAAGTTGTAATTATCATTATGCAGAAAAACAAAATCTATTGCTTCCTTGCTAAACCCTATATTTAAAAATTCGTTTTTTATGCTTTCTATGTTATATGTTTTGTATGCTAAATTGTTCATAGGTTATCCTTTTAATTGTTTATACATTTTAAAAAGTTTACTAATCAAATCTTTTTGATTTTCAAAAATCTCTTGCATCATAAAGCTTGTAAATTTAGCATTGTTTTTGTAAAAATCATAACTTTCTTGAGTTTTAAGTTGAAATCTTAGCGGTTTTATTGGATTTTGTTTTGATTTTTTCAATACTGGATTTTCTTTATCTTTCAATACACTTAATATTAATCTAAATCCATTATCTAATACATATTGTTCCTCAATAACCCCTGCTTCTATTGCATTGGCAATTTTTAAATAGTTATACGCTTGAGTTTTTGCAACATCATAATCTTTTATAAAAGCATCGAAACTTTTATATCCATCAAGTTTATAGTATTCATTATCTTTAATTTCTTTTAAGATTTTCATACATTCTACTCTATTAGAAACTCCTTCTCTAAGGTTTACATATAATTTCTTTTTCAAAGTATTATAACGATCTGTTTCAACATCATTTTTACTAACATTAGAAGAATCTACAAGTAATGCATTCCCCTCAGAATCAATATCCCTTTTATTGATTATTAATTTTGTATTATTTTTCATAACAAGCCTCCTTAATTATAAGTTCAACGCGATGAACTTATAATTAAAATTATTTTAATTTTGCATAAAAATTTATTAATGAATTTTTATACTCTTTTATATAATCCATTTGAAAATCAAAAGAAGAATTACTAGCAATTCTTCTATTTAAATCTTCTCTTTCTGATATCATTCCTAAAAAATTTTCTTTGGAATTCAGCATTTCCAACAATTGCTTATGTGTATTATTTTTCTTAAATCTAGTTATTATAAAATAAGTAGGCAATTCTACACCTATTTTTTTCATAAAAAATTTCAAAAGGTCAAAACTTTCAATTGTCCATTTTTCTGCTGTCAAGGGGACAATTACATTGTTACAACAAACTAAAGCATTAGTTAAAGTAAAATCCAAACTTGGGGGAGTATCAATTATAATAAAATTATATCCAACATCTATATGTTTAAGCTCTTTTTTTAATCTAAATTCATCAAAAGTGTGCTTATAACCAAAAGCATTTATACTGTGTAAAGTCAAATAACTAGGTATTAAATCTAAATTATTCGCTACATTAACGATTGATCGATTAATATCTAATTTTTCTATTAAAACTTCATATATATTATTTTTTCTTAAATCTATACTGGATTTTTGTATATCATCATAATAATAACTAGTGGTGGATGCTTGAGTATCTATATCTATTAATAATACCCTATATTTTTGAGCCAATAAGGTTGCAAATATAATAGCACTTGTGCTTTTACCAACACCGCCCTTGATTGACGCAATTGTTATTATTTTAGGTTTTTTATTATCCATTTTATTAACGGTCCTTGTTCCGGGTATTTTTTCCCATAAAATTTATATACTTGTTGTTCTAAATCTGTAAACATACTAAATAAAACTTTGTTGTAGTGATTATTGGTTCCTTTTTTATCCAATAAACGATATAATCCCTTGAAATAGCAGAAAACACTGCCTGCTTTAAATCTAAATTCCATATAATATGCCCTTGCTAATGCATATGCTTTTCTAGTCCCATTTATTTGATACTTTATTAAAGGTTTTTTAATTGGTTTTCTATAACCATAAAAAATACCAATAAACTTGTCTCCTTCTTTAATTGGGTACAAGTGAGTTTCTTCAACAATTCTTTCTCCATTAAATAAAGCCCTCAATGATAATCTAAATTCGTGTTTTTTCTCATAAACTCCAAATTTGTAAATGTCCATCATTATTTTTGTATGGTACATTGCTTTCCCATTTTCTTTTTCAATTAGAATAAAGCGTTCTTTATTTTGGCATTCAACTTTACATTTGCCCTTTTTTACAGTTTCAATAGGTTCAGGTGCATTTTCCATATTTAAATCCTCATACAGCCTTTATGTTAAATTCTTCTGTGTTTAAAGAATTTTTTTTGTTTTTTATTAGTTCTAATAATTCAAGATAATATGTACCAAATACTTTATTGTATTCTATTTTCTTTTGTTTATTCAAATATTTTTTGATAATAGGCTTTAGAATTTCAATATTTGTATCTTTTTTTAGTTGTTCAATAAGAATATTGAAAATGTTTGCCTTTAAATTTTGATAATTTTGTTGAGAATTTTCTTTTTTTCTTTCAATCGACTTTTCTAATTTACGCTTTATATTGTTTAAATCGTTATATTTGTGATTTTCAATAATAAAATGGGGCTTATATTTATAATTTTCGTATACTTTTTGTAAATTTATTTCTAATTGTTTGGGATTGTACCCGTTTTCTTCTAATTCTTTCCTAGTGTTGTATAGAATTTCTTTTAATTTTTTTTGCTTTTCTTTCATACAAGATTTTTTTATATTGAATTTTTTTATTAGGGCAATTTCATTTTGTTTTAAAATTATCATTGCCTTAATCTTCGTATCTTTATCGGTATTTAAATTCAAAATAGAAAGAGCTTCTTCCGTTTTAAAGTTACAATTATTGAAATAATTTCTTAGTTGATATTTTTCTATTTCTTTATTCTTTCTTTCTTCTTTTATATTATTTTTATTATTTAAACACTCCACTGAATTTACACTACCATTTTTAGAAACATTGTCTTTAAAATGGTTATTAACTCTAGATTTAAATCTAGAGTTTTTTCGTTCTTTAAAATACTTGTTGATTTTCTGGTAACATTCTTTTTTAGGATACTTTAGCTTATAGTAAATTTCAGTTCCACAATTTACACCCATGTGTTGGTAGTAGTTGGTTGTAACTTTTAGTACTTTTTCTAATTTATAAAGATAGTTTTGCATTGTTCTTAAAGTAGTGGGAGCCAGACTATTTCTTTTTAGATTTTCATTAAAATAATAAAGTATGTTTTGTTGCGTGTATTTCTTATCTTTTTTGTTTAGGTAATTCAGCGTTGAAATAAGAACAATTAATTTATATTGGTGTTTGTTGTGGCAAGTGGCATTTTTTATTGTTTTTGAAAGACCTTTCATGTTTTTTCTCCTTTATTTAGTTATTAATAATTAATTATTATAATGCAAAATTTTGATTTAAAAGTAAATACTTTTCTAAAAAAATATTAAATTTTATGTATTAATTTAATTAAATTAATACACTTTTTGTAACTTAGTAAAAATACAAATTGATTTTAATTTAAAATTGAGATACACTACAAACAGCGTAGTTATTTGAACATTTTTCAGTTTTAACTACCTTTATTTAGTAATTTGCAAAAAAATAATACAAGGGTTTAGCGAAGTTCTTTAGCAAGAGAATTTAGCTAAGCCCTATTTTTTTGTAAAAATTTTTGTAAAAAAGTTGGCAAAAATAGTTTTTACTATATACTTATATTTATTACTAAATAAAGGAGGAAAAACATGGAAGGTCTTTCAAACAATAATAATCCACAAGAAATACAAAATAATATACAAGCAAAAATAAGCTTCAGAAAAGATATGAAAACCCTAAAAATGAATTTACCAGGGATTGACAAAAGTCTTAAAGGATATGGATATAAATATCAGAATTTCAATGAAATAGTAGAAGAAATTGAAAACATTATTAATAAGCACAATTTGGAGCTTGATTTTGAGCAATATCCAATATCTAAATTTATAGATGGTCAAAAGGAGCATGTTATTAGGACCACGTTTTACAGTACAAGTACTGGATATGAATTTTCTTTTGATACACCAATGCTTACAGAAAACTTACAATGGAACAATGAAAACGGGTCTAAAAATGTAAATACAGTACCACAACTGGTTGGATCAGCTATTACTTATTTCAAAAGGTATGCTTTAGTTGCATGTCTTCATATAAAAAGTGAAGTTGATACTGATGCAGCGCTTATTTACAATAATCACGAAAACCAAAATTCTATGCCTAACAAGCAAGTTAGTGTTTATCAAAAACAAGAACAAAAAAAGCACATAAATCAAGAAAAAAATCAACTAAATAACTTTAATAAAAACTTAAAATCTAGCAAGGCTTATTGCTATGAAATTTTTAGAGACGCACTGTTTAATATAAAAAATTGGGTAAATGAAGATGAAGAAAAAAATAATATAAATGCTCTTATTCGGGCATTATGTGCTAATAATAATGATGCTTTAGAGGATCTTTTTGAAAAGAATGCTAAGCTTAAGAGTATAGAATATTGGGTAAATATTCTCTTAGAATATTTCAATAAAACTAATAGATTCGATGATCTAAATAAGCTTAAAGTATTTATGTCTGATAATCGGGATGTTTGTAAAACAAAAGTATTAAAATTTTTTTGCATGTTAAAAAAAGAAAGGCAATTTAATTATATATTTGCAGTATAGTAATATTTTTGAATAGCAGCCCCCTATTTGGGGGCTTTGCTATGTTAGGAATTGTCACAGGTACTAACTGCTCCAGTCGAAAAAGTATCTATATTTCCACCACTAAAAAACCCTTGAACTGTAGTTTTGAAGGTGTTTTTTCCTTCAACATTTCCATTACATTTATCAAGTTCCGTTTTTATATGTTCAAGCGCTGATTTAATTTTGCCCTCATCATTTTCTAAGAATTTATCAAATTCTCCAGCACCAGTCAAAGCAGTTTTTAACCAGTCAAGTTGTGTTTTTTGATCATCAGTTAGCTTTTCTCTAAGAAGTTCTTCTTTAGATTTAAGCCCTTCTTGAGGTCCTTCTTGTTGGCTTAAATCACGCTTTCCCTTATTTTTTAGTTGTTGGGCGTGGGTATCATTAGCAGTGCAGCTATTTAGTATAAGTAAAAATAAACAAAATAATATATTAATGATTTTCATTGTTATCCTCTCTTCTTATTTCTAGTACAATATGTTGAGTAAAAATAAAATTCATTCTTGTAATTATAGATCCTGTTTTCAAAAATTTTTAAAGATTTTAATTGGGAGATTTATATTTTTTGAATGTTGTGCTAGCTTTTATCTCATTATTATTGAATATAGGAGTAACTAATGAAAAATAAAAACATATTTAAATTATTTTTTGTATCAATGTTATTTATAATGGCTTGTAAAGCATACGTAGAAGAAAAGAAAGAAATAGATTTATTGAGTACAGACGTTTTAGCTCTTAAAAATGATTCTTCTGGTGACACATTTAAAGATTATAAAGATAAAATAAATAAGTTAAAAGAAAGTTTAAAGGATGTAAGTAATGCAGAACTTGAAGAAAAACTATTAAAGTTGCAAAGTCTATTTAAAGATAAATTAGCGGCTAAATTAGAAGCGTTAAAAGCAGCTAAACAAACAATTGAAGGTTATACAGATAAAGACCAAAAGAAAACGGATATATGGAAAGAGGCAAAATTGGTTGGAGTAACTATAAAGTTTAGTGGGAGCAGTACTTCTGGCAATGGTGCAAAAATGTCTGAAGAAGCTGTAAAACAGATAGACGAAGTAATAAATTTTCTACAATGGGCTAATTGATTAGTAATTTAAATTAAAAATGTTAAAATCTAGATATTATATTAAAGTAGATTTAATATCTAGATTTTTTTCTGTTGTAAAAGCCAATTTGATTAATATAAAGTATAATTTCTTGCAAGAAAACCCTTTTTGTAATTTACATTTTTAATTTAGAATACTGATTATACACTTTTTTAGCTATAGGCTTTGTTTTCTTAATGTACTCTAGATATATCTTGATATTATGTTTTACTGAAGTTATGGA
>NZ_JACHFC010000011.1 GCF_014205895.1 Borreliella lanei | reverse complement strand
ACCAGAAGAACCAAAAGCCCCAATTATTCAAACACTAAACTCTTTAGCTAAATATGAAACACAACTATCAGAATATGTTATGTATCTCGTAACATTTTTAGCTAAAACAAAAGTAAAAGTTAATGATCCAAATTATCCAGAATATCCTTATCCAGACTTATCAACATTAAAAGACGAACACTCCATAACTTCAGTAAAACATAATATCAAGATATATCTAGAGTACATTAAGAAAACAAAGCCTATAGCTAAAAAAGTGTATAATCAGTATTCTAAGTTAAAAATGTAAATTACAAAAAGGTTTTTCTTGCAAGAAATTATATTTTATATTAATCAAATTGGCTTTTACAATAGAAAAAAATCTAGATATTAGATTAAAGCAAATTTAATATCTAGATTTTAACATTTTTAATATAAATATTTACTAATCAATTAGCCCATCCTAGAAAATCTATTATTTGGTCTATCTGTTTTACAGCTTCTTCAGACATTTTTTTCCCATTGCCAGAAGTATTACTTCCACTAAACTTTATAGTTGCTCCAACCAATTTTGCTTCTGCCCATATTTTGGTTTTTGCAATAGTATTATCGCTATCAGTAATTTTTTTAATAGTTTCTTTAGCTGCTTTTAAAGCTGCCAATTTAGCTGCTAATTTATCTTTAAATAGACTTTGCAACTTTAATAGTTTTTCTTTAAGCTCTGCATCACTTACATCCTTTAAACTTTCTTTTAATTTATTTATTTCTTTTTTATAATCATTAAATTTTTCATGATCAATCTTATTATTAAGGGTTGAAACGTCTGAAATCAATGAATCTATTTGGTTCTTTTCTTCTACGTATGCTTTACAAGCCATTACAAACAAAAATAATATTGATACAAAAAATAATTTAACCATGTTTTTATTTTTCATTGGTTACTCCTATATTCAATAATAATGAAATAAAAACTAGCGCAACATTCGAAAAATATAAATTTCTCAATTGCCATCGTCAAAAATTTTTAAAAATAGGATCTATAATTACAAGAATAAATTTTATTTTTACTCAACATATTGTACTAGAAATAAAAAAAGGAATAAAAATGAAAATTATCAACATATTATTTTGTTTATTTTTACTTATACTAAATAGCTGCACTGCTAATGATACCACCCAACAACCAAAAAATAGGGAAAAACGCGATTTAAGCCAACAAGAAGCACCTCAAGAAACACCCAAATCTAAAGAAGGCCTTCTTAAAGAAAAGTTATCTGAAGATCAAAAAACACACCTTGATTGGTTAAAAACCGCTTTAACTGGTGCTGGAGAATTTGATAAATTTTTAGAAAACAATGAAGATAAAATAAAAAGTGCACTTGATCATATAAAAAAAGAACTTGATAAATGTAATGGAAATGATGATGGAAAAAACACTTTTAAACAGGTGGTTCAGGGGGCTCTTGGCGGCGGCATAGATAAAATTACAACTGAAGCAAGTAGCACCTGTAATAGTCATTAACAATAATAGGAAATAAAAATGCAAATTGCCAAAATATTATTTTATTTATTGTTGCTCGTATTAAACAGCTGTAATTCCAATAATAATGACCCTTTTAAAAAAGATAATAAATCTGCTGGGCTTCAGCAAGTAAAAAGTAGAAAAAAACGTGATTCAAAACAAGGAGAGTCACAACAAGAAAAAATTACTTTAACATCCGAAGAAGAAAAAATATTTAATTCATTGGTAACTGCGTTTAAATACACAATTGAAAAATTAAAAAATGAAATACAAGGATGCAATAATGGAGATAATGCAAAATGTAATAACTTCTTTGCTTGGCTTTCTAAAGATATCCAAAAACAAAAAGAAGTGACTAATGCCTTTACTAAAGTTTACAACTTCTTAGAGTCTAAAAAACAATCAAAAGCAAGTAATGAAAACTTTGATACTTATATCAAAGGAGCTATTGACTGTAAAACCAATAATCAACAAGATTGTAATAAAGATAATAAATATGGAAGCGGGAATGGCAACGAAATAGAGCAATATTTCAGAGGCATGGCTGGAAGTATATTTGATAATAAAAATGACAACGATGAAATTTATAAGTGCCTTAAAGAAGAGCTTTTAAAAGAAAATAGCCATTATGCTGGTCTTACAACTAACTGGAAAAACTAAAACCATTGCTCAATCACATAAGAATAAAAACCTCAATTATTAATTATTATACCTATAGCAGCCCCCTATTTGGGGGCTGCTATTCAAAAATATTACTATGCTGCAAATATATAATTAAATTGCCTTTCTTTTTTTAACATGCAAAAAAATTTTAATACTTTTGTTTTATAAACATCCCGATTATCAGACATAAATACTTTAAGCTTATTTAGATCATCGAATCTATTAGTTTTATTGAAATATTCTAAGAGAATATTTACCCAATATTCTATACTCTTAAGCTTAGCATTCTTTTCAAAAAGATCCTCTAAAGCATCATCATTATCAGTACATAATGCCCGAATAAGAGCATTTATATTATTTTTTTCTTCACCTTCATTTACCCAATTTTTTATATTAAACAGTGCGTCTCTAAAAATTTCATAGCAATAAGCCTTGCCAGATTTTAAGTTTTTATTAAAGTTGTTTAGTTGATTTTTTTCTTGATTTATGTCCTATTATTGTTCTTGCTTTTGATTAACACTAACTTGTTTATTAGACATAGAATTTACGTTTTCATAATTATTGTAAATAGGTGCTGCATCAGTATCCACTTCACTTTTTATATGAAGACATGCAACTAAAGCATACCTTTTGAAATAAGTAATAGCTGATCCAACCAGTTGTGGTACTGTATTCACAACATTTTTAGACCCGCTTTCATTGTTCCATTGTAAGTTTTCTGTAAGCATTGGTGTATCAAAAGAAAATTCATATCCAGTGCTTGTACTGTAAAATGTGGTCCTAATAACATGCTCCTTTTGACCATCTACAAATTTAGATATTGGATATTGTTCAAAATCAAGCTCTAAATTGTGCTTATAAATAACGTTTTCAATTTCTTCTACTATTTCATTGAAATTTTGATATTTGTATCCATATCCTTTAAGACTTTTGTCAATCCCTGGTAAATTCATTTTTAGGGTTTTCATATCTTTTCTGAAGCTTATTTTTGCTTGAATATTATTTTGTATTTCTTGATTATTTTTGTTTGAAAGATTTTCCATCTTTTTACTCCTGTTTTGAATTAATAAATATAAATTTATAGCAAAAACTATTTTTGCCAACTTTTTTACAAAAATTTTTACAAAAAAATAGGGCTTAGCTAAATTCTCTATTGTCTACTAAAGAAATTAGTTAAGCCCGTGCTAAAAATTTTTTTGCAAATTCAAAACAGGTAGTTAAAACTGAAAAATGTTCAAATAACTACACTGTTTGTAGTGTAGCCCAATTTTAAATTAAAATCAATTTGTATTTTTACTAAATTATAAAAAGTATATTAATTTAACAAAATTAATAATTAAAATTTAATATTTTTTTAGAAAAGTATTTACTTTTAAATCAAAATTTTGCATTATAATATTAATTATTAATAATTCAAAACAGGAGAAAAAACATGGAAGGTTTTTCAAATACCACAAAAAGTACAACTTGTCACAACAAACACCAACATAAATTAATATCTCTTACTTCAACACTAGATTATCTAAACAAAAAAGATAAGAAATACACGCAACAAAACATACTCTATTACTATAATGAAAATCTAAAAAGAAATGGTCTAGCTCCCACTACACTAAGAACAATGCAAAACTATCTTTACAAATTAGAAAAAGAATTAAAAGTCACAACTAATTACTACCAACACATGGGTGTAAATTGTGGAACTGAAATTTACTATAAGCTAAAGTATCCCAAAAAAGAATGTTACCAGAAAATCAACAAGTACTTTAAAGAACGAAAAAACTCTAGATTTAAATCTAGAGTTAATAACCATTTTAAAGACAATGTTTCCAAAAATAGTAGTGTAAATTCAGTGGAGTGTTTAAATAATAAAAATAATATAAAAGAAGAAAGAAAGAATAAAGAAATAGAAAAATATCAACTAAGAAATTATTTCAATAATTGTAACTTTAAAACGGAAGAAGCTCTTTCTATTTTGAATTTAAATACTGATAAAGATACTAAGATTGAGGCAATAAATATCTTAAAACGAAATGAAATTGCCCTAATAAAAAAATTCAATATAAAAAAATCTTGCATTAAAGAAAAACAAAAAAAATTAAAAGAAATTCTATACAACACTAGGAAAGAATTAGAAGAAAACGGGTACAATCCCAAACAATTAGAAATAAATTTACAAAAAGTATACGAAAATTATAAATATAAGCCCCATTTTATTATTGAAAATCATAAATATAGCGATTTAAACAATATAAAGCGTAAATTAGAAAAGTCGATTGAAATAAAAAAAGAAAATTCTCAACAAAATTATCAAAATTTAAAGGAAAATATTTTCAATATCCTTATTGAACAACTAAAAAAAGAAACAAATATTGAAATTCTAAAGCCAATTATCAAAAAATATTTGAATAACCAAAAGAAAATAGAATACAATAAAGTATTTGGTATATATCATCTTGAATTATTAGAAATAATAAAAAATGAAAAAAATTCTTTAACCACAGAAGAATTTAACATAAAGGCCGTATGAGGATTTAACATGGAAAATGCACCAGAACCTATTAAAACTGTAAAAAAAGGTAAATGTAAAGTTGAATGCCAAAATAAAGAACGCTTTATTTTAATTGAAAAGGAAAATGGTAAAGCAATGTATCATACAAAAATAATGATGGATATTTATAAATTTGGAGTTTATGAGAAAAAACACGAATTTAGATTATCATTGAGGGCCTTATTTAATGGGGAAAGAATTGTTGAAGAAACTCATTTGTACCCAATTAAAGAAGGAGATAAGTTTATTGGTATTTTTTATGGCTACAGAAAACCAATAAAAAAGCCATTAATAAAGTATCAAATAAACGGGGCCAGAAAAGCATATGCATTAGCAAGGGCATATTATATGGAATTTAGATTTAAGGCCGGAAGTGTTTTTTGCTATTTCAAAGGATTATATCGTTTATTGGATAAAAAAAGAACAGACAATCACTACAACAAAGTTTTATTTAGTATGTTTACGGATTTAGAACAACAAGTATATAAATTTTATGGGAAAAAATACCCGGAACAAGGACCGTTAATAAAATGGATAATAAAAAACCTAAAATAATAACAATAGCGTCAATTAAGGGCGGTGTTGGGAAAAGTACAAGTGCTATTATAATGGCAACATTGCTTGCAAAAGAGCATAAAGTTCTTTTAATTGATATGGATACACAAGCATCCACTACAAGTTATTTTTATAAAGAAATTTTAAATCAAAATATTGATATTGTGAAAATTAATGTATATAGAGTGTTAAAAGAAAAAATAGATGTTAATGATTCAATTGTAAAGATTAAAGAAAATTTAGACTTAATCCCCAGTTATTTAACTTTAAATAAATTTTTAAGCGAATCCATACCATTAAAAGAGTTAAGGTTGCAAAATAATTTAGAATTTTTAAAGCGGAGGTATCATTATGTAATAATAGATACTAATCCTAGTTTAGATTACACTCTGTCAAATGCTTTAATGACTAGTAATTGCATAATAGTTCCAATGACAGCGGAAAAATGGGCAGTTGAAAGTTTAGAATTATTGGAATTTCATATGAACAATTTGAAAATAAAAATTCCAATATTTTTGGTTATAACACGATTTAAGAAAAACAATACTCATAAGCAATTGCTACAGCACGTTGAATCTAAGACAGGATTTTTGGGATTTATCCATGAACGAGAAGATTTAAATAAAAAAATTGCTAAAAATGAAGAGTTTGATATGACCAAAGATTATATTAATGAATATAAAGGAGTATTATCAAGATTTTTAATTGTATATGATGAATACGTTCAATAAATTCGTACGGATCCGTACGAATTTCAAATAAAAGAGGTTTATTATGGAAATAGAATTAAATGAGAGAGTTATATCAAGGGCAACAGATCCTGACGGTGAAAAAAAATTAATTACCAAAGAGGAAATATTTGCTCACTACAATGATTTAAAAAATAGATTAAAGGCTAATATAAAAAAGAAAATTTTTTATAAGGTCGAAAGTATTAGAATTTTAAAAGAAATCAAAGATAATGAATACTATAAATTAGATGGATATAAAAGTTTTGATGCTTTTATAAAAGACTATCAATTGGCAAGAACGCAAGTTTATATATATCTAAAATTAGCAAAAGCATTGCAAGCAGGAATTCTTAATGAAGATTATATAATTGAAAATGGTATTTACAATTCTCTTGATAAAATAGAGAGTCAAGAAACCCCAATAGTAAAAAAATCAAAACAAAATCCAATAAAACCCCTAAGATTTCAACTTAAAAAACAGGAAAGTTATAATTTTTATAAAAAAAATGCCAAATTTACTAGTTTTATGATGGATGAGATTTTTGAAAATCAAAAAGATTTGATTAATAAACTTTTAAAAAAATATAAAGAATTAAAAGGATAATAAAGGGGATTTTATGAGTAATTTAGCCTACAATGCTCTTAAAATAGAAAATATAAGGTTAGAATTTTTAAATAAGGGGTTTAGTGAAGAGGCAATAGATTTTGTTTTACTTCAGAACGACAATTACAACTTTGAAGTTTTAAAGGAGAAAATGAATTCTTTAGAACAACAAATAATTAATGTAGAAAAGAATTTTCAAAAAGATATAGATAGTGTAAATACTAAAATAGATAGTGTAAATACTAAAATAGATAGTGTAGAAAAAACTTTGCAAAAAGATATATCTAGTTTGAATCTTAAAATAGATGGTGTAGAAAAAGCTTTGCAAAAAGATATATCTAGTTTGAATCTTAAAATAGATGGTGTAGAAAAAGCTTTGCAAAAAGATATATCTAGTCTAGACAATAAAATAGATATTTTAAAAAACGAACTTAATGCAAGCAATAGAACAATACAAGTAATTCTAATAATGGGAATAACGCTTGCCCCAATTATCTATTCTATATTTAATAAGTATTTTTTCAATTGAAAATGATTAAAATTTTATAAAGTAATAAGTTAGTATATAGCTTTAAAGTAGAACTTATTTGAATTTTTTAACAAGATAATTTAAATAGGTTCTTTTATTTTAACAAATACAAAATAATTTTAATTCTAAATTGAACTAAATTTAATTGTTTAGTGAGTTTATCTAAAATAAATTAGGCTAAGCCCGCGGCTTTATTAAGCTCTTTAACATGAGAATTTAATAAAGTTTTTATTAATTATAATAATTTCTGTAAAAAGCTTGACAAAAATAGTTTTTGTTATATATATATGTATGTGTATAGCTAAATAAGTATATTGCTATCAAAAAAATCCAATTAAGTTGGGTTTAGCTAAGTTCTTTAACAAGAGAATTTAAATAAGCCCAACTATTTTTTTGTAAAAATTTTTGTAAAAAAGTTGGCAAAAATAGTTTTTGCTATATACTTATATTTATTAATTCAAAACAGGAGTAAAAAGATGGAAAATCTTTCAAACAAAAATAATCAACAAGAAAATATTCAAGGAGAGCTCAAAATGATAAGTATTAATCAACAAAGTTTTACTGGTTGCAAAATATTTGAGGAAAAATCTTCTCCTATTAAAGAAAAAAGTAAATTAAGCAAAATAGGTAAAAAATTACCAGGAATAAGTAGTAAAGAGTGTTTTAGATTTGACCGCAATCAAGATTTTAGTCTTCAAAGAAACAAGCTAGATAAATACGGAGCTAGTGAAGTAGGCAATATTCTAATTGGTGGTGCGGGGTTAAAAGATTTAATGATAAACAGAGTGCTTAAATATTTTGATATGAGTCTACCTTTTGAAGAGAATTTGTATATGCTCAAGGGCAAAGAGTTAGAGAATTTAGGATTTAGAGAATTTGTTAAAGCATACGGTGATAATATTGATATTTTATATAAAAACAAATATGCCAATGGAGTTGATAAGTATAATTATTTCAAAAAAATGGGAAATTCAAAAACTTTAGTAGGTTCAACAATTGATGGCTGGTTTATTAATAATAATGGCGATTTAGAACTTTTAGAAATTAAAAGTAGCGACTTTCATTATATGAGTAGCGCTATTGACAAATATAATAAAAATGGCAATTTTTTAAGCAGCAAATATTTTTTCAAATATTATGTGCAGGCGCAAATGCAGCTAGCATGTACTGGTCTTGAGCATTGTAATTTGTTCTTTTTAATTGACGCTGCACCAATTAACTGTAAGATTAAAAGAAATGAGGCCTTAATATCAAAAGTGTTTGAATTTGTTAATAAATGTGAATTAGAAATTATAAATTTGAAAAAAGATATTTATAGTAACTATAGAGAGGAATACTTAATGGCACATAATTTTAACGAGGATGCGTTTATAAAACTTGTTGAGGATTTAGTAGAAAGGAGTGATTTTTATAATTCTGGAGTTGAGTTTGATTGGGCAAGAGAATTTATAGAATATGTTGATTGCGTAGACCTTGAAATTGCGGATAGGCAAGTTGCTGAAAATGTTGCGTGTGATCTAATGGATGTTGATAGTGCAAAAAAAGAATTAAACAAAATGCAAAACGAACACAAAAAAATAGAAAAGCCCCTTAAAGATTTCATCAAAATGAAAACCGACAATATTACGAATACATGTCCACTAATTGAACATGTAAATTATAGATTTAGAGAATTTGTGTTAACTTTTGATTCTAAGAAAAGAGCAATATCAGATAGATTAAGTGGTTTATTGCCAATAAGTGAAACATTGTTTTTCCCTAGCAATATAGCATTTGCAAATAGTGTTAGTGTCCCCATGTGAATGGGTGCGCTAAAAAATTAAAAAAATAATTTAATATAGGGGGATTAACCAATGCTTATTAATAAAATAAAACAAAACAATAGAAGTTTGCGTCCAGAGATACAAAGGTGGGGATGTTACTTTTTGTGTCTACATTACCACACAAGTCTATTTAAGAAACTTGAATTTAATGTTTATGACATAAATGCAGCTTATTATAGATTTTTAGGACTTGGATACATTAGGAGTAATTGTTTTATTAAAAATCCGTGTATGATACTTAATTACTACGGAATTAGAAGTAGTGTGAGATATGAATCTTTAAATTATTTAGGTGCTTTAAATGAATTTGAAATAAGTGAAGTTAAAATCGATAAGGTTAATGGATATCACTTTATAGCAACAAAACATAAAGAAATATTATATGATTCGCTTGATTTAAAGCCTCGAGGGAAAATATTTAAAGTAACTTCAAAGCGTATATTTAAGCTAAAGTAGTTTTACTAAAGTTTTAGATTATTTTTCATACATTTATAAGCGTGAATTTTGTTTGCAGCAGAAAGCCCATATATATTATCAATTTCGGAAGTTGAATGATATTTCATAAGTTCTTTAATTTGGAAAGAATTGTAACCATTAGATTTTAAATATGAAATAAACAAATTTCTAAATAAGTGAAGCGATTTATTAGCACGAAATCCTGATTTTTTAAGAAGATTTTTAAATTTTTTAGAAATATTAATAATGCTAATTTGATTGTCTTTAAATTTATGTTTGGTTTTTTGGAAAAGATAAGTACGCCTTGAGTCAAGATTTTTTCCCTTAAAATAATTTTCGTGAGCTTTTTGAATGGCCTCAAACTCTTCGGATTTGATGACAATTTCTCTAATACAAGTGACATTTCTTTTTTTAGCAATATTTACTTTTATATTGTAAAAAGTTTCTCCAGTTTTGCTTAGCAAGGGAGTAATATCTTGCATTTTTACTTTTTGCAGTTCAGCACCCCTGCACCCACTTATTGCCAGTAGATGTAGAAACCAACCAGAAATTGGGTCAATTTGTTTTAGTGTTTTGACGCATTTTTCAATTATTTTGATATCTTTTGGGGTCAAATAAAACTTAGGAGATGGTTTTGAAGTTTCGTTTTTAGTAGGCTTAGAAGAAATTTTTAGCGAATTTTTAAGAATTTTATTTTCATTTGCTAATTTTTGATAATCTTGTAATAGTTTGAGGATAGAATCAATATTGTAATTATTTAAATTAAAATAATTATTAATGTCCATAAGACAAGCTCCTTATCAGGGTTACTTTTAAATTAAGTAAAAGTAATAAAAATAGATAAAAATAGCAATTTATATTGTACCAAAAACTAAAAATTTTAGTCAAATTTTAGGTGTTCTCATTGCAAGGGAAATTTGGGTTGTAGAGCGGTTGTGATAAACAGAATAGGCGATTTTGAAGGGTAGCAGATAAGAAAGACATGATACTTTATCTAATATATAGCAAAGACTTTAAAATTTAATTTGTATGCATTTTGTAGTCTTTTGTAATGAGTGGTGCATTTGCAATGGAGAGATTTTTGGGAGTTGATTAAAATTACATTTGAGTTTTGTTAATATGTAACAGCTGAATGTAACAAAATTATATATTTAAATCTTTGAAAAATTGTAATTGTTTGGAGTTGTGGTAAACTTAAGGCTTATGGAGTGGATTATGAATAAAAAAATGAAAATATTTATTATTTGTGTTGTATTTGTGCTGATAAGTTCTTGCAAGATTGATGCAACTGGTAATGATGCAACTGGTAAAGATGCAGAACAAAATGTAAAAGGGAAAGTTCAAGAATTTTTAGGAAAGATTTTAGATCCAGTAAAGGATAAAATTGCTTCAAATGGTCCAATAGTAGATAAATTGGTAAAAAAATTACAAGAAGAAGAAAAGGTAAATAACGGGGAAGAAGAAAATGATAAAGCTGTCTCTTTAGGAGAAGAATCAAAAGAAGATAAAGAAGAAAATGAGCAAGCTGTTAATTTAGAAGAAAAAAACGCGGAAGAGGATAAGAAAGTTGTTAATTTAGAAGAGAAAGAAGTAGAAGTTAAAAAAGAGACTGAAGAAGATGAAGATAAAGAAAAAATAGAGGAACAAAAACAAAAAGAGAAAAAAGCACAACAAAAAAGACAACGACAAGAGAAAAAAGCACAACAAAAAAAACAACGACAAGAAGAAAGGAAACGAAAAAAACAAGAACGAGAAAAGGAAAGGAAAGCTAAAGGCAGAATTAAAACACTTATAGATAAAATAGATAAGGTTAATAGAGATATTAATGATATAGGAAGCCAAACTGGCGTAGAGGCAAAAGTAGTTATAGATAAAATTACAGGGCCTGTATATGATGATTTTACTGATGGGAATAAAGCCATATACAAAACCTGGGGAGATTTAGAGGATGAAGAAGGCGAAGAATTAGGAAAATTATTGAAAGAATTGAGTGACAATAGAGATGAGTTAAGAACCAAATTAAATAAAGATAATAAAAAATATTATGCTCATGAAAATGAGCCTCCCCTAAAAGAAAATGTTAAGATTGATGAAATTAAATCAGATTTACATAAACTAAAATCAGAATTAGAAAAGGTTAAAGAATACCTTAAAGACGAATCTAATTTTGAAACAATTAAAGGATACATAGATGAAGAGCGATATCCATTATAATGGATAGTTTTAGATATAATTAATTTTTGTATACACAAAATAACAGCTAGTTAGAAATCTTTACTAGTTGTTATTTTTTTTATAAATTTTATTATAAACCGCCAAAGAATGCCGCAGCTATGATTTATTTGTATAAGAACAATCTTATTCTTTGCCCATAGTGAAATTATACGTTTGTGTTAACAATTTGTTAAATTGCTTTACTATTTAGAGTAATAATTTGTTAATTTTGTTATTTTAGAGGATTTTTTTGAAAAAAGTTAAAAGGTCTTTTGATGATTATGTTGCATATTTTAGAGAAGGATCGTTAGATGATAGAGAAATAGCGGTTAAATTGGGAGTTTCTAGGGTAAATGTGTGGAGAATGAGACAAAAATGGGAAAGTGGAGAAAGTTCTGTTAGTGGGGACTCTAGATTAGCAATTAGTGAAGATACTTTTGAACACCTTTTATCTCAAACCTTTAAATCAGAAGTTAACGCTAAGAAGGTTAGAAGCGAATTGGATTTAGAGAGGGCTAATTTAGAATTAGGATTTATACGTGCATTCAAGCAATATTCTAATGTTGAACTTACTAGCATGCGTACTAAAATAGAAAATTTAAAAACCGAAATTGACGCTTTAAATAAAGCAAGTAGTAAGAAAAGTAAGAAAGTTGTTAGTGAAGAAATTAATTCTTTAAAAAGCGAGCTTAATGATCTTATAAAGGAGTGTTCAATAAGAGAGATGGAGCTTTACTATGAATGTATGAAAAAACTTACAACTGCTAATGAAGCCGAAAGCAAAAGCAACTACAAAAATAGTAAAGGGCAGAAGTGAACTTATATCAAACAAAACTTTTTACAACACTGCAAAAGGAATACAAAAATAAATATGGAGTTGATATATCACAATTTGTAAAGCTAACAAACTGCTCAATTAATTTTGATAAATTTGAAGAAGAACAGTTAACTTTAAAACAAAAGAATGTGATAAGAAGTATTCAAAAGAATAATGAAAAGAAGATTATACTTAGTGGTGGCATAGCTAGTGGCAAAACGTATCTTGCGTGTTATCTTTTTCTAAAAAGTTTAATTGAAAATAAAAAGTTATACGCTAGTGATACTAATAATTTCATTATTGGGAATTCACAACGCTCAGTTGAAGTTAATGTTTTGGGACAATTTGAAAAGCTATGTAAACTTCTTAAAATTCCTTATATCCCAAGACATACAAATAATTCATATATTCT
>NZ_JACHFC010000010.1 GCF_014205895.1 Borreliella lanei | reverse complement strand
TGTAATTTGTGTAATTATTTTCAGCACCCTCTTTTTTAATTGTTTTTGAAATTTCGTCAACAGTTTTTGCCAAAGTTTTTTTAAACTTTTCTTTTAGCATTAAGTCAAATTCTACGTGTATTAGTAAGTTTTTTAAATTTTCTAGGCTTAGAGTGTTTAATTCTTTGTCTATTATTTGTAAATAGTTATCTAGTTGCTCTTGAATACTTAGTGTTGTGTGATAAAGGAATGTTCTAATTATATCTTCGTCAGGACTACCTTTAAGTGTTTCAAGAATTTTTTTTAATTTATCTATTTCTTCTTTTTCGTAATTTAAAGATGCTTGAATTATTCTTTCTATTTGTAGTTTTTGAGTTTCTTGAACTTTTTCGCTTAATAAAGTAAATTTAGTGCTTGTAGCTTTTTCAAAGTTTTCTTTGGCTTCTTCGTTTTTTCCATAAGATGCAGGGTAGATCTCAAGAGCATCTGCTAAATTGTCCTTATTAGGGTTTTTAAGGTTTTTGGCAATTCCGTTATCTTCTTCATTTTTTTGAGTTTTTAGTTTATTGCCAAATTCTTTTAGTTTTGCGATTACATCTTCTTTTGGAGATTTTTGATTTAAAGAATTAAGGTCTCCAGATGCATTTTCAGAATTTTTTTCAAAATTTTTTTCAGAATTTTCTATGTCTTCTTTTGCATTGGTGTAGCCGTTTACCTTTGTATCAAGTGGATTAACAGCACATGAGATGCAAATTAAAGTCAGTATTGCTGCAATGATGCTAAGCTTGATTGTGTTTAGGTTAGTTGTTATCAAAGTAATCTCCTTACAAATTAGAATTAATATTAATTAATTCTAATATAAAATAATAATATAACTATATTGCAACAATTGCCAAATAACAACATTATTATTTAATAATTAGAGATTAAATTTATTGTTGTTTTTAGTTTGGATTTATTTGGATTTGGATTGCAAGCCTAAAAAAAAAAGAGAAGAATTAACTTCTCTTTTTTAAAACTTCAAGTGCAATATATTATTTTTTTAGATTGGTTTGTTTTTAATTTGGTTGTAATTTTTTTGTTTAAATTGAGCACCTTTGACAGAATAATCAAATACTTTGTAAGTTTCAGTTATGTGTCCTATTATGTAATTTGTGTAATTATTTTCAGCACCCTCTTTTTTAATTGTTTTTGAAATTTCGTCAACAGTTTTTGCCAAAGTTTTTTTAAACTTTTCTTTTAGCATTAAGTCAAATTCTGCGTGTATTAGCAAGTTTTTTAAATTTTTTAGGCTTAGAGTGTTTAATTCTTTGTCTATTATTTGCAAATAGTTATCTAGTTGCTCTTGAATACTTAGTGTTGTGTGATAAAGAAATATTCTAATTATATCTTTGTTACTTTCACTATCTTTAAGCTTTTCAAGAATTTCTTTTAATTTATCTATTTCTTCTTTTTTGTAATTTAAAGATGCTTGAATTATTCTTTCTATTTGTAGTTTTTGAGTTTCTTGAACTTTTTCGCTTAATAAAGTAAATTTAGTGCTTGTAGCTTTTTCAAAGTTTTCTTTGGTTTCTTCGTTTTTTCCATAAGATGCAGGGTAGATCTCAAGAGCATCTGCTAAATTAGGGTTTTTAAGGTTTTTGGCCATTCCGCTATCTTCTTCATTTTTTTGAGTTTTTAGTTTATTGCCAAATTCTTTTAATTTTGCGATTACATCTTTTCGCTCTTCTTGATTTTCAGAAGCAAAGTTCCCAGATTCATTTTCAAAATTTCCGGTGTCTTCTTTTGAATTTGTGTGGTCGTTTACTTTTGTGTCAATTGGATTAGTAGCGCATGAAATGCAAATTAAAGCCAATATTGCCGCAATGGCATTAAGCTTAATTATATCTAGTTTGGATTTTGTCAAAACACTCTCCTTATAAATTAAAACTAATATTTATTAATTCTAATACAAAATAATAATATAACTATATTGCAACAATTGTCAAATAATAATATTCTTATCTAAATATTAAATAAGAATATTGTTATTTTTAGTTTGGATTTACTTGGATTTGGATTATGAGCCTAAAAAAAAAAGAGAAGAATTAACTTCTCTTTTTTTCTTGGAAAAAATTTCAAGTGCAATAATATTATTTTTCTTTAAATTATTGCTTTTAATTCATTTAATTTTTTTTGTTTAGATTCAGCATTTTTGACAGAATAATCAAATATTTGGTAATTTTCAATTATGTGCCCTACTACGTAATTTGTTTTTATAGTTTTTTCAAAATTTTCAATTTGTTCCTTGCTAAGACCATATTCTTTGCTTTTTTCTGCAAAGTATTTATTTTGAATTTCTTGGTAAACCTCGTTAACAGTTTTTTCCAAAGTTTTTTTAAACTTTTCTTTTAGCAGTAAGTCAAACTCTACGTGTATTAGTAGTTCTTGTAATTCTTTTTCGCTTAGATTGTTTAATTTATCTTTTTTTATTAATTCTAAATGGTTGTCTAGTTGTTCTTGAATGTTTAGTGTTGTCATATAAAGGAATCTTATAGCTATATCTTTGTGATCCTCTCTATCTTTAAGTGTTTCAAGAATTTCTTTCAAATTATTTATTTTATCTTTATCGTAATTTAAAGATGAGTAAATTATTCTTTTTATTTGCATTTTTACATTTGTTTTAGTTTTTTCAGTTGCTGTATTAAAAAAAAAGGGCTTGATTTCGCTGGCAAGAGTATCTATTAAATCAGATTCTTTAATTTCAGCTATTTTTGCAATTTCTTGATTTTTTTGAGTTTCCAGTTTCTTGCCAAGTGCTTCTAATTTTGAAACTATGGTTTCTTCTTGAGATTTCTGCTTTAAAGACTCCGGATTTCCAGATTTTTCTACGTTTTCTTTTATATCGGTTCGGCTGTTCACTTTTGGATCAATTGGATTAACAGCACATGAAATGCAAATTAAGGTTAATATTGTTGCAATGATATTAAGTTTGATTTTATTTAGTTTATTTTTTGTCAAAATAATCTCCTTATACATATTTATAAGTTAAAATTAATGTTTGTTGATTTTAATACAAAATAATATAACCGTATTGCAGGATTTGCTTAATAACAATATTATTATTTAATATTAAAAATTAAATTTCTATTTTATATTTTTAAGTTTCTTTCAATATTTTAACCTCCTTTAATTCGTAACACCCACCACACATACACCACTAATTAGTAGTGTATGTGGTCACAACAGGTTTTTAGCGGTGTTTCAATATTGTTTAAAATTTGAATACTTTTATCTGAGTTTAATTCATATTCGTGTCTAATCCTTATTACTTCTCCTAGAATTTTTCCATCAGATCTGCATCCCCCCGTATTTTTGTCATATTCGTCAATAATGTTGTCTACGGTTTTTATCCATGAATTTCTCTCTTGTATTAGTTTTTCAAAATTTTCTTGAATCTCTTTTATTGTTTTTGTTCTAAAATTGAATATTAGGCGTCTTTGCTCATTTTTAGTTAAAAGATTAACGGCATTTTCAAATGCTTCTTGGATTTTAAATCCTGTCCAAAAAATTAAACCAATAAGTCTGTAATGGTCGCCATTTGAGCTTGATGTTTGTGCTAGTATTGTTGCTAATTTTTTGATTTTATTTTCATCATAATTTAAAGATGAGTAAAATAATCTTCTAAGCCTGTTGTCTTTTAACATGAAATCAATATTCATGTCTTTTTTTTCTGGGAATGTGGTTTTGTTTACTCTAAATTGATCAGTAGGTTCGATTTTTTGAATATCTGTGTTTATTTTTTGAGTAAACATTTCGATATTTGGTCCTATTTTGTTAATTAGTTTTTCATTCTCATCAAATTCTTGTGCAATTTTTTTAATTATTTCTTCTTTTTCATTTTTCAAGAACTGGCTTTGTTGTAAGTTTTGAATATTTTTTTTAATTCCAGAATTTTTAACTTCAATAGGGTTTGGTTGTAATTCGCTTGTTGCTTCTGTGTTGTTTGATTTAGAATAAAGAGAGCATGAGAATAGTAAAGTTATTTGAAACAGTTTCAATATTTTCCAAATTGTGTTTTTTTTCAAAACGTAATTCCTTTAAAAAAATTAATCATTAGTTTTATTTGGCAAGTTCAATATTTTTGATTTCTAATATAGAAATGTATTTCAATTTCTTTAATTTTCAATGTTTGTTTTATCTATTTAAAATATGATTTAATAAATTAATTATTTAAAATATTTCGTTTGGTTTTTTTAATTTGTTAGCATATCAATGTAATTAGCATTGATGTTAATGCTATGCTTGCTAAGGTGTATTAATTTTAAAAATTTTTGCCAGTAGTCTTGTTTTTGTTTATGATTGAGTTATACTTTTCATGTGTTATTTTATAATAATAAATCTGACTATTATGAAATAACACCGTTCTCCCCATTTTAATATAAATTCTGAGTGTTTAATATTTATTAAAAGCCTTTGGTTTTCAAAGCTATTCTTAATTAAAAAAGTTAATTATATGTTTTTATACAAATATGTATTGATTCTAATTTAGTTATGTTTTAAAATATTAAAAATAAATGTTTAAATAAGGAGAATTAACAATGACTAAAATATTTAGTAATTTAATAATTAACGGATTATTGTTTGGATTTGTAAATTTAAATGTGTTTGCAGATTCTAACAATGCAAATATTATCAAGTCTCAATCCGATGTTTTAGAACAACCAGATCAAAAAGATGATAAAAAATTAGATCAAAAAGATGATAAAAAATCATATCAAAAAGATGACAAAAAATTAGATCAAAAAGATCAGGTTAATCAAGCTCTAGATACTATTAACAAGGTAACCGCAGATGTTTCTAGTAAGTTAGAGGGAGTTAGAGAATCATCTCTTGAGTTGGTAGAATCAAATGATGCGGGGGTAGTTAAAAAGTTTGTAGGTTCAATGTCTTTAATATCAGATGTTGCTAAAGGAGCTGTTGTTGCATCAGAAGAAGCAACGATTGTGGCAAAGTGTTCAGGAATGGTTGCTGAGGATGCAAACAAGGTTGTTGAAATGTCTAAAAAGGCTGTTCAAGAAACCCAAAAAGCTGTTTCTGTTGCTAGTGAAGCAACATTTTTAATAGAGAAGCAAATAATGTTAAATAAATCCCCAAATAATAAGGAATTGGAATTAACAAAAGAAGAGTTTGCTAAAGTAGAGCAAGTTAAAGAAACTTTAATGGCTTCTGAAAGGGCTTTAGATGAAACAGTTCAAGAGGCTCAAAAAGTTCTCAATATGGTTAATGGTTTAAATCCATCAAATAAGGATCAAGCAGCAGCAAAAAAAGATGTTGCAAAGGCTATTTCTAATGTTGTTAAGGTAGCCCAAGGCGCAAGAGATCTTACAAAAGTAATGACCATTTCTTTATATATGAGGTAGTTAGATATACAGATTTATATAAATGATTAGAGGTTAAAGCAAAAAGGTTTGAAGCTAATTATATTAGTTTCTACCTTTTTTTATTTTGCTAAAAGGTCAATATTAATCTCCCTATTAAGGCTGTTCTTATGATATAATGTTTTCGTTCTGAATATTTACATTTTGAATATTTACTTGAATATTTATATTCTTAACTAATGAATTTACCTTAAGTAGGAGTATCAATTTTTGAATAAAGAATATAAAATTTTGGATAATGGGTTTTTAAAGCTTATTGATTTTATGGGAGATGATAGGAGAATAGTTAAGGCCGCAAGGATTTCTTATCGAGGAGAGAGTGTTAAAAGAAAAGATGAGGAACTTATTGACTATTTAATAAGAAATGGGCACACAAGTCCATTGGAGCAAGTGGTTTTTACATTTCATGTTAAAGCCCCAATATTTATTGCAAGGCAATGGATGAGACATAGAACTGCAAGGATTAATGAAGTTTCTGGATGCTACAGTTTGGCAAGAGAGGAATTTTATGTTCCTTTAGAAGAAGATCTAAAGTGTCAAATTTCTAGTAATAGATCCAAAAGTGAGTTTAATTCTTTGGGAAAATTATCAGACAAAATAAAACAGCATCAAAAATATTCTTATGAGCTTTATCAAGATATGGTCAATTCTAATATTCCAAAAGAACTCTCAAGAATAGTTTTGCCCTTAAGTTTATATACTGAATGGTATTGGCAAATTGATTTAAATAATCTTTTTCATTTTATTAAATTGCGATTAGCTTTAAACAGTCCAAAAGAAATTAAAGAGAATTCGCCAAAAGAAATGCGCGAATATGCTAAGGCATTGATAAGTATAGTAAGAGAAATTGTGCCGATAGCTTTTAGCAGTTTTGAAAATCATTTTTTAAGAGGAAAGAGATTTTCTCGTGAAGAGATAATGGCAATTGTTAATGCTTTGGATTTAAATAAGCTTAGCATGGTGGATCCTGAAAAATTGGACTTATTGAAAGATAAGCTAGGAATTGATTGATTTTTAGCGTTTATTATTAGTTATTGAATTTTATATTTATGGCCAAAAATTAATTTTTTAGCATAAAGTGTAATTTTTAAAAGACAGTTTGAATTATAAATTAAATATTATAATAAGAGTTTATTAGTATACTAATAAACTCTTATTATAATAAGAGTTTATTAGTATACTAATAAACTCTTATTATAATATTTAATTTATAATTCAAACTGTCTTTTAAAAATTACACTTTATGCTAAAAAATTAATTTTTGGCCATAAATATAAAATTCAATAACTAATAATAAACGCTAAAAATCAATCAATTCCTAGCTTATCTTTCAATAAGTCCAATTTTTCAGGATCCACCATGCTAAGCTTATTTAAATCCAAAGCATTAACAATTGCCATTATCTCTTCACGAGAAAATCTCTTTCCTCTTAAAAAATGATTTTCAAAACTGCTAAAAGCTATCGGCACAATTTCTCTTACTATACTTATCAATGCCTTAGCATATTCGCGCATTTCTTTTGGCGAATTCTCTTTAATTTCTTTTGGACTGTTTAAAGCTAATCGCAATTTAATAAAATGAAAAAGATTATTTAAATCAATTTGCCAATACCATTCAGTATATAAACTTAAGGGCAAAACTATTCTTGAGAGTTCTTTTGGAATATTAGAATTGACCATATCTTGATAAAGCTCATAAGAATATTTTTGATGCTGTTTTATTTTGTCTGATAATTTTCCCAAAGAATTAAACTCACTTTTGGATCTATTACTAGAAATTTGACACTTTAGATCTTCTTCTAAAGGAACATAAAATTCCTCTCTTGCCAAACTGTAGCATCCAGAAACTTCATTAATCCTTGCAGTTCTATGTCTCATCCATTGCCTTGCAATAAATATTGGGGCTTTAACATGAAATGTAAAAACCACTTGCTCCAATGGACTTGTGTGCCCATTTCTTATTAAATAGTCAATAAGTTCCTCATCTTTTCTTTTAACACTCTCTCCTCGATAAGAAATCCTTGCGGCCTTAACTATTCTCCTATCATCTCCCATAAAATCAATAAGCTTTAAAAACCCATTATCCAAAATTTTATATTCTTTATTCAAAAATTGATACTCCTACTTAAGGTAAATTCATTAGTTAAGAATATAAATATTCAAGTAAATATTCAAAATGTAAATATTCAGAACGAAAACATTATATCATAAGAACAGCCTTAATAGGGAGATTAATATTGACCTTTTAGCAAAATAAAAAAAGGTAGAAACTAATATAATTAGCTTCAAACCTTTTTGCTTTAACCTCTAATCATTTATATAAATCTGTATATCTAACTACCTCATATATAAAGAAATGGTCATTACTTTTGTAAGATCTCTTGCGCCTTGGGCTACCTTAACAACATTAGAAATAGCCTTTGCAACATCTTTTTTTGCTGCTGCTTGATCCTTATTTGATGGATTTAAACCATTAACCATATTGAGAACTTTTTGAGCCTCTTGAACTGTTTCATCTAAAGCCCTTTCAGAAGCCATTAAAGTTTCTTTAACTTGCTCTACTTTAGCAAACTCTTCTTTTGTTAATTCCAATTCCTTATTATTTGGGGATTTATTTAACATTATTTGCTTCTCTATTAAAAATGTTGCTTCACTAGCAACAGAAACAGCTTTTTGGGTTTCTTGAACAGCCTTTTTAGACATTTCAACAACCTTGTTTGCATCCTCAGCAACCATTCCTGAACACTTTGCCACAATCGTTGCTTCTTCTGATGCAACAACAGCTCCTTTAGCAACATCTGATATTAAAGACATTGAACCTACAAACTTTTTAACTACCCCCGCATCATTTGATTCTACCAACTCAAGAGATGATTCTCTAACTCCCTCTAACTTACTAGAAACATCTGCGGTTACCTTGTTAATAGTATCTAGAGCTTGATTAACCTGATCTTTTTGATCTAATTTTTTGTCATCTTTTTGATATGATTTTTTATCATCTTTTTGATCTAATTTTTTATCATCTTTTTGATCTGGTTGTTCTAAAACATCGGATTGAGACTTGATAATATTTGCATTGTTAGAATCTGCAAACACATTTAAATTTACAAATCCAAACAATAATCCGTTAATTATTAAATTACTAAATATTTTAGTCATTGTTAATTCTCCTTATTTAAACATTTATTTTTAATATTTTAAAACATAACTAAATTAGAATCAATACATATTTGTATAAAAACATATAATTAACTTTTTTAATTAAGAATAGCTTTGAAAACCAAAGGCTTTTAATAAATATTAAACACTCAGAATTTATATTAAAATGGGGAGAACGGTGTTATTTCATAATAGTCAGATTTATTATTATAAAATAACACATGAAAAGTATAACTCAATCATAAACAAAAACAAGACTACTGGCAAAAATTTTTAAAATTAATACACCTTAGCAAGCATAGCATTAACATCAATGCTAATTACATTGATATGCTAACAAATTAAAAAAACCAAACGAAATATTTTAAATAATTAATTTATTAAATCATATTTTAAATAGATAAAACAAACATTGAAAATTAAAGAAATTGAAATACATTTCTATATTAGAAATCAAAAATATTGAACTTGCCAAATAAAACTAATGATTAATTTTTTTAAAGGAATTACGTTTTGAAAAAAAACACAATTTGGAAAATATTGAAACTGTTTCAAATAACTTTACTATTCTCATGCTCTCTTTATTCTAAATCAAACAACACAGAAGCAACAAGCGAATTACAACCAAACCCTATTGAAGTTAAAAATTCTGGAATTAAAAAAAATATTCAAAACTTACAACAAAGCCAGTTCTTGAAAAATGAAAAAGAAGAAATAATTAAAAAAATTGCACAAGAATTTGATGAGAATGAAAAACTAATTAACAAAATAGGACCAAATATCGAAATGTTTACTCAAAAAATAAACACAGATATTCAAAAAATCGAACCTACTGATCAATTTAGAGTAAACAAAACCACATTCCCAGAAAAAAAAGACATGAATATTGATTTCATGTTAAAAGACAACAGGCTTAGAAGATTATTTTACTCATCTTTAAATTATGATGAAAATAAAATCAAAAAATTAGCAACAATACTAGCACAAACATCAAGCTCAAATGGCGACCATTACAGACTTATTGGTTTAATTTTTTGGACAGGATTTAAAATCCAAGAAGCATTTGAAAATGCCGTTAATCTTTTAACTAAAAATGAGCAAAGACGCCTAATATTCAATTTTAGAACAAAAACAATAAAAGAGATTCAAGAAAATTTTGAAAAACTAATACAAGAGAGAAATTCATGGATAAAAACCGTAGACAACATTATTGACGAATATGACAAAAATACGGGGGGATGCAGATCTGATGGAAAAATTCTAGGAGAAGTAATAAGGATTAGACACGAATATGAATTAAACTCAGATAAAAGTATTCAAATTTTAAACAATATTGAAACACCGCTAAAAACCTGTTGTGACCACATACACTACTAATTAGTGGTGTATGTGTGGTGGGTGTTACGAATTAAAGGAGGTTAAAATATTGAAAGAAACTTAAAAATATAAAATAGAAATTTAATTTTTAATATTAAATAATAATATTGTTATTAAGCAAATCCTGCAATACGGTTATATTATTTTGTATTAAAATCAACAAACATTAATTTTAACTTATAAATATGTATAAGGAGATTATTTTGACAAAAAATAAACTAAATAAAATCAAACTTAATATCATTGCAACAATATTAACCTTAATTTGCATTTCATGTGCTGTTAATCCAATTGATCCAAAAGTGAACAGCCGAACCGATATAAAAGAAAACGTAGAAAAATCTGGAAATCCGGAGTCTTTAAAGCAGAAATCTCAAGAAGAAACCATAGTTTCAAAATTAGAAGCACTTGGCAAGAAACTGGAAACTCAAAAAAATCAAGAAATTGCAAAAATAGCTGAAATTAAAGAATCTGATTTAATAGATACTCTTGCCAGCGAAATCAAGCCCTTTTTTTTTAATACAGCAACTGAAAAAACTAAAACAAATGTAAAAATGCAAATAAAAAGAATAATTTACTCATCTTTAAATTACGATAAAGATAAAATAAATAATTTGAAAGAAATTCTTGAAACACTTAAAGATAGAGAGGATCACAAAGATATAGCTATAAGATTCCTTTATATGACAACACTAAACATTCAAGAACAACTAGACAACCATTTAGAATTAATAAAAAAAGATAAATTAAACAATCTAAGCGAAAAAGAATTACAAGAACTACTAATACACGTAGAGTTTGACTTACTGCTAAAAGAAAAGTTTAAAAAAACTTTGGAAAAAACTGTTAACGAGGTTTACCAAGAAATTCAAAATAAATACTTTGCAGAAAAAAGCAAAGAATATGGTCTTAGCAAGGAACAAATTGAAAATTTTGAAAAAACTATAAAAACAAATTACGTAGTAGGGCACATAATTGAAAATTACCAAATATTTGATTATTCTGTCAAAAATGCTGAATCTAAACAAAAAAAATTAAATGAATTAAAAGCAATAATTTAAAGAAAAATAATATTATTGCACTTGAAATTTTTTCCAAGAAAAAAAGAGAAGTTAATTCTTCTCTTTTTTTTTTAGGCTCATAATCCAAATCCAAGTAAATCCAAACTAAAAATAACAATATTCTTATTTAATATTTAGATAAGAATATTATTATTTGACAATTGTTGCAATATAGTTATATTATTATTTTGTATTAGAATTAATAAATATTAGTTTTAATTTATAAGGAGAGTGTTTTGACAAAATCCAAACTAGATATAATTAAGCTTAATGCCATTGCGGCAATATTGGCTTTAATTTGCATTTCATGCGCTACTAATCCAATTGACACAAAAGTAAACGACCACACAAATTCAAAAGAAGACACCGGAAATTTTGAAAATGAATCTGGGAACTTTGCTTCTGAAAATCAAGAAGAGCGAAAAGATGTAATCGCAAAATTAAAAGAATTTGGCAATAAACTAAAAACTCAAAAAAATGAAGAAGATAGCGGAATGGCCAAAAACCTTAAAAACCCTAATTTAGCAGATGCTCTTGAGATCTACCCTGCATCTTATGGAAAAAACGAAGAAACCAAAGAAAACTTTGAAAAAGCTACAAGCACTAAATTTACTTTATTAAGCGAAAAAGTTCAAGAAACTCAAAAACTACAAATAGAAAGAATAATTCAAGCATCTTTAAATTACAAAAAAGAAGAAATAGATAAATTAAAAGAAATTCTTGAAAAGCTTAAAGATAGTGAAAGTAACAAAGATATAATTAGAATATTTCTTTATCACACAACACTAAGTATTCAAGAGCAACTAGATAACTATTTGCAAATAATAGACAAAGAATTAAACACTCTAAGCCTAAAAAATTTAAAAAACTTGCTAATACACGCAGAATTTGACTTAATGCTAAAAGAAAAGTTTAAAAAAACTTTGGCAAAAACTGTTGACGAAATTTCAAAAACAATTAAAAAAGAGGGTGCTGAAAATAATTACACAAATTACATAATAGGACACATAACTGAAACTTACAAAGTATTTGATTATTCTGTCAAAGGTGCTCAATTTAAACAAAAAAATTACAACCAAATTAAAAACAAACCAATCTAAAAAAATAATATATTGCACTTGAAGTTTTAAAAAAGAGAAGTTAATTCTTCTCTTTTTTTTTTAGGCTTGCAATCCAAATCCAAATAAATCCAAACTAAAAACAACAATAAATTTAATCTCTAATTATTAAATAATAATGTTGTTATTTGGCAATTGTTGCAATATAGTTATATTATTATTTTATATTAGAATTAATTAATATTAATTCTAATTTGTAAGGAGATTACTTTGATAACAACTAACCTAAACACAATCAAGCTTAGCATCATTGCAGCAATACTGACTTTAATTTGCATCTCATGTGCTGTTAATCCACTTGATACAAAGGTAAACGGCTACACCAATGCAAAAGAAGACATAGAAAATTCTGAAAAAAATTTTGAAAAAAATTCTGAAAATGCATCTGGAGACCTTAATTCTTTAAATCAAAAATCTCCAAAAGAAGATGTAATCGCAAAACTAAAAGAATTTGGCAATAAACTAAAAACTCAAAAAAATGAAGAAGATAACGGAATTGCCAAAAACCTTAAAAACCCTAATAAGGACAATTTAGCAGATGCTCTTGAGATCTACCCTGCATCTTATGGAAAAAACGAAGAAGCCAAAGAAAACTTTGAAAAAGCTACAAGCACTAAATTTACTTTATTAAGCGAAAAAGTTCAAGAAACTCAAAAACTACAAATAGAAAGAATAATTCAAGCATCTTTAAATTACGAAAAAGAAGAAATAGATAAATTAAAAAAAATTCTTGAAACACTTAAAGGTAGTCCTGACGAAGATATAATTAGAACATTCCTTTATCACACAACACTAAGTATTCAAGAGCAACTAGATAACTATTTACAAATAATAGACAAAGAATTAAACACTCTAAGCCTAGAAAATTTAAAAAACTTACTAATACACGTAGAATTTGACTTAATGCTAAAAGAAAAGTTTAAAAAAACTTTGGCAAAAACTGTTGACGAAATTTCAAAAACAATTAAAAAAGAGGGTGCTGAAAATAATTACACAAATTACA
>NZ_JACHFC010000009.1:15707-23995 GCF_014205895.1 Borreliella lanei | reverse complement strand
AAAAAAAAGGTGTTTTTTTGGCTTTTTATACTAAACAATTGTAAATTAATTTACAATTGTTTAGTATAAAAAGCCAAAAAAACACCTTTTTTTTACAGAACAACTGCCCACATCAGTTAATAATTAATACTAATTGAAAAATTTCCAAGAACACACAAATTATTGATATCCACATTGTTCCACATCTACACCAAACAGAAGTGGGATTTTTCTTACTTCATTTAGTAAGTTTTCAATAATTACACCAAAAGAATATTTTAATACGTTTATTAATACTACCAAAGTTTTAGTGACTCCAATTTCAACAGCAATTTTAACCGTGTCATTCTCTCCACTGCTAAAAGTAAGCTGGCTATCTTTAGCCATTCCATTCCTCTCAAAACAATTGCTATAGCAACAATTATCGAATTACTAACATTAAAAAATCAAAAATATTATAAAATATCTAATAATAAAAATATTCTTATTATTATTTCAATAATTTATACTAATTATTTAATTATATTATTATTGCATTATATTATAATTAAGGAGAATATCTATGAAATACCATATAATCATAAGTATATTTATTTTTCTATTTTTAAATGCTTGCAATCCAGATTCTAATACCAATCAAAATAATTCTAAAAAAGGATTAAAAACAGAAAAAATCCCTAATAAACAAATAAAAAATAAGCTACTTGATGATTTTAAAAATTTAATAGAAACAGCTAACGCAGATAGAAAAAAATATGAAAAAAAATTAGAAGAAGAACCTTCAAACCAATATGGAATATCAATTTTCAAAGAAATTTATTGGATAGCATCATATGAAACGGTAGCGGATAATACTGAGAGATCTAAAAACTATAGAAAATTCACTTATGCTACTTTAAATCCTATTAATACCAATAAATTAGCGAATCTTTCAAAGATTTTAATTCAATCAAAACAAAAAACCCTCCTATTTGGCACCTTTTGCAACCTTGGAAGCACTTTTGATACAGCGATTAATCACTTATATCCTAAAAAGGATGCTCTAGATGCCCTGGCTGTTTCAGATTTAAAACAGCTTAAAAATTCATTTGAAAAATTATTATCTATAAAAACAGATATCTCAAAAATGTTAGAACAGCTTTTATTAGATTATAAAGATTATATAAATTCTACAGAAACAGATATTGCTAAGCTTGAATCTCATTTAACGGAACTTTACAAGCAAATTGAAAAAAAAAGTTCCCAAGCAACAAAGCTGAAAAATAACATATTATCAATAAGCAACCTTTAAAATCATGTTATTGGAATTAATATTATGTAAAAACCTATCCTTTAAAAAAGGATAGGTTTAATAGTGAATTACTATTTCTAAATCAAAGATTATAGAAATAGTAATTTTCTTTTGTAATTTTCATATTTATTAATTAAATCTGATAAGATTTCTTTTTTTAATGAAAAATAATCTTTCAAAAATAAAATAAGCTCTTTTAGTATCTTCTTTACAAAATTCGTAAAACGAAAACAAAAAGAAAAAACCTAATGCTTGATTTTTATTGTATTATGGGGATATTGTTACTTTAGGTAAAAGCTAAGCAGATTTTAATTTAGGTTTTATTAAATTTCCACCTTTGTTTTTTATTAAAATTCTAACAGACATTTTTCTATTATTTGCTTAAGGCAAATTTTCTTTTTTTTACGTTTGATAAATTCTCTTTTAACTGTCTTTATATTCCTCTAAAGCCCTATTTTTTAATTTTATCTATAGAAACAGACACCTCTAGAACCTTTTTCCCGTAAACTTTTTTTGATACAATTTGTATTAATAAATTTCCTAAAAGGAATTTTAAAATTTTCTTTTATTAAATCTTTAAATACACTTTGATCTTCTTTTATATAAAGAGGAAATACATAGATTGTCACTGCATCTATTTGAAACAAAACATCTAATAACTTCCAAAATACAGATTCTTTACCTAGATTGTAATTGTTTATAGCATATTCTTCTTTTGAATATGCAAATTCTTAAACTTGTTTAAAAGCTTTTCTCTTGTATGGTCAATTAGCTATTTTAGCTTTTTTGGTTTGAACGCCAATACTAAAATTATTGAAAATATCTTTTAAAAAAATCTCATTGTCATAAATATCTTTATTTGAAAAATCTTTTTAGTAAAAAATAATGAGGATATTTGTATTCAAGTTTTTAAAAATTAACAGTAAAGATATTGTTTTTTCCTAAAAACTCATATTTTTTTTTCTTTTACCTTTAATACTTTTATAAAATACTTTAATCAGCTTGCTTTTTTTAGTCCATCTTTATATTTAGTAAAAATAGCAATAGCAACTCCGGTCTGAATGCCAAATACATTCTAACCTATGCTGCCATCATCCGTTTTTTCTTTCTTGAACTATCGTGTAAATTTAATATATAAATTTCATCAAATGTTTTTCAGAGGTAGTATCTCATAACTCTGAATGCCACCTTGTCAAAGTATATCCTTTGTTTGTCATGATGCCTAGCAATCCTTCGTTAGAATTCTTAATTCTATGTCGTGCAAATCTAATAAACTTGGTGCGGTCATCATTAAGTGGCCTAAATTTTTTTCATTTATAGACTTATTTTCTATTTTTTTATAATCATTAACTAAATTCAATATATATATATTCATTATTATTTTTTGAATCTGAATTATAAGGAGGATTTCCCAGTATGACAAGTATTTGCCTTTCTTTAACTTTATTTGTAAGTTCATTTTCTTCCCCAATTGCAGTAAAAAATACCTTAAAAGATTTTTGATCTAAGAGCCCTGTTTCATCAATAGAATTAGCCAAAAATATTTGCAACTTTATATTCTCATTATCGAAGTTGCCGCTACAAATTTTTCTTTTAAATATTGACTTGGCTTTAAATGATCAACTGCATAAGGAACCATTATGCATTCAAAACCATAGACATTTTTAATGTATGTGAAAATTAATGCAATCTTCTTGTTTTTCAGAATCTATTGGAATTTCGTTTAGTATAATTTTAATTACTTCAGGTAAAAATGTGCCAATACCTATTACAAAGTCAAACGCTTCAACTTTATCCCTATTTGCAAAGCCATAATTTAATTTAATTTTTTTTAAGTGCTTTATGTAAACCGTTAACAATAAAACTTACACCCGAATAGGAAGTGTACTACACTCCTTTGGCCTTTATTAGTTTAAATCGTACTTAGCTAGAAAATCCTCATAAAAATAAAGATAGGGATCTTTTAAGCTTGTTTTGGTTCCTGTAAAAGAAAATTATTTGAAAAATAAGCTCTGTAGCAATTTATTTATTACATTAATAATTTCTTCTAAAATCTATCTTGGGCTATTGTATTCATTATTTGTCTCAATATCACCAATTAATTTTAATATATTTCTTATAAGCGAAAAGTTCAAAAGTATACACTTTTTAATATTATAAAAAGCTATTTTTCATTATTTTTATTATTAAGTCTGACAATAAAAAGTCCATAAGTAATAGTTTGGGAAATTGAGTCTGAAAATTCATTGGTAGAAAAATTATTATTATAAATATTTTCTTTAATTACATTATAAATTTTTATCTATACGCCATTAGCCAGATTTATTAAATCTAAACTATTAGAATTAAGATTCTAATCTTATTCTAATAGTTTCTTTATTTTCTAAAATCGTTGATAAATCGATATATACCCTATCAACATTATCTTATTAATAACCATATTTTCATATCACTTAAAACACAAATTTCAATAGCAGTTAACTCTAAATAAGAAAGGATATTTTTCATAATAACACTCAAAACAAAAATTATACAACAAGTTAAAAAAATTTAAAAACTTGTTAATTCATTATGGTGTGTTTTAGAAGTCTACTTTTGACTTTAGGATTGCTTTATTAAATTTATTTAAACTGGATTTTATAATTCAATCATTTATTAAATATCCAAGTTCTTTAAGAAATATTTATCACAAAAACCCTACTACTAAATACGTTGTTAACTCTTTATAATTATTAAATACCGACCTATACTTAAAATATTCATTAAATTTAAGCAAAGACATAATTACCTTATCTTAAACTTTTAGATAAAAAAATTGATTTTTAAGGAAATCAAAATGATACCCCCAAAAGCTTTTAATAATAAAAAAATTGTTATTCTTGCAAAAAGCTACTTAAGAAAAATAGTAAAATTTGTGTTGTTTATAGAACTAGAAATAAATATCCCAAAACCCTTATAACAAGCTAATAATTGTTTTATTGGGGGGTTGTTTAGGGATTATAAAATTCTATATACAAAGCCTAAAACAAATTTTACATTTTTATGCTCATATCCTTTTCTATTTCTTGCTTGCTGTTTCTTTATAATAACGAGTTTTTAATCAATTAAAATAAAAATTTTTTCTTTCTAACATCTTTTTTCTTCTTTCAAACTATCTTCAAGACACTTTAATTTATCTTTATAACTCTTCTTTATCTTTTAGTTATTCTTTTTTAAATTTTATTTTACTTTTTGTATTTCTTTTTCAATCTCTTCTAATTCTTGTATTCCTTTTCCATTAGCTTCTAATCTTAGATTTTCAACAATATTTTGAGCTATCAGATTTTTAGATTTCTCTTGTATCTCTGCTTGGCATCTTAAATTAATTCCTCTTTTATCTCTTCTTTTGTATCTATAAAATCTAAAAATTCTTTAGCTTGTTTTTTAAAATCTTATTCTAAATTTTATATATCTACAACTTATATAATGTTTATAAGAACTTATTAGTATAAAAATAACAGACATAGTAATTTTCCTCATAATTATCCCACCAAGCTTTAGGAATATATTAAAGACCTATATTTACATATATAAAGCTTAAAAGCAATTTAATTACATTGCACACTATAAGACAAAAAAATAAAGCCCAAAAAAACTGCTCCCCCCAGAGCACAAATTCCAAAATCACCAAAGCAGATCACAATAAAGACAATTAAATGCAAACAATAAAAATATAAGATATTCCTTCTTTATTAAAGAAAGTTGGAATAATTTTTTGCAACATAAATTATGAAAGCATTATCAAAATAAACATTTATTAATAAAATTGTAAAAAAGAAAAACCAATATTAAATACAAAGCTCAAATATCTATAAGTTAATTTAACTTTACAACAACTAGCAATAAAAATACATTAATAAAATTAATAGATACATTAAATTTTAAATCTTCATTACACACACTATAAAACAAAATTTTGTATTTTACTTTTTCTCATTATTATATTTAGTTACAATATCAAGCAAAACATCTTTTCTATTCTAAAAAGCTCCTTAAAAATATAATTTACTATTATTATCTCTTTTTTACAAACTCACATAATTCTTTATATCTCATGAAAATTCTAATAGAAATATTCTTATTATTTAATTTACTTATATGATTATTAAAATTTAATAATTTTTTTTCTAAACATGTATTTTTTTATATTTTTAAATCCTAATTCCCTAATTTTATTAATAGATAAAACTATCCTCCAAAACTTTTGACAAAGTTTTAAATAAAAATAAGCTTGAGCTTTAACAAATACAAAAGGCTTTACAAATTGAGAAAAACTTTTAAAACAATCATATTTATAAAGTTATTTTGTTTAAATTTCATATAGAATTTTCATTTTTTGAATTTTACTATCAATTATCTTTTTCTAAATTCATTTTCAATTGCTCTTTTAAATCTTTGTAAATTATTAATTTTTATCTATATTATTAGCATCTAAATTCGATAAATTATCAATAATTGCGGTATTTCCAATTTTTTTATTAAAATATAATATTTTATTTTTATTTTTATTTTTATTAATAAAGCACATATCCTTAATATACTTTATTATCTCATATAAATTATTGGGGAGACTAAACCACTTTTAATTACTATCCAATATATAAAAAATATTTTGCAAAGTTTCTTTTGCCTATTTATAATAGCCTTCTTTTGAAGAAGGATCTAAAAGCTCATTTATAAAAACTTTTATATCATTTGGAAAATGAATCTTGTTGGTGTTAAAATCAATACATTGTTCTCAAATAATATACATATTTATTTGTAAATCATCTTTTACTTTTTATTTTACTATCCCGATTTTTTTGACATTTTATGATTTAAATAACTACTTTATAAATAAAGAAATTCCCTGTTTTTTATCAAATACCTTATCTGAATAAGATATTTGATAAATCCTATAGGTTCATATTCTTAACACAAATTATCTATACTAATTTTAATTATATTTTTCACACTCCCTATATTCTTTCATAATTTCATTAAGCAATTTTTCTTTATATTTAAGTAATTTTTCTAACAAAAAAAATAATAAATTTTGCTTTTGATTTGCAATATTTGTATGCATTCCATGTTTTAAGCTGAAATCTTAATGGCCTAATAAAATTTCGATTGGATTTTTTAATTTTCACTCCTTCTTTATCCTTTAAAAAAATAAAGAATTTTGTATGCTGTTTTCGATTATATCTTTCTCCCAAACTAGTCCTTATTCTATTGCATTTGTTATTCTTAAATATTCATAAGTCTGACTTTTTGCTATTTTTTGTAATTCCTAGTAAACATTTCAAAGTTTTGATAGCCATCTAATTTATAATATTTTTTATATTTAATTTCTTTAAAGATAGATCTTAATTGTTTCTATTTTATTGTGAATTTCTTTTTAAAAGTTGATTATTAGTCTTTTTTAAATGAAGAGAACTTGTTCCAGCTTATCTTAATTGAAATTAATTTCAATTTTCTTTTGATTTTTATTAGTATTAATAAGATCCTTTATTTTTTATATTCATATATTTAAATTTTAAACTCATTCTATCTCCTTACTTATCATGAAGTTAAAAATTTTTCCGATAACTGGAAAAATTTTTCAAGCGTAATTTCATATTCTTTTATATAATCTTTATTTAAATCGAAAGTATCGTTCTCTGCTATCCTTTTGTTCAAGTCTTCACGTTCATGAATAACGCCTAAAAAATTATCATCACCGCTTATTAATTCCAATAAGTGTTTTCATTACCAAAATTACATTTTTTTGCATATTTTTTAGTTTAAGTTTATTAATTCTTTTTTTTAATTTCGTTTTCTCTTTTTTATTTTTTATTTTTTATTTTTATAAATCACTTTTATTAAAAATATATGTATACATATATTTTTTTACTATCTCTTTCAATAACCCCGGGCAAATAATTGCAAATATCACACATTAAGCAACACATGTGCTCTTGCAATTTTGATTTTTTAAGCCAATCTCCAAAAAATTTTTAAAAAACTTATTATATTTATTGATTGCCCTTTAAGAAACTTTTTTTTATTATGCTTTTATTGTAACTTTGTAAATCTTTTAATAGTTTAACTTAGCTAGATTGGCAAATAACTTACTATTAGGGCTTTATTATAACTGTTAAATTTTATTTTTTTGTTAAAATTTATATTGCCAATGATAAAAATACGCCAATTTAAATTAAACATTTTTAATAATGTCCAAATCCTCCTTATATAAGGCACATCATAAATCAACTTTACTGAAAAAACAATAAGCATATCTAAAATTTTTCACCCTATTAATACCACACAATGTAGTAAACAATTTTCGATATTATACTATAATTAATATTGTGATAATACATTGTTGTAATATTATTATATTTAGGGAGAGTATTTATAAAATAAAGCATAATTACTAGAATACTTGTTTTTTCTATGAATGATTTTAATGTAGATCTTAATATTAATCATCATAAAACCAAAACTAAAGATGAGTTTTATTTTTTAATTTAATTAATTTTAAGGAAAAACTAATTACCATATTGATCCCAAATAAATAATTATTGACAAAAGTTATATCAAGGGATATTGCCTAATATAGCAGAAGCATATTCTGTTATTAAATATCTCCTAAGGAGGATTTTATTTTTAAAATAACAGAAAATAGTGCACTTATTTTAATAGATATACAAAATGATTTTTTAGAATCAGGCGCTTTACCAGTATCTAATAGTAATGAAATAATTTATTTGATCAACCAACTTCAAAATTATTTCAAAAACATTGTTGCCACCAAGGATTGGCATTGTAAAAATCATGCAAGCTTTTCTAATAATAAAAATGGGGGTATTTGGCCTGAGCACTGCGTCAAAAATACTTGGGGATCAGAGTTTCCTAATGATCTAAATACAAAAAAAATAAAAAAAGTTTTTTTTAAAGGGACCGATCAATATTACGATAGTTACAGTGGATTTTATGATGATTACACTAAAAAAAAACA
>NZ_JACHFC010000009.1:0-15612 GCF_014205895.1 Borreliella lanei | reverse complement strand
ATCTAAATACAAAAAAAATAAAAAAAGTTTTTTTTAAAGGGACCGATCAATATTACGATAGTTACAGTGGATTTTATGATGATTACACTAAAAAAAAACAAACGGGCCTTCAGCTTTATCTGAAAAACAATTCAATCAATACATTGTTTATAGCGGGACTAGCATTGGATTTTTGTGTAAAAGAAACAATACTTGATGCAATTAACTTGGGATTTCAAGTTTATCTAATAACAGATGCTACAAGAAGCATAACGGCTACTCCTGAATTAATAATTCAGGAACTCATAAAACTTAATGTATTAACTTGCTTCTCCAAGGATATCTTCGACAGCCAAAGTAAGCTTAATATATAAAAAATCATTCAATAGTATTTAATTAGAAAACTAATATTTACAATTAAAACTATCATTCCATGATAGCCTTTTAGGCTATATAAGAAAAGTTTATTCACCAAAGAATAGCCTTTATATTAAATTAAAGCCGCCCTTTCCTTGGTTTTTATTTCTTAGTAAGAAGAATTTTAAGATTCATAGTTACATTTATATCTCTATCATATAAAGCTCTGTAATTAACACAAGTCAACTTAATATTACTTATCCTTTGCATAATACCACTTCGAATGTCCTATTTAAATATAATAAAAGAATGATAAAGAACTCAAATACTTCCCCCATGCATCATATAAAAATATCCATCTCAAAATGTTAAAAACAACGTCACCGACACAATTCTCTAATGCTAAATGTACAGTCTATGGATACAATAAAATCTTTTAAGAATTCAATTCCAATAACAACTGTTTAACCGGCTCACAATATAAAAAATTTTTATTTTTTAGTGATAAACTTTACTTATCTGAAAAATTGCTTTATTATGTAAGAGTGTATAAAAACCATCCGAAGTTGAGGAGGCAGAAGTGAAGGTTAACAAATCCCTACAAATACAAAGTAAATATCAACACAAGCTAATTGCTTTAATTGCGACACTTGAGTATATTAATAAAAACAAAAAAAAATACAACCAATCAGACATCCTTTATTGTTTTAACAGCAACTTAAGGCGCAACGGGCAAAAAGAAGTTTCAATCAAAACGCTTCGAAACTACTTCTATAAACTAGAAAAGCTAAATATTACTATTAACTACTATAGACATCTAGGTATTAATATGGGCACTGAAATCTACTATGCTCTTAGGTATTCTAAAAAAGACTGCTATAATCTACTAAACCAACACTTTAGGAATAAAAAAACAGAAAGATTTCAAAGACGTGTTAATGCATACATTAAAATAAATTACGATAAAAAGGACAATGTAAAAAATGGGGAGTGTCTTAATAATAAATATAAAAAAGAAGAAAGAGAAACCGAAAGAAAAAAAAGGGTTAATAAACTTAAACTAAAAAAATATGCAAAAAAATGCAATTTCGATAATGAGATTTCTTCTTTTATTATTAGTCTTAACTTAAAAAAAGAAACAACCATAAAGCTTTTTAAATTTATAATCAAAGAAAAATATTGTCTCAAAAAAGAAAACAATTGCAATTTACAAAAGACAATGCAAAACAAAAAAAGAGATTTAATTTTAATATTAAGAAAAGCCCAAAAAAATTTAATAAAAGAAGGTTACGACCAAAGAAAAATAGAAACCCAAATACAAAACACATATCAAAAATATAAAAATAAACCCCATTTCATATTAGAAAGCAATAAATATAAAGATTTCGATCAAATTATAAAAAAGATAAAGGACGATACTAATAAAACCGAATCCCAAAAACATAAAGACAATATGAAAACCAACATATATAACATACTTTTAGATCAATTACATAACAAAACCAGCACAATAAATTTAAAGTCAAAAATTAAAGAATACTTAAACAAACAAAATAAACTTGAATACAAAAAAATATTTAATAATCAATACTATAATGAAATTATTAAAATAATAGAATCACAAAATATTTATAAAAATAGCTATATAAATTAAGAGTTTGAAATGAAAAGTGTACTAGAAAAGCTTAAAAGCAAAAAAAAAGAAATAATAAAAAAAAGCAGAGAGCCAGAAATTTTCATCAAAAAAGAAATTCTCAATGAAAGAACAATATATCACACTAAAATGCTAATGGATCTATATAAATTTGAAATAAACAAATACAAAAAAAACAAATTTTTAATTCTTTTTAGGGAATTATTTAATCAAGGAAAATTAGAAGGACTCAATTTATTCTCCATAAAAGAAAATGACAAATTTATAGGAATTTTCTATGGATACAGAAAACCTATAAAAAACATTATTATAAAATACAAAATCAATGGCACTTTAAAATCATATACATTTTCCAAAGTATATTATATAGAATTTAAATTTAAAAAAGGCAGTGTGTTTTGTTATTTAAGAAGTCTTGCTAGGTTAATCAAAAAAGAAAAAATTAATAAAAAATATTTTCAAACATTTATTGACATGTTAAACAGATTAGAAAAAAAAGTGTATGAATTTTATTGCAAAGAATTACCAGATGGAGGAATTGTAAATAAATGGATAGAGAAAACACTAAAATAATTGCGATTTGCTCAATTAAAGGAGGTGTTGGCAAAAGCACAAGTGCTATTATTTTTTCAACACTCTTATCTAAAAAATATAAAGTTCTTCTAATTGACGCCGATCCACAAGCATCAACCACTAGCTATTTTTCAGATCTATTGGAAGAACAAGGGGTAGATGTTTCAAAACAAAACATTTACGAAGTATTAGCAGATAAAAAAAATATAAATTCTTCCACCTTTAGATTAAACAATAATTTATACATATTGCCCAGCTACATATATTTATACCTTTTTTATGACGATAACATCCCATTTAAAGAAACAAGATTAAAAGATAGTTTAAAACTATTAAAACATAAATACGATTACATAATAATAGATACTAGTCCTAGTTTGGGAATTATTCTAACAAACGTATTAGTTGTAAGTAATTATATAATCATTCCAATGACTGCTCAAAAATGGTCGGTAGAGAGTTTGCAATTGTTAGAATTTGCTCTAAAAAGATTAAAATTGAAGATACCGATTTTCCCAATGGTAACTAATTTTAAGAAAAATAATACTTATAAGCACTTGTTAGAATTAATAAGCAGAGACGATAATTTTTTAGGCCTTATTCATGAACGTGAAGACTTAAATAAAAGGATAGCAGAGAACGATACTTTCGATTTAAATAAAGATTATATAAAAGAATATGAAATTACACTTGAGAAATTTTTCCAGTTATCAGAAAAATTTTTAACTTCATAATATATAGGGAAATGAAATGAGTGTAAAATTAAAACATATGAATATAAAAATAAAGGATCGCATTAATACTGGCAAAAATCAAAAGCAAATTGAAATTAATTGTGATGAAGATAAAATGGAACGATTCCTCTTTTTAAAAGAAAGGCTAATAATCAACTTCCAAAAAGAAATTCACAATAAAATAGAAACAATGAAGATCTTAAAAGAGATTAAAGATAAAGAATATTATAAATTAGATGGCTATCAAAACTTTGAAATGTTTACTAGGAATTACAAAATAGCAAAAAGCCAGGCTTATGAATATTTAAGAATGGCAAATGCAATAGAAGAAGGGCTGGTTCAGGAAAAATACATAATCGAAAACGGTATACAGAATTCTTTATTTTTTTTAAAGGATAAAGAAGGGGGGAAAGTTAAAAAATCCAATCGAAATTTTATCAGGCCATTAAGATTTCAGCTTAAAACAGAAAATGCATACATATATTACAAATCAAAAGCAAGATTTACTAGTTTTTTGCTAGAAAAATTACTTAAAGATAAAGAAGAATTGCTTAATGAAATGATGAAAGAATATAAGGAGTGTAAAAAATATAATTAAAAATTTAATATAGATAATTTTGTGTGCAGAATATAAAATTATGGTTTTTGGAAAATAAAGTATTGACTCTAATCAGAAAATGTTAGAAAAATAATCAGTAAAGTGAAGTAAATTCTTTAAAAGATAATTTATAAATAAATATGTATATTATTTGAGAATAACGTATTGATTTTAACACTATAATGGCGTATACTTTTGATAAGTGGTGCTATTAACTATAAGCATCCTTAACTTTGGTCGATGTCTATTTATAGGGCTTAAGATAAGTATTCTTGCTTTAAGAGTATTTATGGTTAGGCCCTATGTGATTTTATTATTATTGGTATAAAATCACAAAAGAATCTAGATTGAAAAATCTTTTATAAATAAGTTTTTTATATTCAAAATATAAAAAACTTAAAAAGTATTTTTATCAATCAGTGTTAGAATTACGCATTTGACTTTCCAAATCAATCCGTGTAAATATTTGCTCAAAAATGGAGGGTTTTTTAATTATTTTTACCATAAATTATTGCCTTGTAATAAAGGATTTAGACAGCTTTAAAAAGCTTTTGTGATTTATGTTCTTTTTGATGATAGGACGATATTAAAAAAGATCCTATAAGCTGCTATCATTGGATAAAGCAATAAACTATTTCTATAATCTTTGATCTAGAAATAATAGTTTTAAAAAAGAGAAATTTAAATTTTTTTCCCATTTATTTCTTCTTTAGAATAGTATAATAATAAAAGGTATGAAAGTGATAATATTATTATTTTTTTTATTAATTTCCAACAGTTTTATTTTTTCTAGTGCAGCGTCTGAAGAAGTTTTTATTTTAAATGATAGTAATAGATATGATTTCGGTTTAATTCTTGAATTAAAAACTCAATTTGGATCCTTTATTTTAAGACATTGTCATGAAGGATACATAGATTTAGATTTTAAAATACAAATTAAAAATAGCACAGAGATTGTATTTAAAAAGGTGTATATTAATGGGGTTTCTGTGATAGACCACCCAATCAATGCTCGCTCTCGCTTTATTGACGAGGTTAATTATTTTAATTTTGATATGAGTTTCTTTGAGCACAGTGAAAAAATGAATAAAATAAGAAAGTTGGCAGAAGAAAATGGAATTGATGTATACGTTGAATGTTTCGATGAGATAAATAATAAGAAAAAAAAGTATTTTTTCAAGGTAAGCAGGGAAAATAGTGTGCATTTTTATAGTGCATTTGACATGATTTTTCATAAATAGGATAGATTATTAATGAGGAAAATATTATTTTTTGGGTTATTATCAATTTGTATTTTTTTAGTTTTCTTTTTTTACAAACAAAAAGAAAACAATATTATTTATAATAAAATTGTTGAAAAGTTTGAAGATAATGTTGTTATCGATGAAACCTATACACATCTTTTTAAAGATAGTAATTTGAAAGAATTGGTTTTTATAAAATCACAGCTTATAATTCCTGAGCTTGAGCATAAAAAGATGATGAAAGCGACAGGTTATCGTGCAGATGCTTATAGAGCGTTATCTATCGTTTATAAGTTTGATTTTAAAGTTCACGACAACAAAATTTTAGGTTTTAAAAGTGTAATTTTTGAAGGATTTGAAGATGCTAAAGTTTCAAATCATGAAAATAATTTGCCAAGTGAGAAATGGCAGCAATTAAAAGATTTTAACATTGGTGATCCGAATATAAATGAAAAGTTTTTTCATTTAGAATTTCCTTTTGTAGTAAAAAATACCTTGAGCGTTACTATTTCTAAAGGGTTTTTTAAGAAAATCAAAAAATTAAAACGATTAAAGATTGTGTTAATTTCTAATGAAGATAGAGAATATAAAATAGATATAGAAAATTTTTTGCCAAAATACAATCTTTAATTTAAATTGAAAATTTTAAAAATAGTGTGTTTTTAATTCCAGTATTCAAGAGGATGCTTTTCAGCATAAAAAGCAAATGATATCTAGGCTAGCTGAATATAATTTTTTAAGAAATATTTTAGTGATCGGCTTGGATTTTCATTTGCGCAAAGAGAAGTTTATTTATTTATGCAAAAGCAATTTGGAATTTAAAATGCATTGCAAAAAAATTTTAAAGTTTTTAAATAACAAATTGGTCACTTCTTCTAGATTATTCGTTTTATTGTTACCTTTTTGGGACAATAAAAATTTGAGAAAAAAGGGCCGAAATAATAAAAATAATTGTTGTTAAAAATTTTATTTCTGTAGCATAGGAGAAAGTTTTCTGTTTTTAGAATTAGGAGATAGGTGTTTTTAAAATTGCATCCATTATATAAACAATATATTTATCTTTTTTTGATTAATTCTCTAAATTTAGGCATTTTTTCTTGAATTTCTTTTTTTATTTCTATTTTATATTTTTCGGTTTTTTAAACAAGACCAAACTAAGTGTTAAATATTTTAAGGAATCTTATGAAATCATCATTATATTTCCTATTTTAATATAAACATTCAAAAGCCCCAAATTTGTATTTTAATGGCTTTTTATGATTTTATAATTAAACTTGTTTTTAAGGATTTTTTGAGCTTCAGAAACTTTGTAAAATGAATGTCCTTCTATCATTCTCATAAAATACATATAGGCACCAATAAAAACAAGGTGTTTAATTAAAATATCAATTAAGAATCGCTATGCTAGCATTAGTTATATAGGGAGAAAGTTAAATAAAACTAAATCTAAAAAAAAAAGAACTTAAAAGAATTAATTTCGCATTTGAAAAAGAAGAAGCTTTTTTTGTAAAAAAGATAAGAAATTTTTGAGAACTTTAATGTGTGAGTTGTTTGAAAGGGAAAAAGACTTAATTGGTAAAATAATAGAAAAGCAAAAAAATTTAAATGCAAGTAGAGATAATTTGAAGAATATGCACAAACTCGTTGCAAAGAATTTGTAAATTCTGAAAAAATTATAAGCAAATTATATTACTGAAACAATAAAAAGTAAGAAACTAGGATATTTAATAAACAATAGAATTATAAAAAAGCTAGTTCAAATAAATTTATTTAAATCCGTTAGCAAGTAATTTAAAATTCAAAAGTAATAATTTTTTTATTGTTTAGAAAAGAAATTGTGATATGTTTCCCATATTATATCCCAGCTCCTTTTAAGTTTGTAAAAACCTAGGTATATATTATATTTAAATTAAATATTTTACATAATGCTTAAGAAACTTTTAAAAATTTTTGTTTCCATTTTCTTTGCTTTTCTTATTCAGTTTTTATCATTCATCAATAAAAAGTTTTAATTTTTCTTTTGATAAATTTGAATATTTATCAAATATTAATCTAATAGCATCATTAAATAGCTTTATATTTAATAGGATTTCGTAGGTTTTATCTTTATCGGTTTGTTTATCTTTTATAGTAAGATATGCAGGCATATAGTTACATTTACTTTTCTTGTAAAAGAGCTTAAAATAATCTGCTAAGGAATTGTCAAAAACTCCAAAATTATATGAATAAATGTATTTAGGTTCCTTTGAAGTTTCTTTGAAATTGATTTTTGCAAAACCGGTTCTATTTTGTTCAAAATCAATATTCGACTCTTCAGAATTTAATTTTAAACTTTTGACTTCGTATTTTTTTTCAAACTCTACAGTTGATTCAAATGCTATTATCTTAGCTATAGGCACTTCTTGACCGAATATTGTATAGTTATTGTCATTGATGCTATAATTAGTATTAAAGCTAAACAGCGAATAAGTTTTGAATCGGATGGGTGAAAAAATATAAGAGTACTTAAGTTCCCTAAGATCTTCAATTAAATTGTTATTTTTATCTTTTATAGCTCTTAAGCTACCAGATTTTGCCCATGTAACATAACCGCTTGCAAGTATTTCAAACACCTCTCCTTCTTTTATTTCATTTAATTCGGGTTCTTTAAAAGTAAGACAAATATTTTTATTACTCTCTTTGATTGGGGTTTTATTATGTTTTGTAATATCCTCCTCTATCTTAAAATCAAAAACTTCAGTTTTGATACTGTTGATTTTTGAAGATTTTGGTGGCGTAAAAAAACACGAATAAAATAATGGTACATATAAAAATATATTCAAAATACGTATGTCTTTTTTCATAAAATTCCTCTATTAATTTGATCAAAGTCAAGGATTTATAAAATATTTTTTCATTATATCACAAAAAGAATTAAGTAAAAGACAAAAAATTCTGTGGATCAACATCAACCAGTCTGTTAACTTTTTAGAATTTGTAGAAAATATTATAAATATTATGTTTACTCTATGGAAGCAATATGCAAATAAAAAATGTTTATTGTTTATATTATTTTTGTGTTGATAAGTTTTTACAACTATTGATCTAAAATAGATGAACAAAATTATAAAAAACTTTAAAGATGTAATAGTTGTTGAGATGGAAGGTGTCGCAATAGGGTATGTTGCACATACGTTTAATATCCATTTTATAGTTATTGGGCCATACCGATATTTTAAATAAAGAAGTTAATGAGATTGAATATAATAAATTTTTTTAAAAAAATATATGATAACCAAAAATAAATCGTAATATTCAGTATTAGACTTAGAAACTTTCAAGATTTATATAATATGCATGAACATAATTTCAATTAATAAATTGAAAAGATTCAAGAAGAGTTTAAAAAATTGTAATATTAACAAATACAAGCTAAAAAATTGTATAAAAAAGGGTTAGATTCCAAACTCATAAAAAACTCGTTCAAGTTTTTTCATCATAACTTTCAAATAAATTATTTTTTAATTCATGATCACTATTTTTATGTCGTCTAAAATACAGTGTTCAACTGCACTCAATTTTAGATTAGAAAGTGTTCCTTTTTTAGTAAAAATATCATTACAGCTTATTGCAAAAAATAACAATTTTTTAATGATATTGAAAATATCAAAAAAATTTAAAACATCCGTACTAACAACCATAATGAAATAATTTTAGACTCAATGCAATTCAATAGGTTTTATTCCCATTAGTTTGTTTATCTTGTATAGTAAGATGCGCAAGCATATAATTACATTTGCTTTTCTTGTAGAGGAATTTAACAAATGCTTTTTTAAATCGTCATTTAAACCCCCAAAATTATATGAATTAATGCGCCCGGGCTTTCTTGAAGCCCCCTTTACCCAATTAGAGCAATACTAATTTTATATTGATAAAAATCAATATTTGATCTTTCAGAAATTAACTTTGGGCTTTTAACTTTATATTTTTTTCACCCTCTTTAGTTTACTCAAAAGCTATAATTTTAACTATTGGTACTTTCCTTCCCCATATTCTATATTTATATCGGAGCTTAAAGCAAAGCTTTTGTGGATTTAAAGAACTTTAAAAGATAAGCTTTATAGTTTCTTAAATCATTTTTTATTTTTATACCATCTGGAACATGTAGTATGAAAGATTGCTTTTTGGATAATTTTTAGCTTTGTATATGTTTTTTGAATTCCTTTAAGTATTAAATAGGACAGGCTCCAGAACATCCTAAAAAATTTATATCAAATAAACATTTGCAATAAAGGCTTCTAAATCAAGATAGGCGGGACAATATTACATTTAGGGTTAATAATTACTGGAAGACTGATCTATTAATTATGAAAATCAATATATCTAAAATATTTTTGAAGAATTTGAAAATGCAATTATAATAGATATGGAAAGTGCATCGTCAGCTTACATAGTATAATTTCAATATTCCTTTTATTATAGCCATTTTAGAAATATTGAACATAGTTGCCAATGAGTATAATCCTAAAAATTATAAAAAATTTATACGAAAAGCTTCTCTAAATTCTAATTTTGGTTATTTTCTGGATTGGTATTACTATTTGGCTTTGGATTGACCTTACCAATAGGTGCACATGATATGCAAATTGAAGTTAATATTGTTGTAATAATGTTAAGCTTAATAATATTTAATTTAAAGTTTTTCAAAACGCTCTCCTTATAAATTTGAATTACTAAATATTAATTTTAATTCAAAATAACAATAGTAAATTTATTTGATATTAAAAATTTAATTTCTATTGCATGTTTTTAGTGTGGATTTATATTTTACGAATAAAAAAAGAGAAGAATTAACTTCTCTTTTAAAAAAAATATCAAGTGTAACTTATTAATTTCTGTTTAGACTAATCAGCTTGATTTAGTAGAGAAAGAACATAGGAGTATTTCTCATTTATGTGGTTTGCTAGCGCGGCATTATCTGTTTTAATGTTGCCAGAATTTTTATTGTAAGCCTCAATAGTTGCGTTTAAAGCTTTTATAAAGTTTTGTTTTATCTTTAAATCCTGTTCTGTGTGTTGTAGTAATTCTTTGGCCTTTTCTTTGCTTAGAGTTTGTAATATATCTTGTATTTTGTTTAAATGTCTACCTTCTATTTTAAGTTGAATATACTTTGATGTTTCAAGGAATTTGCCAGCTATTGTGCGGTTTGCAGAATTTTTATCAAGTTTTTCAAGAATTTTTTTTAATGTCAATATTTTTTCTTTTTCGTAATTTAAGGATGAGTAAATTATTTTTTTTAAGTGCATTTTTGCATTATGCATAAAATAATCACCATTTTTAAGTTTGAAAGTTTCTAGGAAATCATATTGTGTATCAATTTTAGCTATTTGTATATTGTCTTGTTTTTCTTGAGTTTCCAGGTCCTTGCCAATTTTTTCTAATTTTGAGGTTGTAGTTTGTTCTTGGGAGTTTTGATTTGAAGATTTTGAATTTTGAGATTCATTTTCAAAATTTTGGTTATTTTCTGCTGAATTTTCTGAATTGGTGCGACTGTTTGTTTTTTTTAGATTTCTAGAATTGTTGCTTCGCGTTGTTTTTTTTAGGTTGTTAGAGGCGGTAGTATTTTTTAGCTTTTTTGGATTAATATTGCCAAAAGGTGCACATGATATGCAAATTGAAGTTAATATTGCTGTAATAATGTTAAGCTTAGATTTATTTAATTTAGGGTTTTTCAAAATATTCTCCTTACAAATTTAAACTAATAAATATTAATTTTAATGCAAAATAATAATATTACAATTTAATAATATTATTGAATAATATGCCAAAAAATAACAAAGAATTTTCCATCTATAATTTCTATGAAATTTTGGTGGAGATGAATTTGCCAATAAATAGATTTGTTTTGGTTTTGATATATTTTTTGACGATATTAATAGGGTCATCTTTAGTAAATAAAAGGGAATAATTTCTAGACTAAATAAGGTTTTTAGTAATACTTGTCTAAATAAGTAAAATATTTTTTTGTTATAAATCTTAAAGTTACTGTTTTAGAGTATTAATAAATTTAGAAGGGTGTATATCGGGAGCAAATTCTAGTAATAAATGAATATGATCTTTATCATTGTTTAATTTATTGAAAGTTATTTTGTCAACCGATTTATCTAGAAATTAAGTTTTTAATTAAAAACTTAATTTTTTTAGAATATATTGTTAGTATTAATAATATATGGAAAAGATTTGTAAACAATATAAATGGATTTTTTATAAAGCATAGATAATGAAAACTAATGATATCGTAAAAACAAACAATCCTAATGTATCTCTTTATAAACAATTATCAAAAGACTTTATTAAAAGGGAAAATCCTAATAAACTAAAAGACCTTTTTATTCTTATAAAAAACAAACTTTCTTCAATAGACGACAATTCAACAGAAGCAAATATAGAGTCTTTGCTAAAGTCTATATTTGAAGAGCTAAATTATTCAGTAGAACAACAAAAAGCTGGGCAAATAGAAGGAGTAGAGTCTAGAATAGATATACTACTTTTTGAAAATGATAAAGACAAAGTAGCTTTTAATAATAAAGTAAAAGAAGCTAAAAAAAATAATGAACCCATTCCTGTTGAAAATATCTTGCTTATAGCAGAAATTAAGCGTCCAGCATTTAGTTTTTATACTAAAGATAAAGTAAAAGAAGCAGAAGATCAGCTATATAGATATCTAAATCAATATCAAAAACATTATGGGATACTTTCTAATGGAAAGGTATGGAGATTGTATGACAAATCAAAAGTACTTTATGGAGAAAAAAGATATATTGAGTTTAATTTTTCTAAAATTGAAGAAAAAGAAGAATATAAGGAACAAGAATGGTTTGTTTTATTCATCTACCTTATAAGAAAAGAAAGATTCTTAAAAAAAAGTAACATAATAGAAGTTGAAAAAGAACAAATAAACAAAGAAAAAGAGATAATTCAAAAAACCTTAAGAGAGATACTTTATGAGAGACCCGATGACTCTATAGTATTTAAAATTGCAAAAAATATATATGACAAAGAATTTAAAGTGTCAGGCAAAGAAATTACCGGGCGTATTTTAGCTAGCATACTTGAAGAATCAATTCTTTTTATTTTAAGAATATTTTTTATTGCATATATTGAAGATAATGAAATTTTTAAGAAAATATTAGAAGAAAATAAGCTATACAGATCTTCTATATCTTTTAGGTATTTTTTTTATGATGAAAATACAAAAAAGAAATTAGGATATAAAAAAATAATAACAATTTTCAATTTACTTGATAAAGGAAGTGATGCAATAAAGTTTCCTATATTTAATGGCGGATTATTTGCAGAAGATAAGGTTAAATATTTAAATAATGAAAGTTTGCTAAGTATTAGTGAGCTTGAAGAAATACTGGTTAAAATACTCTTCTTTGAAGAAAAAAATATTAAAGATGAAAAATTTGTGGAGTATTCAAGGTTAGATCCTAAAAGTTTTGGAGAATTATACGAAACCCTGCTTGAATATGACCTAAGAATTGCAGATACTACTGTTCATCGTATTATTGAAGACGGAGTTTATCTCATTCGTACCGAAGAAGAGCTTGCAAACAAGCAGGTAAACAAAGTTGCTACATACTATAAAGGCAATGTTTATATTACATCTAGGTCGCTTGATAGAAAGAAAAGTGGAGCATATTACACCCCAGGTGACCTAACCGATTTTATGGTTACATCGTCAATTGAAGAACAGCTTAAAACCAAGTCCCCTTTAGATATAAAAATTATTGATAATTCTTGTGGGTCAGGGCATTTTTTAATTTCTTGTCTAGATTACTTAACGGAAAAAGTATGGTACGAATTAGATAAATTTGAAGATGTAAAAAAAGAGCTTGATAAAGAATATAGAGTTATTCTAAAAGAAAGTGAAGAGTATGATGTTCAGGATAGTATAAGTAAGGAATTGGTACTTAAAAGGATGCTACTAAAGAGATGTATTTATGGCGTTGATATTAATCCTATTTCAGTTGAAATTACTATGCTAAGTTTATGGATTAATACTTTTATTTTTGGAACACCACTAAGCTTTATTGAGCATCATATAAAAGTAGGAAATGCTCTCTTAGGATATACCAAAGAGGAATTTTTTTATATTACAAAAAAGAAATTTGAGAGTGGATTTTCTTTGTTTAAAAAAAGAATTAAAGAAATTACAACTATTTTAGAAGATATTTATCAAAAAATTAAAGGCATTAATGATACTACTAAAGAAGATATAGAAAAATCTAAAAAGATATACAAAGAATATGAAGAAAGTGAAGATATAGATAACTTAAAAATAATATTTTCTTTAATCAAACTTTATTCATTATCTTTTGACAAATCTTTGAATATAGAATTTAGTGATATTACATCTGTAATTAGTTTAATTGAAAATATTTTGGGCAATAAAATTTCTAGTGAAGATAAGGAAAAAATAGAAAAAATTAAAAAATTGAGTAGCTACTATAAATTTTTTCACTATGGAATTGAGTTTCCTGATATTCAGGAAGGATTTGATATTGTAATTGGAAATCCTCCATGGGAGAGAACTAAGTTTAATGAAGCAGAGCTTTTCTCAAAACACATTCCTGGTTACAGAAAATTAAGCATAAAAGAACAAAATAAAATAAAGCAAGAAATACTTAGTAAAGATAATCATCCTTTGAATATTGAATACAACGAAGAAAAAAACAGTATAAGTGCTATTAACAATATTTATAAATTTGATTTTAAAGATTTTACCAGTGGTGGTGATCCCAATCTTTTTAGATACTTTGTAGCATTTAATCTAAAATTAATAAAAAGAAAAGGCAATTTAACCTATTTGGTTCCTTCAAGCTTTTGGAGTGAATTTAGTTCAAAAACACTAAGAAAACATATATTTGCTAACTATAAACTTAATTGTATTTATCAATTTGAAAATAAAAAAAGATTTAAAGATGTGCATTCAAGTTTTAAATTTGCAATATTTCAACTTAGTAATACTAAAATCCCTACATCAAGTTTTAAAGCAAAATTTATGATTCAGTGTGATGATAACATTATTAAAGAAATAACCAGAGATTTAAAAGATGGTAAAGATGATCCTTATAAAGGAATTGAATTAAATATAGGTCAAATTAAAAAACTATCTCCTATTCAAGAGTCAATTATTGAATTTAAAGATAGTAAAGAATTTGGCCTAATTAACAAAATATTTAGTCAATTTAGTACTCTGAGTGAAGAGTATATTGATTTTAAACAAGGACTAAATTTAACAATTTATAAAGCATTCTATAAAGAATATAATAATGAAAACTTTATATTTCTTTATTCCGGATCTAATATTCATCAATTTAATTCAAGATTTTTTGAAGATAAAGACGCAAAAGAAAGTTCTAAATTGCTGTGGATAGATAAAAAAAACTTAGAAAAAGCATTAACTAAAGATAATCACTTTCAAACTGAAAGAGTGTTCTATAGAGGTATTGCAAGAAACACAGATGAAAGAACAATGATTAGTACATTATGCCCTAGAAATTGTTATTGTGTACATTCAATATATGTAAATTATGAGAAAATACCAATATCTATTTATAAAAAATTATTTATTGTATCTATTTTTAACACATTTGTATTTGACTTTATGATTAGAAGATTTGTTAACTCAAATGTACTAAAACCATGTTTATATCAATGTTCCATGCCTCAACCTGAAGAAAAAGAAATTTTAAGTAATTCTTTATATTTAAATCTTGTGAAAAACACTTCTTTAATGATAGCTAAAAATGATTCCGATAATTTTAAATATTTACTTTATTTAGAACATTTTGAGCTTAGCAAAGAAAAAGTTAATAAAATACTGAAACTAGATAAAGAAGATGAATTTTTTAAAGAAAAAGAAAATGAAAACAATTTTATTGTAGCTAGTCTTTACTCATTAACTAAAGAAGATTTTATCATTTTACTTAGTGATTTTAAGGCATTAAAAAATAAAAAAGGAGAAGACTATATTTCGTCTTTAATAAAAGGATATGAAAATTATTTATTAAATAATAAAATTTTTTAACATAAATAAGTTAGTAGAAAAAATAAAAAATAAGATTTAAAATTGAGAAATTATCTAGAAAAATAAAAGAATTAAGGTATTGCTTAAGATTTTTAAAATAGATAATTTGGATAAAAAGAGTGGTGTAATATTTAAACCAATTAGAATAAATTCGAATGAATTTATTCTAAAAAAAATTTTCTGTTTGGCAGGGTTGCTTTTTTAAAAAAATTTGCATACTAACATATTAGTATATGTATTCCTATTTTTGAAAAATACAAGTTAAAATTTAGGATTTTTGAGTTAAATGTTGAGTTATTAGAGTTATTTAGAGTCAGTCCAAAATGTATTTATACTATTAAAAAATTAAATATTTAATTTTTTAATAGTATAAATACATTTTGGACTGACTCTAAATA
>NZ_JACHFC010000008.1 GCF_014205895.1 Borreliella lanei | reverse complement strand
GGGTTAATCTTTAGAGATAAAATATCTATACTAGTTAAAAATTATATATATAATTTTTAACTAGTATAGATATTTTATCTCTAAAGATTAACCCTAATAACTAAACACTTAATCTAAAAGTACCAAATTTAACCCGGAAATCTGAAGAAAATTTAACTCGAAAATCTTAAATTCCCAAATTGTGAATTTTTGAATTAAAGTATCAAAAACTATTATCTTATCTTTTTTAAAGATTAAAATAAAAATTGATAAGTTCAATTGATAAATCAAAAAACCCGAGTATATTTATAATATTATATACATATTCAGGTTTTACAAACTTAAAAGGAGTTGAAATATTCATGAACAAATTATCAATATTTATTATTTTATTAATCTTTTCATGCAATTTAAGTAATTCTGATCAAAATAATCAACTAAGCATATCAAATAAAGAAAAAATAGTAAAATATCTAGCAAATGGGTCTCAAACAGATATTCAATTTTCAAACGAAATTCAAGCACTAAAAGATACGCGCACCATCACCAGCGCTAATTCACCTAATTCGCCTTTCAACTATCCAACTTATATTCAAACTATCTTGAAAATAGAAAAACAGATTGACGGAAAAATTAACATTAATGAGGTAACTAAAAAAAATGGTAAAGAAACTAAAAAGCTTTTAGAAATTCAAAAAGAGAATATTTCTCAACTTAAAGATGCAATTCAATATGGCGGAAGTTTTAAGGCTAAAGATATTAGAGAAAATCAACCCAATAAAGAACAAGAATTTTCTATTTATATCAGCAATTATATAGAATACGTACATTTACAAATGCCTATCATTATTCAATCTACTGATAGTAGTATTTATCATAACAACTACATAATAGACGGTAATAATTTGTTAAGAATTATTAGTAATTTATAAAAAATCTTTACAAATTAGAAAAAAACTAAAAGTTATCACCCAATAATATTGCGGGGGACATACACTATATAAATATATATGTGTGTATTCTATGCTTATAAACTTTATAAACATTCATATTATTCTATTATTATCTATCTATAAATTTAGTAAACTTAGGTATAAAGTCCATAGTTACAGTAGCAATAGGCCCATTCCTATTTTTAGCAGCAACTATCACTTTTAGTGCAGTCAATTGAAATGTTATTATACCACCTATCCCCTTCACTTTCTTGATACAACAACAACATTCTGCATCCTACTCTAATACCTCTCCCCCGATTCCCTTAAAGTTTACAAACTAAGGTCCCTACCCTCGGCAACTTCTGGTTAAGTTGCGATAAAACTACCATTGGGATTTTAAGCTCCGAAGCAAGTGTACTATAGCACGGCTTTCAAATATGAAGCCAGCTCCTCTCTGCTCAAAACAGGGAATATTATTCTGATGCGGGGATAATTAAGCCAATATAATCAATGAAAATAAGTTGAATATCATAAATTCTTTTCATTTGCCCAGCTTGAGCCCTTAATTCATGAATTCTGTGCTTCAATGTAAAGAGGAAAATTGACAATTTTAGAAATTGATTTATTATAGCTAATGAGCTCGTTTTTTTTCCACTAAGCTTATGAGGTTTGTGATATTCAATAATGCAAGAATTAAGCGATATAAGTCGCTTTACAATAGACTTGCTTGACATTTCAAGTGTAAAAAATCTAACACTCTGATTTTGCCTAGCACATATGTTATTTACCATGTCAAGCACAAAAGCCGTTTTACCAACACTAGGCCATGCTCCAATTATTACAAATTTTCGATTTACCAAACCCCTGTATAATTCTATCAAGGCCCTTAAAACCACTTTCTATGCAATTTTTTTAATCAAATTTTCATTTTAAACATCATGTTCAACTTTTTTTATGACATCACTTACATGTGCTAAATTTTTGTTTCTATAAGTTAATTCAATTGGATTTACCTTATTTTGTGCGTTATCAAAAATATTCTTTAAATCCATTGATTTATCTGTAGCATCTCTAATGATAGCGTTAGCAACGCTAAGGGCTTCACGCCCTATGCTATATTCCTTTATAATACGAATATATGGGTTTCTATTATAGAACCAACTAAAGTATCTTTTGATATAATCTCAACATATTATTGATATCAAAAGTCCTTAAGACTTTACCAAAACTTTTATCTTTTACAAGCTCGTATCCAACACTACAACAGGGCCAATAGGCACACCTTTTGCATGTAACAATCAAAAATTCTATTATTTATATCAAAATCAAAATTGTGGGGTTTAAATAAAGCAAAACTTCCTCAATTTTAACCGTGTTATTTAGCAAACTACCAATTACAGCACTTTCCGAATCTCTATTTAAAAGGCAACGTTTTTCAAAAACATCTTTAATAAAAAATTCATTTTTCATTTTTAGAGATCCCCTTAATTAGCCGCAAAGCTCCTTTAAAATATACTCTACAGAGATACTATACTCAACTTTATGAAAAATTCCATTTTCAACAAAATAACCCTTTTATTCTTCAAACATAATAGGTTTATCTATTTTGAGATTAATTTTTTAAGTAAAGTTTTTATCAATTTACTTATACATAATCTCGTACTTATCTTTAAATTCACCTACTAAATCTAAAAAGTCACTACCCTTGAAATTGGGACTTATAAACCATATTTTGCTCTTATACTTTGATTTGAATTTAGCTATGTATAATTTTAATATATCTTTTAATATCATATTACTTTATAAGGTATTTAATATAGCACTCAAGATTAATCAATGTATTTTTTGCGGGTAGTTAAGTTATTTAAATGTTCCTCTAGTTCAATTAAATAGTTTGGTAGAATTTTATATTTTTTTTTGTTAGTTTGATTTTTTGATATTCCTCAAAACTTCTTTTATAGCTAAACCTGAATTTCTCTTTTTTTGGATCAATTTTTTTATCTTTTTTTGCCACATTTAAAGTATTTTTTTGTTCTTTTTTTATAGAAAAATTTTCTATAGGGAATTCCTAATCTTATTATTGTCTTTTCTATATTTATATAGAAGTATAGAATTCGATAGTGGTGAATTAGACCTTAAAAAAGTAAGATTGCCAATTTCTTTTTTGAAAATAGAAACTATTATTTTATCTTGCACATATTCTTTAATTTCATTTTCAATAAAGTTTCTTATAATTGCTATTTTATTTTGCAAAATACTATTATTTATTTTGTAAAATAAAAAGCCCCCATTGTCTTTTCCCAAACTTTTAGAAAATGAAACTACCAAATTTATTTTTATAAGTTTTTTGATATCTTTTTGTATTATTCTTTTAGCGACTGGTTTATTATTGTGTTTTGCTAGTATTGAATTTAAACCAGTGATTATATCTCTAAGTTGATATGTTTTTAGTTTTTTTGATTTTATATATTCGTCGTATTTTGCTTTTAAAACCCATGAAACTTTTAATAGTCTTTGGCATTCTATTTCTTTTTTAAGAAGATGAGAACTAAGTCTACGATTAGAATTTCTTTTAGTTAGTATATTTTTTTAATTCTTGACAATTTGAATGTTATATAATAATCTATTATTATATTCTTTTTGTAAAATCAAAATAGGCTCCTTTATTGATTTTAGTTTTTACGACTTTCATAAACTAAGGATGCTTTTTTTTGATTTAAATGCAAACCCCCTCAAGAGCTTAAATGCTATTAAAGAGGCCCTGTAGCCTTAATTTTCAATTAGCTTAAAATATTTGGGATTTTTCAAGGGGTTAAATTAATTGTAACTTCTATTCGAAAAAGCTGTTAATTAATGACACAGTAAGAGCTGCAATACTAAACCATTTTATACTCATCTAAGTTAATAAGTAGACTAAACTGGTTTTATACTATCTAAGTTATTCTCATTATATCAAAAATTTAATCAAAGAATTGGTATTGTTTGTGATATTGTGCTAATTTTCATTATTGAATGTAGGAAAAACTAACGCAAAAGATAAACAGAGTTAAAATTATTTTTTATATTATTATTACTATTATTTGTAATGGACTGTGAACTATTTGTAATAGAAAAAAACAACAAATTCACTTCTTATAGGCGCCTCAAATCTTAACAATAGGATCGATGAAATTGAATTTAAAAATTATAAAAAAAAGTAGACTTATTAAAAGAAGGCTTAAAATATATAAGTAATGCTAGGGAGCTCTAAGAAAAATTTTTAAATTTACACAAACTTTTTTACAAGAGAAGCTAACAGCCAAACTAAACGCTTTAAAAGCAGTAAAAAAGATATTCGGGGGTTTAATGTGAGCAATAATAATGAATACGAAAAGAGCAAAATCAGGATACGATCAAAAGCGTTATCGGTTGGGGCAAACCAATCTCATTGCACTCCATGCTACCCACAACACAAAAAAACTATCTGATGACGTATATTAACACGCATAAACGACATAATAAGGCAGAGAAATGCTTCCAAAAGAAGTTGAACCTCAAAAAAGTTATCAAAACAATTCATTATACAATTGGCGTACAAAAAGAAATAGACAGCATAATTTCAAATCTAAGAGAGCTTAATGGAAACTTCATAAACCCTACATTAAAATCTGCTTAGCACAGCAAAGTAATTCAAATGATATTTTAATAATAAATTCATCTCCAAAAATAAAATCTAAAAATTACGCTACTATTTAATTATCAAAACTTAATTATTAGGGGGTAATAATATGAAAAAAATTTTTACATTATTATTAATTTTTAGTTTAACAATGCAAATCTTTGCACAAGATAAAATTGAAAAGGTGTTGGGGATATTGCAACCATAATGAAATATGAAAGCTAAAAAGCACCCGCACTTGTACCACTCATTTTGAATGGGATTGTAACTTTAGGAATAGGATCTTTTGTTCAAGGAGATTATATTGGCGGTGGTGCACTACTTGGATCTCAGGTACTTGGGGGAATGCTTGTGATAACTGGAATGTTTGTTGGACAAACACAAAACGCAGCAACAGCAATAGGATTCACACCAATGAGAATAGGATATCTAACGATTACAGCCCTATATAGCTGGACTAATTATTCCATTTACATTTGCAAATAGACACAATGCTAATCTTAAAAAAAGACTTGGCATTGAGCTTGCGGGATTTGAACCCAATTTTGACATTAAAATAAACAGATTCCAGCTGTAGTTTAATAAAAGTTATTTAATAAATGAAAAACAATAACTTTTATAATCTAATATTAAAAATCAATTTGTTTAAGAAGGGAGCATTAATGTGAGCAATCTCTTCCTAAGCTTATCAACGAAAGTGAAAAAACATTAATAAAGTTGTTGCTCTTATCCCTTTTATCATTATATTATTATCAATCGGAAATAAACATATAAAATAGCTAAAAATCATTTATCATTGATAAATGATTAAGCTTTTTAAAAAATTGTAATTTATTTAATCTAATGATATAATTAAACTATATCATTAGATTAAATAATGATATAAGGAAAATAAAATGAAAACAAAAAATAAATACCCTTTTATGGTATTTTTAACATTTTTAATTTTTATTGCGGCCTGTAGCCAAGACAGCCAAAATAAACAGGATAAAGTATTGAACTATTTAGAAGATGCGGATAGTCCAAAACTAACTCCAACTACGACAGTCAATATTGACTTTCATTCTGGATTATTGTTCTTAGACAGCATTAGATCTGCGCATGAAGCTCTTTATAAAGCGGATTTATTAGAAAGTACTAATTTTTTCAATTATGAAGTAATGAAAAGCCAAAGAGACCAACATGGCTTGCCTTCAAAACCACCCGCTTATATTTACTATACAAAAGCGCCCAATGAAAGCACATTTTTTACAATAGCAATACATACACCCCACTTTGGTGGTCCACACTTAGGACAATTAGAAATAGTGATAAGAGCGCACGATCTTGCTCCTCAAGGATTTCTAGTATACAGAGTTAACCATCATGAACGAACCAGCAGCAACATTAATAGACGATATTATAGGTTTTTTGATTCTACAATAAAAAATATTCACAGAGCAGATACTAGCAATATAAAACTAAAAAATCTCAGTGGATATCTAGAAAGCAAAATATCTAACACTATATTGGACGATAGGGGTAAAATCACTAAATTTGTAAATACAGTTCTTAATGCATTACAACAAGAACCCGAAGACGCTACACAATTAACACCATATTTTTCAGAAGCTGTGTCTGCTATAGTTTTTTCAAGTCTCACCCCCTTATTAGACTATAGAATTCGAGATGGAATTGCCAATGTCGTTAGAACTGACTATTTATCAAGCGCACTACCAATTCCTTATTATTTAAATTTAGTGAAACAATGGGAAGGAATAAATTACTTGCAATACATTAAAGAAAATCCATCTAAAGATGTCAGACATGGTAAACCGGCTATAACCCCCGAAGAACCATTGGTTTTTATGAATATAATCAAGTATAAATAATTATACTACAGATAAACTGCTATTTCTATAATTAAAGATTACAGAAATAGCTTCTTGTATCTTTCCATGATGGCTTTTTAAGTTCTACAAGAACAGACATCCATCAAAATATGATCCACAAGCTTTGCTTCAAGCAATTCTTGCCTTAGTTTTCATTTCTTTATAAGAACAGACCTTACGATTTGGGCTTGCATTTATATCTCTATCATGCAAAGCACTGCAACTACTACTCTACCTAGTATCACTTAATTTTAGAGCTGTATTTTTAATACCATAATTACTACATAGTTTCCTTAATAGAAAATATCTATCTACTTTATGGAAAGAGATCCTTACCACTCCGATTTATACGATAATTGTCTTACAAGCTCATACCATCCTAAATCTTAATACTTTTACCAAACATTCCTTTTTACACGCCTTTAATTGATAAGTTTTCTATTACTATGTTTTTATAATTAGCTATAAAGTAATAAAATAATTTATGTAAAAATCTTTTCTTTGATATGAAATTTTATTATGTAGCTTAACGCCTATTAATCTAGATTAGCTCTATTAATAGCGCCTTTTTGTTTTTTTGATAGTTTTCTTTGGCATTTCTTAAATTTATTTTCATTTTTTAGCAAATATTTAGAGTGATTAGTTTTCTCACCCTCACTACTTACTAAAAATGCCTTACACCGATATAAATACCAACTACCTCTTTTTTATATCATCTTTGACTTTATTGTTATTTTTAGTATCTAAGCATTCCACCAATACTGAAATATAATATTTATTATAAGTATCTTTTTCTACCACTACATTTTTAATAATTTCATTGCTCTTAATGTTCCTATGTAGAAATAAATCTACAAACCCTGTTTTAGGTAGCTTTATATAATCATTTTCTATTCTTATTGATTTTTTTTGATTATTGGTTTTGATAATTAAATATCAGTTAAATTTGTGGAATTTTGAAGTGGACGAATTTCTATTCCTTCAATATTATTTGAATAGTTTTACTATGCTAAGCAGATTTGAACAAAAAAAGCATTCCAATCTTATGAAAAAATTAGGAAAAAGGTTTTAAGCATTCTATATAAGAAATTGGATCATAGCACATAACATCTAAAGTGTCTAGAACAAAAAAACTAATCTTTGGGCAAGTCGGCTAAAATTTGTTTTAATATTTGTTTGACCATATTTACTTTATCCTTAGAATAAAATTTTTAAAACCTATCTCTAGCCTTTTCTCCATATTTTTCAGTATAATCAATTTTATCAGAATCTATCTGTATTAAATAATAAAAAATTCGAGCCGGCTCACCATCTATAAGACAAATTATTGCCTCAAGATGCAAGCCTGAAATTCCAGGAGTTAGTAATTTGTTTTTTATAATATAACACATGAATCAAGAGTATCTAAAAATACACTTTTTCTTTAAACAATTTTTCTTAAACGCTCTCTAATTGCTAGGGCATAGGTAAAAAAATGCTTTTATCATACTCATCTTTAAAATCATAATTATCTAGCCTTTTATTAATGAAATTAAAATCTTCTTTAGAAAATTTTTTTAGCTTTTGCATAATTACCTTCTACACTCTTTTTTGTAAGTTTATCCATATGGACATTTAAATTAAATAACAATAACAATAATAATAGTAGTAGCAGCAGTAGCGTAAACTTATTTTTTTCATATCATACTCCCTAGTTTTAGTATCTACTATTTATCAGTAATAACAGCACAAATAATAAATTGCCCTAATATTTAATTATCAAAACTTAGTTATTAGGGGGTAATGCTAATATGAAAAAAATTTTCACATTAACATTAATATTAATTTCTGGTTTAACAATACAAATCTTTGCACAAGATAAAATTGAAAAAAGTGTGGGGACAGGGAAGCAATAATTAAATATTAAAGAGAAAAAACACCCGTAGTCGAGCCATGGCTTTTGAATTTCTTTTTGCCTTTTAGAATAGGATCCTTTGTCCAAGGTGATTATATTGGTGATGGAGCAGTGCTTGAATACCAATTATTATGAGGAAAGCTTTGGATAAATAGAGCGATTATTAGTCGGACAGCAGACAAACCAGCAATAGCAATGCCCAAACCCGCAATATCGGGAATAGAAATATGCACAATTATAGCATTCTGCATAACCTCGCTTATTATTCCATTTACATTTACAAATAGACATAATGAAAATCTTTAAAAAAGACTCGGCATTGGGATTGTGGGTTCTGAAAACAATTTTGATATTGGAATAAACAGATTCCAACTGTCGTTTTAAAAAATTATTAAATAAATATAAGACAATAATTTTTACGATCTAATAATAAATAGACTTTATTGAAAACTTTAAATTTAAAAGCGATCAACAAAATCTATTGCTGGGTTTTAAATTGACAATTAGGATTGTACTAATATGAAAATATAATCATTAATGGTTGTACAAAAATTTTTTGAATTTTACAAGTAATTACTTAAATGTTTTGCTTTGTTTTTTATTAAACCTTAATATTCTTAATATATTAAAAGATTTTAGAAATAGTAGATTTTTCAATCTCATTATATTTTTTAAAAGTTCGTCTTAGTCCTTTATTAACAACTCTAAAATCAATTGCGTGTTTGAATATTTTTGTGTAGTAAATTTTTCTACCATATGCTTATACTAATTATTGAAGATACTTTTTTGTTTTTTATTTTCACTGCTTTCTATATTTCTTATATGTTTTCCTTGCTTCTTTAATTTTTATAACACTGAATTCAGTTTTTTACCCTTATATAATAGCCAAGTAATCAATTGTGGGCTTGTTTTCCTTCTGTTTCCATTTTAGAAGAATTATAAGTATTCTTAAATACTCCTGCAAGAACGTAGAAAGCTATTTCGTATGGTTCGTTGATTTTGCATGAGGTGGATTTTGTTTTTATATTTTAATAGTTTTTTATATATAAAGTTACATTTTCAGTAGGGTTTAAGGGGGTTTTTATGTCTTCATTTTAATTAAATATATTTTAACACTAGAAAAATAGGAATTAATTAAATTATATGCATTACTTTTTACTTTATATATAAAAAGTTTGTCCTTAAATTGATTTATATTATTTTGGAAAGTTAATATCCTCCTTTCTATAATATGATCACGAATTAAAAGTCTTAAATTTTTTCTTAAAGTTCGAAGTGCAGTATCTTTATATCCTAATTTTTTTAAGAACGAATTTAATATATTTAGTATATTTGTCTGCTGAGAATGTTAAGCTCTTTTATTTTTTCATCTATAAATAAACTTTATGAATATCCATTCTATATAATTCTTCAGACTTAATATTAAAGTAATTTATTATGCTAACTATTTTTTAAGCGTTTATTTTTTGGAAGTAATTTTTTAGTTTTGGGTTGATATTTGCGGGTATATAAATTTAATTTCATTTTATTATCTCCTTAAGGATGTATGTTTTATATTATATTTATAACATAAAACAATATTTAACCGCCTTGTAAACCATTATTTCTAAATCAAAGATTATAGAAACAATGGTTTACAAAAAATTAATAAAAAAATAATAAAATATTTAATTATGCATTGAAATTAATTAAATGTTTTGAATATAATAAAGTTATTATTAATAATAATACACTGAAAATGGAGATGAAAAATGAAATCAGTTATATCTAACAATAACCACCAAACCGATAAAAACAAACTACTTAGTAAAATCTGCCGGCTGAAAAAAATTATTTCGGTTATTATTTACTTAAATAAAGAGTTTGAAAAAAAATACAACACCTCAATTAATAAAGAACACTTTACTTCTGAAAAAGTAAAAGAACTTCGAATTCATCATCAAGGAGATATACTTCGCGTACTAAACTCAAATATACATAAAGAAAATAAAAAAGAAACTACAATTAATACTCTAAGAATAGATTTAAGATTTTTAGTTAAACTAAAAGCATTAGAAAAAAGAATCCTAACATTTTCAAATAACTTTGGAGAATTTAAAGGAAAACTCTGTATATATAAAACGTCACATATTGCACACAAATTGATTGATGCATATTTTAGCAGCACTAAAGCAGACTTAATTAAGAAAGTAAAGGAAGAAAAAGATAATTTAAAGAAAGGAAAAGGGTCTTTTATCGCTGAAAATATCGCTGAAAATATCGCTGAAAATATCGCTGAAAATATCGCTGAAAATATCGCTGAAAATATCACTGAAAATATCACTGTATATAATAAAAAATTTATAAATATAAATAATAAGAATTCTATAGAAAAATCTTTCTTCAAAAGAATTAAATCAATAATTTCTAACACCAAAGAACCAATTAAAACACTAAAAAATACGTTATTAAACTATAAAGACTTTAAAAATTATTTAAGATATGATTATGAGGCGAAAGACATTAAAGAATTTTTCATATCTAAACTAAACCTTTATAAACATAAAATCCACTTTATGAGAAAAACCGCGCCTTATAAAACCGATTTCTACGTTCTTGCAGGAGAATTTAAAGATACTTATACTACTAAATGGAAAGCAAATAAAATAACTAGCTTCTCTGGACATGCTGGTGTAATAGCTAATGATATTTTAGCTAACATTTTGACAAAAGGAATAAAATTTGAGTAGATTGCTTAAAAAACTAAAACAAAAAAAAGCTTCAATAAAGATCAGCAAAATTTCAATTAAAAAAGACATTTTTAGTAAAATAGAAAAAATAGACGACAAAAAAGTATACTACACAAAAATATTTAAACATTTAATTGATTTTAAGGTTACTAACAAAAAACAAAGATTAAGACTTGTCTTTCAAGAATTTAATAATAATAATAAAGATTATTACTTTTTCAATCTTTTTGCATTAGAAGAAAATGATAAATTTTTAGGAATAAAATATGGATGGGATCGTCTCGAAAGACCTTTTTTTCTTAAAAAAGAAGATAATAAGATTTATGCAATAAAAAAACTATATCACATAGAGTTTAGGTTTAAAAAAGGATCTATTAAGTCTTATTTATTATCTTTAAGAACCTTGTTGAGAAAAAATGAAAAAGAAAATACCGAATACTATCAGTTTACGCTAAATCATTTAGAAAAAATGGAAAGCAAGGTATACAAGTTTTATGATAAAAAATTACCAGATGGAGGAATTTTAAAAAAATGGATATTAAAAAATCAGATATCATAACAATGGCTTCAATTAAGGGAGGAGTCGGTAAAAGTGCACTTTCTATACTTTTTTCTTATGTATTAAAAGAATTGGGCAAAAAAGTACTATTAATTGATTTAGATCCGCAAAATTCTTTGACCTCTTATTTTAATAGATATATTTCAAACATTGAGAAATATAATGTTTACAGTATGTTAAAAGGAGATTTCCATTTTAATGAATGCATTAAGAAAATTAATGATTATATATCTATAATTCCTTCTCACCCCATTTTGGGAAGATTTAATTCAGAAGCCATTGATTATAAAGAAATTATTTTAGAACATCATTTAAATGAAAATATGCAAAATTATAATTTTGATTATGTTTTAATAGATACTCCCCCTAGTTTAGATTTTCTCTTAAAGAATGCCTTAAATGTTACGGATTATATTATAATTCCAGTTCAAGTAGAAATATGGTCAATAGAAAGTTTTACCATTTTGATTAATGCAGTTAATGATATTACAAAATTTAGAAAGAAAATATACAACATTTCTATCGTAGAGAACCAGTTTATAAAAAATCGAAACACGATAAAAGAAGTGGAAGATTTGCTTTATAAAGAATATAAAGAATATATTAAAGGCAAGATCCATTTTTCAAATAGCATAAAAGTTCTTATAAACGGACGATTAGAACCCTCTGCAAAAGAAATGTATCATAAAGAAATAAAAGATACTTTAAAAAATATTTTTTCTTTATAGTTAACATTTTTGTTAATTATAATATTGCTTGTCTAGAGTTGTCCGATATCGGACAGGTTGTTTTATCATAAAATTATATAAAAATAGGAGAGAAGAGTGGGAAAAAAAGAAAATAAAAAGCATGTAACTTTATATAAAAGGGTTGAAATCCCTACAGGCGAAGAATTGAATTTAGACAATAATCAAGATGAGGAATTTAGAAATTATAACGAACTAAAAGAACAGTTAAAATTAAATTTGAAATCCGATATTAATAATAAAATTCAAAGAATGAAAATTCTACACAAAATTAAGCAAAAAGAACTTTATAAATATGACGGTTTTAAAAGTTTTAAGCAGTTTATAAAGTCTTATGTAATTGCCAAAAGTCAAGCATATATGTATTTGAAAATTTATGAGAAAGTTTTAGAAGGGGTTATTTCTATTGAAAAAGTTAAGGAAATGGGGTTTGTAGCTGCATATAAAAATATACTAAAGAACAACTCGTCATATGTATATAAAGAAAATATGATTGAAAAAAATATGGGAGAAGATGGTGATAGTCAAAATATGTATATTAAAATTTTAATTAAAGATAAAGAGGTTTATGATTTTTGCAAAAAAGATACTAAAAGAATATCTTTTATTCTAGAGGGGCTCATTAAAGATAAAAAAAACATCTTATCAGATATCATGATTGAGTATGAAAATTATAAAAAAGATAAAAAGAAAAAAATGAACTCTTGATAATAATTCTATATTATATTATTATTAAATTAGGTTAGAGAACCTTTCTCTCTCCGTTTTCAGTAGTAAAATATTTGCCCATAGGGGCTTTTTTTGTGTCATACTAGATTATGAACTGCTATTTCTAAAATGTCTTTGGATTTATTAATATTAAGTATTATATTTAAATAAATTTAAATGCATCAATTTTAATATAATATTTATTATTCCTTTTAGGAAATATAATCTATGTTTAGGAGAAAAGAAATATATTTTTTGTTATTTTCGTTACTTTTATTTATGTTATCAATTATAATTTCTCACGGAATAAAAAATATTGGTATTAAAAATGAAAATTATATTACAGTTAAGGGTCTTGGTGAAAAATAAATTTTATCAACATCTTCTCTTTGGGAGTTTAGATATAGCTTGACTGGTAATACTATTAATGATATTAATAAAGCAAATAATTTAAACTTGTCTAGGATTAAAAAATTTTTTTTAAAACATGGATTTAGCGAAGATAATATAAAAATGGGATTTATGGAATTTAATGAAGAGACCTATAAAGAAGCTCTTTATAGGTATAGAGCATATATATATCTTTAACTATTCATACAAAGAATATCGAGAAGATGGAAGCGGCAGAAAAAAATATTGCTGAGCTTTATGATCAAGGCATACTAATTAGTAATGGCGGAGGGCCAAGATATTATTTTGACAATATTAATGATATAAAACCCGAAATGTTAGCAGATTCAATTAGAAATGCAGAATTGGCAGCTTTGGAATTTGCAAAACATTCAAGTTCAAAATTAGGGAAAATTAAAAATGCAAATCAAGGATATTTTGAATTTCTTCCTATTGATAGAAGCTTAGGCGCCCATGAGTGTTGTCCAAAAAAAATATTAAGGATCGTTGCAACTGTTTCTTATTATTTGGATTGATGTTTAGTTAACTATTATTTATAAATAGAATTATAGAAATAGTTTTCAACTTTATTCCATGACAGCTTTTTAGATTATAAGAACTGTGTCACCCAATATTGCATGATCTACAAGCCTAGCTTTAATACTTTTATTTCTTTACTTTATATGTTGTCATATTGGAAAATATATTTCCACCTAAATTTATAAGCTTTGGCAATTAAATTATAGATGGAGAGACCTTTTAATTTTAGCTAATTAGTTAAAATGTTTGAGTTTATTTAAAGTCATATTAAATTCATAGCTTCTACAATTAGAAAAAATTAAATCTTAATTTTTTCTAATTGTATTTCTCTAAAATGGGGTTTTTCTATACCAGCTTTTGCAGATTTAATTTCAGCTTGAGGGTCTTGCATTGATATTACTTTTAGTTTATTTGCGGCCGATTGAACGCAGAGATAAATAATTTTTTGAATATTAGCAATATTGTTAATATGGGAATAGACACTTATTCTGTATGTGGAATAATATATTCTATTTTTGTAGCTTATATTATGCTTATTTTTAAAGAAGATACTATTGTATTTTTAGCTTTGGTTCTAAAAAAATAAAAATTTAGGCTCTATTGAACTTGGGAAAAATCAAAATGCTAATAAGAGTTTGGATTTTTATCCCCTTTTGCCTGTAAAATTGTTGAGTTTTTCTTCTTATTCTTTGAAAGATAAAGAATATAATTTATTAAAATTTGAATTTTCAACTTCTATTTTAGAAGAGATCCTTATTTAAGGTGGGAAAACTTCTTGAATTAAAATTTGAACAAAATCAGAGAATTCATGAGAGGATTATTGTTGATAAAAATTCTATTAGAAGACTAAAAATTGATTTTGATAAAGTTTTTTCAAGTTTAATATGAAAAAGTATAAGTGCATAGTCAAAGATTTGTCTTATGGAGGTGCTTTAGTGATTGTTTCTTTTGAAGGAGATATTAATAAAGATATAGTTGTTGATTTAATTTTTAGTTTTGAATTTATGGATAAAGAGATTTTTATTGGAGGTAAATTAAGAAGATCAGGCGCTATTCAGATGTCTAGTAGAAAGGTTTTTGCGCTTGGCTTGGTATTGCTTTTATGAGGATAATATACCACTTGAGTATACTATGATAATCCATAATTATTTAAATTTTTTTGAAGATTGAAATTTTTTTATGTGAAGATTTGCTAGTAATGCTTAGTTTAAGCTTGTTTTATTGTGTTTACTTGTTTTTTATTGAAGTTGAGAAAGTTGTTTATTTTAAAATAGTTTATTTATATAACTGTATACGTAAACTTATGGATACAGTTATATAAATAAACATTTGTTATTTGTGCTGTGTTTGGATTTTTAATTCTTGTAAGCATTATACAAGAATTAAAAAAGTAAAAGATTTGGAAATTGATTTTGCTGAGAAATATAGAGAAAAAGCTAAAAATAAACTTGAGTAATCTTATTCTAGAGATAAAGTTAGTATATTTAAATAAATATTAAAAACAAATTTTGTTTTATTTGTCCAAAGATTAGGTTTTTAATCAAAACCTAATCTTTGGACATGTTTTGATTATTAATAAAAGCTAAAAAAGATTTACAAACAATATAAACGAGGCTTAAGTATAAATTATGAAAATTAATGACATTGTAAAAAACAAATGATCCCAATATGTCTCTTTATAAGAAACTATCAAAAGACTTTATAAAAAAGAAAATATTAAGAAGATGCAAGATTTTTTGTTTTTGTTAATAATAGATTTTCTTCCATAGATAATAATTCAATAAAAGCAAATGTAGAGTCTTTACTAAAATCTATATTTGAAGAACTAAATTATTCAGTGGAGCAACAAAAATGTAGACAAATATAAGGAGTGAAGTTTAGAGCAGACATACTGCTTTTGAAAATGATAAAGACAATGTAGATTTTAATAATAAATTAGAAGAAGCTAAAAAAAATAATGAGCATATTTCGGTCGAAGATGTTTTGCTTATAGCAGAAGTTAAGTGTCCAGCATTTAATTTTGATGCTAAAGATAAAGTAAAAGAAGCAGCAGATCAGCTATATAGATATCTAAATCAATATCAAAAACAGTATGGAATACTTTCAAATGGAAAGGTGTGAAGATTATATGATAAATCAAAGGTGTTTTATGGAGAAAAAAGATACATTGAATTTAATTTTTCTAAAATTAAAGAAAAAGAAGAGTATCAAGAACAGGAATGGTTTGTTGTATTTAGCTATCTTGTGAGAAAATAAAGATACCTAAATACAAGCAATATAATAGCAGTTGAAAAAGAACAAATAGCCAAAGAAAAAGAGATAATTAAAAAAAACTTAAGAGAGATATACAAGGAATTTGAGGAAGGAAAAGATATAAATAATTTAAGAATAATATTTTCTTTAATTAAACTTTATTTATTATCTTTTGATAAATCACTAAATATAGAATTTAGTGATTTATAGCTGTAATTAATTTAGTTGAAAATATTTTAGATAATAAAACTTCTAGTGAAAATAAAGAAAAAATAGATAAAATTAAAAAATTAAGTAGCTACTATAAATTTTTCCACTATGGAATTGAGTTTCCATATATTCAGGAAGGATTTGATATTGTAATTGGAAATATCCCCCATGGGAGAAAACCAAATTTAATGAAATAGAGGGTTTTTCAAAGAATATTCCTAGTTACAGAAAACTAGGAATAAAAGAACAAAATAGCATAAAGCAAAAAATACTTAACAAAGATAATCATCTTTTTAATATTTAATACAATGAAGAAAAAAATAGTATAAGCAATATTAATAATATTTATAAGAGTAATTTTAAAGACTTTGCTAGTGGTGGTTATCTAAATCTTTTTAGATACCTTGTTGCACGTAATTTAAAATTAATAAAAGAAAAGGGTATTTTAATTTATTTAGTTCTTTCAGTTTTCTGGAATCAATATAGCTTTAGAGTACTAAGAAAACATATATTTGTTAACTATAAACTTAATTATATTTATCAATTTGAAGATCAAAAAAGATTTAAAGATGTGAATTCTAATTTTAAATTCACCGTATTTCGACTTAGTAATAGCAAAATCCCCACATCTAGTTTTAGGGTAAAGTTCAGGATTCAGAATAGTAATAACATTTTAAAGAAATAACTGATGATTTAAAAGATGAGAAATGTAATCCTTATAAAGGGATTGAATTGAATATAAATCAAATTAAAAAACTATCTCCTATTCAGGAATCAATAATAGAATTTAAAGATAATAAAGAATTAAGCTTAATTAAAAAAATGTTAAGTCAATTTAGTGTTCTTAGTGAAAAATATATTAATTTTAAAAGAGGGCTTAATATTAAGAATAAACTTTTATTAAAAGAATATAACAATGAAAATTTTGTATTTTTTTATTCTGGAGCTAATATTCGTCAGTTTAATTTAAGATTTTTTGAAGATAAAGATGCAAAAGAAAGTTCTAAATTACTATGGATAGATAAAGAGGACTTAGAAAAAGTATTAATCAAAGATGATCGATGTCAAACTCAAAGAATATGTTATAGAGATATTGCAAACAGTATGGATAGAAAAAACATGATTAATTAGCACCTTGTTTCCTACTAAAATTAGATGCTAAAGATAAGGTTTTTAAAGAAAAAGAAAAAGACTTTATTGTAGCTAGTCTTTATTTATTAACCAAAGAAGATTTTGGGATTTTACTTAATGACTTTAAGGTGTTAAAAGATAAAAAAAAGGAGAAAGATATATCTACCTTTAATAGAGGGGCATGAGAATTTCTGTAAAACTAAATTAAGTGGCGCGAGAGCATGTCAAAATAAAAGTTGTTTAGTGGGCTGAACTATTTTTACTTCTTATTCTTATTAAGAAAGACTGTTTAGTCAATTTTTTTATTAGTCTTGTTAAAATTTATTTTTTGGTTTGTATAATTAAGTGGCTTTTTGCAAAAATGGCAATTTTTTTATGTAAATCTTTTGTCATAGCTTTAAATTCTTTTAATAATCAAACATACTTATCTGACTTTTAAGGTAAGAAAATTTTATTTTTTTATTTAATTAATTATAGATCATTATTTACCGGGTACAAAGAAGCCAACAGTTTATTTTTATTTGGCTACTATTAATTACCTGTGTTTATATCATTTTTATGCTTTTTTTATTGTTTTAGGACTTGAAAAAATAAAAAAGCATATGTTCAGTAAAAAGACTTAGATTTAAATAGAAATATAAGCAAATTAGGCAATAATGATATTTTCATTAGAATTTTTATGATAGATAAGGAAGCATATGAGTTTGTAAAACAAGATACAAAAAGAACATATTATATTTTAAAAGAACTTGTTCAGAGTAGAAAAGATTTTTTGTTTGATATTGCAACTAAATATAATAATGAAAAAAAGTAAAATAAAAAACTTTGTTTTATGGCATGAACAATGAAGATTTAAAACAATAATCTTTAGTAAGCAACTTGTATTGCTTCTTTAAATGAACTTTTAATGCTTTCTAGTGCACTTTTTAATTTTTCTAAACTACTTTCAAAACCTCTGCCCTTATCTATTGTGTTTGGTACATTTACAGTATTAAATGGATCCCCACCATTTCCCAATAATTTGATAAGGGCTCTTCCATCTTCAAGGTCATCGTCAAAGTTATTAGTCATTTCTTGATATAAGTCATATGTAGGGTCTCCAATTTTATCTCTAATGTCGTCTCTATTTGTTAAATCAATTCCATCTTTTATATTTTTAAGGATTTTGTTTATCTTTTCTATAGCATTTCTAAGTTCTTTTTTTATTTTATTATCATCAACATCTTCTTCTCTTTATTTTCTTTATTTTCTTTATGATCTATTGGATGCGTGTTAAGCATGCTGTTATTAGGATCGTAGCCTTGCATTAATTCTTTATCTAAAAATCCTTTAACTTTTTTATCTACACCTTGTTTTAATCTGCATAATTTTTGCAAGAACTTATCAATGTAAAAAAACACAAATAATAAGCATTGTTTTATTCATAAATGACCCCTTAAGTTATTTTATTAAAAAATAATACAATGTTTAATAAATGCAATATTAATGCACTATTTTATTAATTATTAGTAAATAAATACTATTTATTAAATTTTGTTTTATAGCATGGGCAATGAAGATTTAGAATTTTAATGTTTCTATTTTTTCATTAATGCGTTTTTATTGTTAGTTATTGTAAAACCAAAATTAACTTATAGCTATTTGAGTTTGTATTTAATATTGGTTTTTATTTTTTTAAATTTTATTAATAAGTGTTTATTTTGTTTAAGTTTTTGAAATTTATGTTGCAAAAAATTCTTCCAATTTTGTTTAATAAAGGATTATATTGAAGAATATAAAAATATATTAAAGAAATTTTTAGAGACTGCAAGAATTGCATAGTAAAGTATAGGGAATAAAAATGAAAAATATTATTTTAAGAGAAAGAATCATTTCTAGTGAAATTGATAAAAGTGTAAAATCGTCTAACATAAATCTTATTAGATATAACGAAGAAAAGAAAATTATTTGAAATTAATAAAAAAAACTATTTTTTTTATTAAATAGCAGCCATGAAAATTTTGAAAGAAATTAGAGATAAAAAATATTATGAATTTGATAGATACAAAGCTTTCAAGGCATTTACTGAAAGTTATACGGTGGCGATTGGCAGAAGACAAATATATTTTTACTTAAAAATAGCTTTAGCTATGGAAAAAAGTATTTTAGAAGAGAATTTTATTCTTAAAAATGGAATTAATAGAGTTTTAATGGAAATTAACAATCAAAATAAGAAAAAGTTAAATAAAACTAAATCTAAGAAAAAAGAACTTAAAAGAATTGATTTCAGAGTTGAAAAAGAAGAAGCTTAAATTTTTTACAAAAAAATGATAAATTTTTGGGAACTTTAATGTGTGAGTTGTTTGAAAAGGAAAAAGACTTAATTGGGAAAATAATAGAAAAGCAAAAAAATTTAAATGTAAGTAGAGATAATTTGAAGAATATGCACAAACTCGTTGCAAAGAGTTTGTAAATTCTGAAAAAATTACAAGCAAATTATATTACTGAAATAGTAAAAAATAAGAAACTAGTATATCTAATAAACAATAGAATTATAAAAAAAGCTAGTTAGAATAAATTCATTTAAATCCTTTAGCAAGTAATTTAAAGTTCAAAAGTAACAATTTTTTTATTGTTTAGAAAAGAAATTTTGATATGTTTTCCATATATAATGGAAACACATCTACCTATTTAAAATTAAATGCTATTGAAAATTTATGTTTTAAAAGACATGAAAAAGCTTATTTATAAGCGTTATGAGTCGCTTTCAGATATGGAAAATGATGTAGAGCCGATATCTTCATTGTCTCCACTTGCAACCCAAAACATTTTAAATAGGTTCTTTTTTAATCTGGGCTCAAAATCTAAAGAATTAATCAACCTATTCCGTAAAATTAAAATAAAACTGGGTAATAATGTGTTTGAAAATAAGGTTTTCATATTCTATTATTGTATATAAGAAATAATTTAATTCTAAATAAAGTCTTTTTAAGTTTGAAAGTGAAAAGTTGGGATGATTTTTTTATTTGTAGACTTGTCCTATATTTTGATTTTAATGGCGGTTACATATTGATTTATCAAAAATTTTAGAAAATAAAGGAAAATTTATAATTAAGATTATTATTAATATAATGCATAATTTGTAATTTAAAATTGTTGTGCTCTATCTTATTAAGATAATAATACAATGATTTGGATGTAATTAAAATCTCTTTTTTAATAAAAAAAATTTTGATGAAGTCCACAAGTAAAAGAACACCTGTAGGGCTATTACTTGTGGACGTGTCTTATATTATGTTATAAGTTGGTGATTATTTTTAATAAATCTTCTACTTTTATTATATATGATTCAGAAAAATATTTATAACAGTTGGGAGGATTGCCGTCAGCATTTATGGTAATTAAAGGTAGTCCCAAATGCGCATGTTTTTTAAATTCTAATACTTTAATAAAAGTGAATTCCATATTTTTACTTTCTATAATATTGTTAGAATCGCTGAAATCTCTAATATCTTTAGCCTTAAACCCGTCTTCGTATTGAATTATATCTTTAATTCTGGAAATATCCTCCTTTTTAATTTCTAGAAGATTTTTAATTTTGCCATTTTCTTTAATCGCCCCATTAAGAATAATGTTTCCGTCAATTTTTTTCTATTTTCAATATAGTTTTATTATATTTTTAATTAAATATTTTACATAATGCTTAAGAAACTTGTAAAGATTTTTGTTTTCATGTACACAAAAAGAAAAAAAGGGGGAAAACAATTTACCTTGGTTTTCAATGCCAATGCTTTTAAATCAACGAGTTAAGATACCGCATATGCCACACAACTTTATCAATTTTGAATTATATTAATTGCTGAATTTTTGTTTCCATTATTTTTGCCTTTGCTTTTCTTATTCAGTTTTCATCGTTCATCAATAAAAAGTTTTAATTTTTCTTTTGATAAATTTGAATACTTATCAAATATTAATCTAATAGCATCATTAAATAGATATGGAAAAATTTATCGGCAGTTCACATAGCCTATCCTATAATTTCAATATTCCTTTTATAGCCATTCGAGGAATATTGAACATAGTTGCCGATGAGTATAATACTGAAAATTATAAAAAATTTATACGAAAAGCTTATCTAAATTCTAATTTTGGTTATTTTCTGGATTGGTATTGCTATTTGGTTTTGGATTAACATTGCCAAAAGGTGCATATGATATGCAAATTGAAGTTAATATTGCTGTAATAACGTTAAGCTTAATAATATTTAATTTAAAGTTTTTCAAAATGCTCTCCTTATAAATTTGAATTCAAATTTATTTGATATTGAAAATTTAATTTCTATTGCATGTTTTTAGCGTGGATTTAGATTGTACGAATAAAAAAAGAGAAGAATTAACTTCTCTTTTAAAAAATATCAAGTGTAACTTATTAATTTTTGTTTAGATTAATCAGCTTGATTGAGTAGATTAAGAGCATAGAAGTATTTCTCTTTTATGTGGTTTGCTAGCGCTTCAACATCTGTTTTAATGTTACCAGAATTTTTATTGTAAGCTTCAATGGTTGCGTTTAAGGTTTTAACAAAGTTTTGTTTTATCTTTAAATCACGTTCTACATGTTGTAGCAACTTTTCGGCTTTTTCTTTACTTAGAGTGCGTAATGCATCTTTTATTTTTTTTAAATGCATATCTTCTCGTTGAAGTTGAATATCCCTTGATGTTTCGAGAAATTTACCAGCTATTCTTCGGTTCTTAGGATTTTTATCAAGTTTTTCAAGAATTTCTTTTAATGCCAATATTTTTTCTGTATCGTAATTTAGGGATGGGTAAATTATTCTTTTTAATTTCATTTTTGTATTATGCATAAAAATATCATCTTGTTGAAGTTTAAAAGTCTCTAAGAAATCATATTGAGTATCATTAATTTTAGCTATTTGTGTATCTTCTTCCTTTTCTTGAGCTTCCACATCTTTACCAATGTTTTCTAATTTTGAGATTGCAGTTTCTTCTTGAGGATTTTGATTTGAAGATTTTGAATTTTGAGATTCATTTTCAAGATTTTGGTTATTTTCTGCTGAATTTTCTGAATTGGTGTGACTGTTTGTTTTTTTTAGATTTCTAGAATTGTTGCTTCGCTTTGTTTTTTTTAGTTTTTTAGAGGTGGTAGGATTTTTTAGCTTGTTTGGATTAACATTGCCAAAAGGCGCACATGATATGCAAATTGAAGTTAATATTGCTGTAATGACGTTAAGCTTAATAATATTTAATTTAGGGCTTTTCAAAATATTCTCCTTATAAATTTGAATTACTAAATATTAATTTTAATCCAAAATAATAATATTACAATTTAATATTATTGTCAAATAATATTAAGCTTATTTGATATTAAAAATTTAATTTATATTGATGTTTTTAGTTTGGTTTAGATTGCATGAATTTTAAAAATAGAAGTTCATTCTTCTCTTTTTAAAATATTAAGTGCAACAATTTGTTTGGATTTAACTAAAAATAACAAAAAATTCTCCACCTATAATTTCTATGAAATTTAGGTGGAGATGAATTTGCTAATAAATAGATTTATTTTGATCTTGAATATACTTTTTGATGATATCAATAGAACTTCTCCAGTAGAGATAAGGCAATAACTTCTAGACCAAAAATAAGGTTTTAAGTAATACTTGTCTAAATACGTAGAATATTTTTTTCTTATAAGCCTTGAAATACTGTTTTTAGATTGTTGATGAATTTAGAGGTTGATATTTAGGGTAATACTAGGTGATAATTAATTAAATACACAGCGATTATTAAAAGCTAGCTTCTGTGACATATATACGTTAGGTATAAATATTATAAAATAATATAATGTATCCTAACTATAATCAAAAAAAAATTTTTCAAAAGTATTTAGATGTGTAAGATTTTTGTATAACAAAATGTTAAGTGCTAAAAAAGATTATTATGAAAAAATAAACAAAGTCTTATTAGCTATCCAAGTAAATATAAAGAAGAATTCCTATTTTTAAAGGAAGTTGATAGTTTAGCTCTTTGTAATGCTAATCTTGTCTTAAGTTCTTTGCTTTTATCATCCCTAAATCTACATTTCCCTCTTTAGTAAATTTGTATTTTGGGTAGTTGTTAACTATAGATTTAAATTAAAATATTTTGTTTCTTTAAGGTATTATCTTAATTTAAGGCAATATTCCTTTTAGAGCAATTAAGTTTATGGTAAATTTCAGTTCCAGAATTTACTCTCAAATTTTTATAGTAGTTGTTTTCGACTTTTATTGTTCTTGTATATTTCGAATATTTGCTGTTTATGTACTTTAGCGTTGAGATAAGAATATTAATTTATGCTGGAACTTGTTGTGGCAATTTGTGTCTTTTTGATTAAAAAATAATCTACAAGAAAATATATAAGAAGAAATTAACTTTATAAAAAATAATATAAATACAATTGTTCAAGTGATGCGTTCTAAAATGAGCCAGCTTTATACAGGCAGTGCGATTATAGGTCACTTAATATTCTATACCCTAAGATTAGGATTCTCTGTGAAATATAATCGCGCTGCCTGTATAAAGCAAATAATCAATTTTTTAGCTCAATTGTTTATAAATGATAAAATAAAATAATGGAAACCAATGACATTGTAAAAACAAATGATCCAAATATATCTCTTTATAAGGAGTTATCAAAAGACTTTATAAAAAAAGAAGATACTGGCAAAGTAAAAAGCTTTTTTATTTTTTTAAAAAATAAAATTCAAACCATAGATGATAATTCTACAGAAGCAAATATAGAATCTTTACTAAAATCCATATTTGAAGAATTATCTTATTCAGTAGAACAACAGAAAGGTGGTCAAATAGACGGAGTAGAGTCCAGAGTAGATATATTACTTTTTGAATGTGATAAAGAGAGGATAAATTTTAATAAAAAATCAAAAGAAGCTAAAAAAAATAATGAGCCCATTCCAACTGAAGATATCTTACTTATAGTAGAAGTTAAAAGACCTTCTTTTAACTTTGAGGCTAAGGACAAAGTAAAAGAAGCGGAAGATCAACTTTATAGATATTTAAACCAATATCAAAAACATTATGGAATACTTTCAAATGGAAAGGTATGGAGACTTTATGATAAATCAAAGGTGCTTTATGGAGAAAAAAGATATATTGAATTTGATTTTTCTAAAGTTAATAAAGAGGAAAGCTACAAAGAACAAGATTGGTTTTCTTTTTTTAACTATCTTATAAAAAAAGAAAGATTCTCAAAAAGAAGTAATGTAATAGAAGTTGAAAAAGAAAAGATAGCTAAAGAAAAAGAGGTGATTAAAAAAACCTTAAGGGATATACTTTATGAAAAACCGGACGACTCTATAGTATTTAAAAT
>NZ_JACHFC010000007.1:7833-25386 GCF_014205895.1 Borreliella lanei | reverse complement strand
GAAGTTGTCTTTGGAGCTGAAATATCTATACTATTTAAAAATTAAATATTTAATTTTTAAATAGTATAGATATTTCAGCTCCAAAGTCAACTTCAATAACTAAACATTTATTCCTAAAAACTCTATCTTTACTCGAAAAAGCTAAAAATTTGATTTGAATTTTTGGGAAATCTCTAACTTTAACCCAAAAAGCTCATTACCTAAAAGGTTGGATTTCTTAAAAAGAAGTATACAATGTTTACATGATTTTTTTCAAATTTTTTTTAAAACATAAATTTACTAAGCATAAGAATTTTTATAAAATAAATCCTAAAGAATTCATTTTAATTAGTAAAAACCTTATCAATTCTTCTAGCACTACTCACCAATTACTTGGAATTATTATGGCATCTGGAATTCCACTACCTCATATAAAAAATCTAAATATCAAAACTCCTTACAATTTCAAATCTGATATAATTTCTTATACATTGAACAACGGTTTACAAATTCAAACATATTCTCTAATTTGTTCTAATGAAATTTCTAGATGTATTGAAAATCTAGACAAAAATAGATTGTTAACTATTAATGCACACAAAATCAATTGTGTAGCTAAAACCACATTTGGTTTTAGGATTACTACTAAACAACTGAAAATTGTTTACTCTTTAATTGTAAAGTCAAAAGAAACACCACATGAACTCAAATACAACTCTAAGCCATAAAACATCTTTTTAGTTAACGAGCCTTGCATATTAAATTTATCGCAAAAGCTTAGCTACATTAAGTCATTTTTCACCTCTAAAGCTAAATCAAGACAATCTAAATTATTATCTAAAAACACTACCGGGCTTAAATCTACTATTATAAATTTAATTTCAAATTTTTTTAATGAAAATGGGTCTTGCAAAAATTTGCATAATCTAAAATTATACATTAATGCAAACCTAAAACGTCTAGGAATCTATAAAAATACTAACAAATTGAAAAAGCGAATTATATCTAAAATCTTTTTTCTTGATTAAGGTAAAAAATTATTTGTAATTTCTATTTAAAACAGCTGCCAATTAACGACATAATAAAAGGTATTAAAAAGGATATAGCAACGGGCACAACTACTACTGCAATATACTTATTATTCTATTGCCAACCTTAAGCTTTTCAAAAAAACTTAGCTATACATTTGTGGCTCTTTTTTTATATTCTGTTCTAAGTTATCAATCTTAATATCTAAATTATCTATTTTTAGATTTAAATTCTTTTCTACGTAAGAAATTTCAGAAATAATATTATCAAACTTTATACCAAATTGTTTTTCTAAATTTTCTAAATCTCTATATGTAAGCTCATTGTGATAATATCTTTTTGACAAATCTTGAGCTATTAGTTGCTCCATCTCTAATCAAAGAAACTCTTTATATATTTATTCTTCGGTAATGTCATTTTTTGTCAACACAGATTCCATAACTCACTCACCTACTAAGTACATTGTATCAAAAATCAATGCCAAATAACAATATATTTTCATAGTTGACGCTGTCGACTGTGGAGTAAACTGGGATTCTCCATTTTTTCCAACTTTTTCTGATTAATTTTCGCGATCCACTTAGTTTATAATTCCTGTGGGGCCCAAATCTTTAGAATAAAAATTGAACACTTCTTTTTCCAAGTTTAATATTTTATTATATAATTTTCTAGAAAATCTAACATTGGGATTTGTAATCAAATAAGCTATAGTGTGGATATATAAAAATACACTACCCATTTTGAACCTAAATTCAATGTAACAAATTTTATTAAAAGTCTTAAATATTTTTTTGAAAAATTTACAAAAAGAAGAGTAATCACTGCACAATTTATCATACTTGATCTTCTTGAATCCATAAAACATCCCCAAAACGCATCCCCATCTCTTATTGGAAATAAATAAATACATTTTTCCTCTTTGTTTAAAGAATTCACTAAATAAATTGAAAATTTATCAGCTTGAGCATTTTTAAATTTATTATTATGATCATTTTTTACCCTACTAAATAATCTAATCAATTCTCTAAATCGCTCAGAACCTAAATCTAAAAAGAATTTATTAAAATAGTTCTCATTATATAGTCAGGCAATGGAGGTATAGGGCAACTGCCATCTTTTAAGCTATAGAGAGAGTCTTCTCTATATCATCCAGCAAACGATGTTCAACTGCACATAATTTAAATTAGAAAAGTTACCCTCAGTAATAATACCATCAGCTCGCATACCACAATTTTCTAAATTATTAAAATTATCAAAAAAAGTTTTAACAGCTTGCTCTTGTTTATCAGGCAAATAACAACCCAATAAAGCTACAGCGAATATTATTATACAAATTTCAAACAAAGTATTCATACATACTCCTTGCCCATCTTAATACCAAAATAAACTTTTTAAGTTTATCAAAACACTATTATTGCTAAACTTAAAAAGTTCTACTAAGATAGATTAGATTGCACTAGAATGAATACACATAATACACACGTCTATACCAATTTTATCTTTTCTCAAAGCTTGTTAAATACCAAAATATTAATTTATAGAAATTAAGTATTTAAATAATATTTTTATAAAATAAAGATACCTTTCTAAAGAATATCCACAGACACTAGATAAAAATTATTCTATAAAATTAAATATTATAAGAGCACAATAATTACCCCTAATAAAAAAATTATTAACACATGTATAAAAATAATATAAAACTTCTCACAATAAAAATATTGTTATGATTCTTCTAATATTTTATTATTCTACATACAATATTAAATATAATACAATATTGGATTATATTTAATATTGTATTATATTTAATATTGGATTATATATTTTAGATTTTAATTAAGGAGAATATTTATGAAATATAAAATTATTGCAAGCTTATTTGTTTTTTTATTTTTAGCTTGCAATCCAGATTTTAACACCAATCAAAAAGATATTAAGTATCAATCTAGTAAAAAAGGACTAAAATCTAATAAAAAAGGATTAAAACCTAAAACAAAAACAAACCTAAATCAAAAAGAAGTTCCAAATCAAGAATCAAACTCCAAAAAAGAAGAAGACATTAATAAAAAAACAAAAAACACGCTGCTTGATAATTTAAGAAATTTAATAGAAACAGCTAAAAAAGATAATGATAAATATGTACAAAAGTTAAAAGAAGAATCTTCAAGCCAATATGGAATACTAGCTTTCAAAGATTTGTTCTGGCTAGACGGAACAAATGAACAGCTGTCCGCAAATACCGAAAGATCTAGAGCCTATAGAAAACGAACTTATAGCATCTTAAATACTATTGATGATGATGCCTTAAAGAATTTTTCAGAAATTGTAATCGCATCAGGCCAAACACAAGGCATATTTAACAACCTTAACTCACTTGGAGGTGCTTTTGAAGAAGTGGTTGATTTCCTATATCCCAAAAAAGACAATCTAGAAAAATTAGAGACTTCGGTTTTAGAAAAGCTTAAAGATTCTTTGGAAAATTTTTTAGAGAGAAAAAAAATCGCTTCAGAAATGATGCACAAGCTCTTATTAGACTATAAAAATAATACAAATCGTATACAAACAGATAAAAATGAACTTAAATCTCATGCAGATACACTTTTCAATCAAATGACAAAAACAACCAAAGAAGCACTAAAGCTGAAAAATGACATATGTTCAATAGAGAACCTTTAATTTACATATTGAAATTGTCATAATGTAAAGGCCTATCTTTTATTAAAGATAGGCCTAACGTTGTTAACTGCTATTTCTAAATCAAAGATTATAAAAATATCCCCTTGCTTCAAAAAGTTCTTGCCTTGGTTTTTATTTCTTTATAATAAGAAACCTTAAAATTTAGAGTTATGCTTATATCTCTATCATGTAAAGTGTTAAAACCCAAATTCACACAGTACCCCTTTAATTGACAAGCTCTCTATTACTAATATCCAATATTTACTTTATTATAAAAATAAAATTTTCCTTTAATATATTTACCTTGCTTATCTAATTTAATTTTCTGTTCTTTTAAAAGAATTGCTGTTTTTCATAAATTGATTTTCAAGCATAGATGTTAATAAGCTTATTTATATATTTGGAATGCTAATTATTTTATAGTTTTTATTGCTCATTTAGTTATAATACCCCCACTTGACAAATTTTTATTTTTTTAAACCTAAATTTTACATAATAAATTTCATATATGGTTTATACAAACCCCCTTTTATCATTATTTATTTGATTTTGGATGACCATGCTCTTGTCTCTACTTTTTTATCTAAATATTAAATTTAGAATATATGATTCTAATCGCCACTAAATTCTAGCATCTCTAAAAATATCACTATCGTTTTAAAACCCATCAAAAATAATAAAATGGAATATTAAAGTTATAAAAATTAGTTACAAAACTAATGTAGTGACAATAATAAAATTGAATCGATGGAAATTTTATATAAAATAATAACAGAAACTTTATAAATTTAAAGATTTTCTTGAAAAGTTTATCATAGAAGGAAGATAAGCATTATTAATGTTTATTAGTATAATAAAACAAAATAATACAAATTTAATTCTAGCAATAAAGATGGGATCTTATTTTTTAGATAGCTTTTTAAAAACTTTAAAAAATCTTAAAACTTAAAAATATTAAACAGATATAATAAGACAATTTTATTGTCAAAAACTACTTATTTAGTCTCATAAAAGCATCTTATTATTCCGTCAAGCTTATGTGTTGCATGTTCTCTAATATAAGAATACAATTAATCTATACTAATTGAGGAGAAATTTTTATGAAAAACAACATAATTTTATGCATGTGTGTTTTTTTACTTTTAAATAGCTGCACTGCCAACCATGACACTAAACCGGAAATAAAAAAACATGTTGATAAAACAAAAAACGAATATATTAATGAAATAAAAAATTTAATAGCAACAACTAAAGAAAGCATCGACAAACGCAAATTGCTACAAGCTAAGCCAGTAGATCAAAACCTTGTAAATGATAAAAACAATAAGAAAGTTTTCGAGATAGATAAAAGGGCTTTCGATTTTATAAATAGTTTTTTAACAGATGATGAATTCAATAAATTTTCAACCATATTTCATAAAACAAAACTAAAATCACCGGGCAAAGTATTAAATAGTATAGCAATTTTAGAACTTAATATAGAGCAGGTAATTAATCACTTAGACTTAAAAAAAGAGACTTTAGACAAGGCAAACACCTCAGATTTAGAAAATATCAAAAATTCTCTTGAAAAACTGTTCTCTATAAGGAATTTTTTTTCAACAATCATAAAAAGGATCTTATTAGATCATCAAAACAATGAAAATTCTATAAAACTAGATGATTCTAAATCAGAAACCTATTTCAATACAATATATAATCAGTTTAACGAAAAAAATAAAAAGGTTAGAAATCTGAAAAAAACCATATTATCAATGCCTATTCCAGCATTATGAATTAAAATAATACCGGGTTAAAGTAAAATTAGACCCTTAAATAACGGCCTAATAAAAAGTTTATTATTTCCCATTAATATTGCTTTAATCAAACACACAGAAATTTAATTACACAAACAGAAAAACAAATTGAAATTAATTGATAAATGACAAACAATTAAACCTTTAAAAAAGCAAAAATTGCAAAAACAATTATTTTAATATTAAAACAAACCCAATAAGAGATCTACTTATAATAGAAAACTTTGCTGTTAATTTTGGAAAGTTTAAATCGACATTAAGGGATAAAATTTAAATAAATGATATTGATCGATCCGAAAGTATTCTGGAAACTGTCAAAATTAAAATCAAAGATTTAAATAAACTACAGAAGTTTTTAGAAAAACCAAAAAATATCTTAAAAATTTAAAGAATAATTAAAGGGTCTGAAAGGGGTTTAAAAGAACTGCAAGCCTGTTTTATTAAAATAAGCAAGCAATCTAAATTTCTGAAACGACATTACTAAATTGATATATCTTTTATAAAAATTTAATTTTTATAAAAGATATAATAAAACTAATTTATAAATAAACATGGTAAAATTATGCTAAGGAGCGGCAAATTAAATTTAATTATATTTTACTTTTTTTATTTTTAATAATCAGGTGTAGGCAAACTGAAAGCAATATTAACAATTGAATACTAAAGCCGAATTAAACCCGTGAAAACTCCTAAAGTAACATCAACACCATAAAATTACTAGTAATACAAATAACTTTTGTAGGAAGTTTAAATGATCTTTAAGATGTGGATATTAAATTTTCTAAAAATAGTTTTAACTAATTAACTAAAATCAAAAAATTATCCGTCTATGATTTAATTGTAAAAAATTATAAATTTAGGTATACGCGTATTTTGTACTATGTACAAAAAGTAAAGGGGCCATAGTTAAGCTTATAGATTGCGTCATCATAAAATGAAACTATAAGCTATTTCTACAATTTTATTTATAAATAATATTTCGCCCATTAATTCAAATAATAAGAAACGGTTGTAACGATCCTTAATATTTTTTTTGGATACCGCTCTTGAGCGCCCAAACTTCTGTCAATTGGAAGAAATTCAAAATATCCTTGATTTGCATTTTTAATTTTTCCTAATTTTGAACTTGAATGTTTTGCAAATTCCAAAGCCGCCAATTTTGCATTTTTAATTGAATCTGCCAACATTTCGGGTTTTATATCATTAATATTGTCAAAGTAATACCTTGGCCCCCCACTATTGCTAATTAATATACCTTGATTATAAAGCTCAGCAATATTTTTTTCTGCTGCTTCCATTTTCTCAATATTCTTTGTATGAACAGCTAAAGATATATATGCTCTATACTTATAAAGAGATTCTTTGTAATTCTCTTCATTAAATTCCATAAATCCCATTTTTATATGGTCTTCGCTAAATCCATGTTTTAAAAAAAAGCTTTTAATCTTAGACAAGCTTAAATTATTTGCTTTATTAATATCACTGATAGTGTCACCAGTTAAGCTATATCTAAACTCCCAACTAGAAGATGTTGATAAAATTTCTCTTTCGCTGAGGCCCTTAACCGTAATATAATTTTCATTTTTAGTACCAATATTTTTTATTCCGTGAGAAATTATAATTGATGATATAAACAAAAGCAATGAAAATAACAAGAAAGATATTTCTTTTCCCCTAAACATAGGCTAGTCTCCTTAAATAAATAATACATTAGAATTGCTGCATTTAAATTTATTTTAACATATTGCTTAATGTTAATAAATCTGAATACATTTTAGTAGATCAAAATTTTATGAACCCATAAAGTATGGTGTTTTATAAAAAATACAAATTAAATATCCTTAATAAAAATATAACCAAATTTTTTCATTTAGGCATTAAAAGTGTAGAATAATTAATGGAATGTACAAAATGATTATTAAAAATTAATTTATTTGTCATATACATATAAGATATTTGGACGTGTAAAATTTTTATATCATAAAATACCAAACTATAAAATAAATTATAGTAATATTAAATTAACTTATGGCAATTGTAATATTTCGTATAAATATAAATACTGCTATGACTTTTTAACATTGTTATTATAAAAAAATAAAAACCAAAATAGTTGCAAAAATTAAGTTAGTTGAAGCAATTAAAAAGTCATCATGGGGTGAAGCAAAAAGTTATTTCTATAATCTTGCGCTTAAAAATAGCACACAATTTTTTAACATTTCAAAATATTAAAAAAATCATTTTTTGAATTAAATTCTAATTCATAGTTATTACTATTTAATACTTATAATCATTTTAGATTGTGGTTTTATGGCTTTATGAATTTATTTAGAGCCGTTTTAAGATCTTTGTTTATTAAAAAAATTAATATTGTTAATCAATTATTAAATAATTATAGTAATTATAAAGATTCCATAAGGTCTGAAAAATAGTAAATTGAAAGATTTTGAATAAAGCTTTTTAAGGTGTCATTTTAAGCATAGATAGAAACCCTATAAATCTAGAGCAAATGATTAGAAATATTGTTGTTATTTAATTTTAAATAAAGAGAATTAAAATTCTTTCTTCTTTTATATTGTAAAAGCAATTTTCCTTTAACTGCCGGTAATAAGTTCTTAACTTTTTATCATTTAATTAAATATTCAATATAAAAATCCTTTATCTGTAAAATGGACAACAATTGTAGTATACAATTGTTGTTTTTGTAAAAATTGATTAAAAATTGTTTGATATTTTACTATATAGTCTTTAATAACATTAAAACTATAGCTGCTAACTATTTTTTTTGAATCTCCTTGTTTATTAATTTTGCCCCAAAAATTATCTTTGATTTTTATTATGCAGAACAAATATCAGTGATTTTTGCCTCTTCCAAATAGAGTTGCAATTAAATATAAGGGCAATTTGTACTTTAATTTAAGTTAAAGGATTTTCAGCTAGAATATATTATCAAAAAAAAGTTTCCAGAAAAGGATAAATAATAAATTTATTTAAAATTGAAGCCAATTATATTGATATCTTTGATAAAGAAATTTACCCAACTAGTATATCGATTGAAAATAGATATATTGTGAGTATGGAAAAAATTAATGCAACATTGTATGAATATGTACTGTCAGAATTTATTGATACACTCATTATACATATAGAGAGTTCTTTTCTTATTCTATCAAGCTTATTTCATTTAGTAGTTCAACATGGCACTGTGGCTACAAAAGCAATCCTTATAAAATAGTCAATGAAATATACTAATGGGGTTGATAAATATAATTATTTAAAAAAGTGGATAGTTTAGAAACCTTAGTAGAATTAATTAAGCTGTTTTATCAATAGCGATTGTGTTGTGGATTTTTTAAAGATTATGGGTAGGGATTCAAATTATATAAGCGTTGTACTGGTTTTGAGTGTTGTAATTTATTCTTTTTAGTAGGGGACGCACCAATTAACTGTAAAATTATAGAAAATGATTCTTTAATATCAAAGGTTTTTAAATTTGTTAAAAAATGTGAACTGGACGTTCTCAATTTAAGAAACAAAATTTTTGAAAACAATGGGGTTAATTTATTAATATTAAATAATAATAATAATAATGATGATATTTAATAAAGTTTGTTGAAGAGTTGGTGGGTAAAAGCAAATTTTCATTAACTGGGATTGAGCTTGATTGGATAAATAAATTTGTAGAGCATATCGATTTTATAGATTTTGAAATTAAACCCGAGCAAGCTGTTGTTAGTCTTGAGTGTGCTCTTGTTGAAATTGACAGTTTAAGATCAGCACCAAAAAAAATTTAAACTCGGGTTTTAGAATTATTTATCATAAAATTAATACCATCAATACCATTTACTCTTGCATTATTTTTCATGATACATTGTTTTATAATTTTCTGTTTCAATCTTTATAAAACTATCTTTATTATTACATTGAATAAATGGTTTTTCTATTTTCATATACTTAAGTGTTATTTCCATATTTAATCCTTATATGGCTTTTTTGATAAACTCTTTTAACATTAAAGAATTATTTTCTCTTTTTACAATTTCTAATCATCCATAATAATACCTATCAAATACTTTATTATATTCTAATTTATTTTTTGCATTCAAATAATTTTTTACAATTGGATTTCAAGCTTTAATTTTTGCTTCTTTTTTTTAGCTGTTCAATAAGTATATTAAAAATATTTATCTTTATTTGCTTGCAATTTTTAGGGCAACTTTATTCTTTTTTATTTCAATTAATTTATCTTTACCAATATCTAAATTTAAAATTGAGATAGTTTTTTGCCAGGAAATTACATTTATTAAAATATTTTTTGAATGTATAATCAATTCAAACTCCAAAAATCTACAAAAACATCAGTAAACCAAAGGTAAATTGCCTCTAATGTTTTTAGCTACATTCTTTAAGTTAGAAGTTTTGGCTCCTTTATTTTTAAAGCGTGCTTTACGTTTCTTTTATAAATTTATGCATTACATTGGCGTCATGTTAGATGATATTTTACTTATCTTTAAGCAGAATAATAAAAAATATGCGGGTTAATATTAAGTAAACTATAATTTAATTTTTAAAAACATTTAACCTAAAATAAATAAATTATAAAGCATTCTAATATCTTTTATTTAAAAAATATATTAATAATATCTACTTTTTAGCTTTTCCTATTATTTCTAAATTTATACACCACAACAATAGATAATGTACAAAAAATAAATATTAATAAAACAAATGTATTTATAGCACTTATAAAATTAGTTAAAACCGAACATATAGCCAATGCTAAAAATGAAAATATACGAGATATTACACTATTAATAGAAGTTATAGTTCCCAAAACCTTTGAATCTATATTTTTTCTTAAAAAATATTCTAAATTATTAGAATAAATAGCAATTAAAATTACTAAAAATGTGATTACAGCAATAAATATGTAAATATGTGAAACTATTTTAATTAAAACTGATAATAAAGATATTATGGTTAAAATAATATAAATATCATATTTTGAATGTTGAATTTTCCTAAATGCCCATGCTCCTACAATATCTGATAAACGAAATATCACATAGATAATTCCAAATATACTAATAGATATGGTTTTGTCAATAAAAATTGCTTGCCAGTATAAATAAAAAGGTTGATAAAAAAATTGAATAGAGCCAATCAAAATAAATAATTCTAAAAGTTTTTTAGATTTTAATAATTTAATTACAATTTTTTTAAACTTTATAAGATATAAACTTAAATCTTTTTTAATATGCTTATGATCTGTATTTTTATCATTTGGTATAAAAAAAATTGTAATTAAAAACGCTACCAAATATATTAATAATGAAATTAGGTAAATTTTTATATCAATATATAAATATAGTACACTTCCGATGTATCCGCCTAAAATAGCACCAATACTTAGAATTATTTTTACAAAAGATATAAAAGCTTTTAGCTTTTTTGAGTTATTTTGATATATTTTAGTAAAACTAATATCAATCGTACCGGTATTAATAGCAGCTGACATCCCATATATAAACCATGAAACACAAATAAGTATAAACGAAGAGGTTTTAAAAATAATAAAATAAGAAGACATTGATAAAAAAATTGATACTAAATAAACAATTTTTCTATCAAAAATATCTGATATTACGCCTGACGGAAATTCAAAAATAATAATTGCTATCATATAACAAATTTGTACCATAGCAATATCTTTTAGTGATAAACTTTTGTTTATTAAAACAATAGTTAATACAGCATGGGGCAAAGTTCTTGCAAGTTCTGACAAAAATAATGAATAAAAATAATATCTTTGATGTTTGCTTTCTATCATAAATCTTTATTATATTTTAAAAAATTAATTTTTTCATATTCATTGCCAAAGCAAAAATAATATTAATAATAATTAATACAATTTATAATTAACTTTCACAAACGAAAAAAAAGAATATAAGGATTGATGAATAAATATTGGCAAGATAATTATCATTATATCATTCTTTGCATGTAATTTAATTAAAAGCCTCAACCCAATAATCAACTAAGCATATCAAATAAAAATAAAAGAAAAATAGCAGAAAAGTTACTATTAGTAAAGCAATTTAAAAGCAATAGACAAACTAAAAATCTTTTAGAAATTAAAAAAGAGAATGTTTATAAATTTAAAGATTTAGCTCAACGAAAGAGATTTTAGAACCAAAGATGCTAGAAAAATTAAACTACAAACAAAATGATTTTAATTTTATATAGTTGGCGCCAAAGAAAATATATATGTTTGGGACGTTTAAATTACTATTGCCAACTATTGATAAACAATAAAAGCGGATGATTTAACAAGAATTATTGGCAATTTACAAAAAACTTTATAACTTACTACTAACTAAAAATATATAAAAATCATAAAAACCAATTTAATATTTTTTTATCAAATAAAAATATACTTTAAATAGACCTGGCTGTCTTTAACCTATATATCTTTCATTTTTAAAAATGAATAGGGCTTGGATCCCCCAATTATGTAGTTAAAACAAATAAAATTATGGTGGGGCTGAAGTTAATAAAACGAATTTAAGATTCATAGCAAACTCATTGATTTTAATTTCTAAATTAATACTTGAATATAGTATTCTAGAAAATATTTGCTATTTAAAATAGCCTCTTTTTTTTAAATTTAAAACAACATTATTTATATAATTAATAGTGGTCCTTATTGGCCCTTAGAAGCTATATAACATCACTATTAACAGCCCGTCCTTTTTTATAATATTGGCCCCCGCTAAAGTTGCTAATTTGCCCATTCTTTAATAGTTAATCGTGTGTTTTAATAAATTCTATAGCTCTAAATCATAAATTATATTAAATCCTTGCTCTTAAGCATATATAAATTTTCTTTAAAAGGCTTGTTCCTCCTAAAATATTTTTAAGCGCTCGCCTCGCTATTAATTCTTAAAACACATTGACACTAACCAAAATAGTGCTCAACTTATTAGGCCTTGCTTATTAAGTGTGTTTCTTTGCAAAATTTATTATGATCAAAATTAAAAACATTCTTCGTTGCCTATTGTTGACAATTTATTGTCTATTGGGATCAACTTACCTTTTTCTTTGATTATATTTATTTTTTTCCAAATGCTTTGTATCCAATATAACTTCGCTGCTTAGCGAATGATCTTTTAGATTTCCGGTTGCTTTTTTTGTATATATTTTCCTATTTATTAAATTATTTATTCATGATCTCTAGCTTTATATTTTAATAATATTAAAGATCAAATTGCTTTTAAAATTTTCTTATTATCCTTTTGATTCCTTATATCTTTTTAAAAGTTTGTTAAGAAAATCTTTTTGATTTTCAAAAATCTCATCCATCATAAAACTTGCAAACCTAGAATTGCTTTTATAAAATACATAACTTTCCTTATTCTTAAGCTGAAATCTTAGTGGTTTTATTGGATTTTGTTTTGATTTTTTTATTGTACTATTTGCTTTATTTTTAATATATCTTATAGAGGCCCTTATTCCATTATTGGCAATAAAATTTTCTTCTAATATCCCCGCCTCAACTGCAGCAGCCAATTTTATATATTCATAAGATTGTGTCTTTGCTAATTTAAAATCTGATAAAAAGTCTTTAAAAGATTTGTATCCTCCTTCTAAATAGAGTTTCTTGTCATTTATTTTCTTAAGGATCTTCATAGTATCAATAATATTATATATTTCTGATTTAATATTATTTTTTAATTGCGTAATTAATCGCTCAAATTCTTCTTTTCTTTGATTTTCATTTCTTTGATCAAGAAAATAATTTAAATTATTTTCTGAAATTCTTTTATTAATTTTTAAATTAATGCTTTTTTTATTCATATTTTTGCCCTTATGTCCAACAAGTTCGGCATGCCGAACTTGTTAAGTTTGTTAATTCTTACAATTTTCCTAAAAAAACATCTAATATTTTTTTATATTCAATAATATAATCTTTTGAAAAATCAAATTTTTCATTACACCCTATTCTTTTATTTAAATCTTCTCTTTCACTTATATATCCCAAAAACCCACTTTTCATGCTTACTATTTCCATTAATTGTTTATGGGTAACATTTTTTTTAAACCTTGTAATAACAATAAATATTGGTATTCCGGCGACTTCTTTTATATATCTTCTTAATGTTTCAAATCCTTCAACTGCCCATTTTTCTGCCGTCATTGGAGATATTACATAATGACTGCTAATTAGAGAGCTTTTTAATGTGAAATTCCTTTTGGGGTTAGTATCAATTATAATATAATCATAGTTATCTGCTATAGAATTTAATTTTGTCTTCAATGAAAATTCAATAGGAAGGTGTCGATTGTCGTAATAATACTCTCCATTTAATTCGTCAGCTGTTATATAACTGGGTATTAAAGCTATGTTATTATCAATATTAATAATGCTTTTATTAATATCTATACCGTCCTTTATAACATTTCCTATGTTTATTTTAGATACATCGAAATTTTTTGCTTCCAATTCATTATAATAATAGCTTGTAGTGGCAGCTTGATCATCTGTGTCGATTAAAAGCACTTTGTGCTTTTGTGATAATAGATTTGCAAATATTATTGAGCTTGTGCTTTTACCAACACCTCCTTTAAGGCTTGCAATTGTTATTATTTTTGATTTTTTTCTATCCATCTTATAATTATTCCTTTTTCTGGATATTTTTTGCCATAAAATTCATATACGTGTTTTTCTAATTTTGTAAACATATCAATACATGCTATATTATATGGTGTATTTTCTTTTTCTTTTTTTAATAAACGAAATAATCCCTTAAAGTAGCAAAAAACACTTCCTTTTTTAAATCTAAATTCTATGTAATGTGCTTTTGATAATCCATATGACTTTGTAGTTCCATTTATTTCATATTTTACGAAAATGTTTTTTATTGGTTTTCTATAGCCATAGTAAATACCTAAAAATTTGTCCCCTTCTTTTATAGAATATAAACGAACCTCTTCAACTTTCATTTGATTAAATAGTGTTCTTAATGATATACGACACTCATTTCTTTTATTATCAATTCCTAGCTTATAAATGTCCATCATTATTTTTGTATGATACATTGTTTTGTCATTTTCTTTCTCAATCTTTATGAAACGATCTTTATTTTTACATTTAATTCTTGTTTTCTCTATTTTTATAGATTTTATGATGTTTTTCATATATTTTCCTTATGTAACATCTTTGCTTAACAATTTTTTGCCCAGGTTATTTTTCTTTTTTTTTATATTTTCTAACAATTCGTAATAATATGTATTAAACACGTTATCATATTCTAGAGTTTTTTTTCTATTCAAATAATTTTTTATAATTGGTTTTAAAGATTTTATTTCAAGTTCTTTTTTTAATTGCTCGATTAGTATGTTGAAAATATTTATTTTTATGTTTTTATATTTTTTTATAGGGCTTTCTTTTTTAATTTCAATTGATTTTTGTAGTTTAATCCTTATGTTGTCTAGGTCTTTGTATTTTTTGCTTTCTATTATAAAATGTGGCTTATTTTTGTAACTTTTGTATATTTTTTCAATTTGGAGTTTTAATTGTTTAGCTTCATATCCTTTTTTTTCTAAATCTTTTTGGGTTTTTTTTAATATTTCTTTTAATATTTTTTGTTTTTCCTTAAAACGAATTTTATTTTTGTTTTTAGTTAGGTTAATTTCAATTTTTTTTATTATTTTTATTATTTCAATTGTTTTATCCTTGTTAATGTTCAGTTTTAAAATAGACATGGCTTCTTTGGACATGAAATTACATTTATTGAAATATTTTTTTGTTTGATATTTTTCTATTTGATTGTTTTTTATCTCTTCTTCTTTATTATTATTATTATTATTATTACTACACTCCTCTAAATTTAGATTCCCCTCTTTATTAAATTTGTATTTAATGTATCTATTAACTCTTCTTTGGAATCTTATGTCTTTTTTTTCTTTAAAGTATTGATTAATTTTAAGGTAGCATTCTTTTTTTGGATAATTAAGTTTGTAATAAATTTCAGTTCCAAAATTTACTCCCAAATGTTTATGGTAGTTAGTTGTTACTTTTATTTCTTTTTCTAATTTGTAAAGATAATTTTGCATTGTTTTTAGTTTAACAGTTGGTTGTCCATTTCTTTTTAAATTTTCATTAAAGTAATAAAGTATATTATTTTGGGTATATTTTTTATATTTGCTGTTTATATATTTTAGCGTTGAGATAAAAACTATTAATTTATGTTGTAATTTGTTCTGGCAAGGTGTGTTTTTGTGGTTGATAAATGCATTTTGCATATTATTACTCCTAGTTATTTTGATTTTTATAAATATATTTATAGCACAGTATTTAAATAAAAGCAAATACTTTTATAAAAAAATCATAAAAATTAATAATTTGTTGTAATGTTTATAATTAGGAAGATTACAATTTTACATGAAGATAAATTGATTTTAATTCTAATTTGAGCTATACTACAATTAGTGTAGAAAAATATTTTCATATTAACTACCTATTTATTTTTGATCATTTTATGAGAGGCAAGCAGGGCTTATATAAGTTCTTTGGTCAGAGGGCTTATGTAAGCCCTGAGCTTTTACAAAAATTTTTTATTTAAAAGGCGATAAAAATAGTTTTTAATACTTTTTACATATTTGCTAAATTAAAGAATAAAAACATGAAAAAAATTTGTTTATTAATAATAATCTGAATTTAGATCTGAAAAATTTAATAAGAGGGCGTTAAATTCTTAAAAGCCCACACAAGTTTATAAAAAAATAAATAGCATTGTCAAAAATTTTAATTAATAGTATAAATAGTAATTTAATTTGACAACAGTATTGATAAGTATATTTAGATATTAAACTTATTTAATTTCTGATTTTTATGCCTGCTGAAAGTTAAACAATTTGCCTTTTTATAACTCAATTTTCTATAAGCAATGTTTATTGCAGATCATTTAATGTGTAATGTTTACAGAAACTTGTAAAAAAAATAATGGAAATAATTTTAAAGTGCAAATGTATTGTATTAACTATTTGGCCTTAGAGTTGCTTATATAAAAATGTAAATTTTAGTTGTATGTCTTAATATAATGTTGGACATGATATTTAAATATTTATTAATAATTATTATAAAAGTTAAGAATCTTTTATTTAGTTAGCAAATATGTGCTAATTAAGATCAAAGAAAAGACATTATTAAAAGCAAAGAAAGATATTAGTAAAGATTAAAAAAAGATTGGGGGGTTTTTGTTATATATCCTTTAAAGAAGTGTTATTTAATATAATTAAATAACTCAAATATAATTGTTTCAATTATAAAGTGTTTATGTTTTTTAAATGGGTCAATTTATTTTTTAATTTTTTGACGCGATTTTTTCTTTATCTCGAGCTATACTATAAACACACCTCAGCAGATTTGTTTGCACTAAAAATTTTTATAATTGCGTATTTTCTATTTAACCAATAGTATAGCTTTTTTGTGCTCTTTAGAGCTTAATTTTTCATATTTTCTTTAGTAAATTTGATTGCATTTGAGTTATTGAATGCATATTTTAAATTATGGTGATTTTTTGAATTTTGAGGCTTTTGTTTTACAAAAACAACTTATTACAGATGCACAATAATTTATTTTATTTTGTAGGCATTTGTTCAACAGGCATAAAAATATATTATACAACGTTATTCTATTTTTATATCAACTGGATAGGAAATGTAAACTGTGATTAAACCAAAATTAATAAAAGCTTTTATAAAAAATAAATTTAAGATCAATTAAGAAAATAATTATATTTAAAAATAATGTTTTAAAAATTACACGTTAATAAAAATTATAAATTTAACAGTAATCAAAAACTCCCAATAAACAAATTACTTATATACTTGAGCATAATTTTTTGTTAAAAGCAAAGTAATCAACAGTTACATTGGATTGTTGGTTTGTTGAACGATCAACACTAAAATCAAAATTACATATATATGGTAATGGGCGATATTAGGTTTGCAATATTACAAAGTGGCTGCCGAGCTTATCAAAAAATGGGCCAAAAAGCAAATGAGG
>NZ_JACHFC010000007.1:0-7736 GCF_014205895.1 Borreliella lanei | reverse complement strand
TCAAAATTACATATATATGGTAATGGGCGATATTAGGTTTGCAATATTACAAAGTGGCTGCCGAGCTTATCAAAAAATGGGCCAAAAAGCAAATGAGGGGTACATATAAAACTCTGAGTTTTCAGCTACGCAAAAAAAGATAATTTGGGAGTAGTTTTATCAAATTGCTTGAAAAAAAGTAGAAAATAAGGAAATAGTTGTTGATTTTGACCAAGATTCTAAAAATACAGTATTTGAAACCAATAATTTAATGCAAACTATTACTAATGTTTTTAAAAGCAAGAATGTAAATATTTGTATCGATAAATAGATTAGCCAAAGGAAGTATTCCAAAAGACGATCTATTTAGTATTAAAGATCTTTAGCAATCAATTACAGACAAGAAACACGCGATTATCTAGAAACGCTACCATATGCCCAAAAAGAGATTAAATTAACATAAATTTTAGGACAGTTTTGTTAGTTTGGTCGCAAAGTTTGAATTGTTCTTAAGCGCAAGAGATAGGGTTTAATAACTACGATTCTATTTGGCAAGAAATGTTTTAAGAATTTGCAAGGGAAGAAGGAAAAGTATGGCTTTTGAAATACGCAAAAAGGTGCTTAAAATAAAAGTTAAAAAGAGAGAGAGAAAAAAAGCACAGCAGAAGAGATATTTATAAAGGACAAATTTACAAATTATAAATTTATAGAAAAAGTAATTCACTTTTAGGAAATAATTCTATATTTCAAGTGCTTTTAACTAAAAAGCAGAACAATTTTTAACCTACAATTTATATGAATTTTAGGTGGATATAAGTTTATCAAATTAATTTATCGGGGTTGAATATGCTTTTTATGATATCTGTAAAAATCCTTTCAGTAGAAATAATAACAAGAATTTCTAAGCCAAAAATATATTATTGTAATACTTGCTTTAATAGATAAAATATTTTTCCATAAAAGTTTAAATATACTGTTTTTAAATTGTTAATAAATTTTTAAAAATCTAAATATTAAGGGTTATATGTTGACACTATAAACTTTTCTAGCCGTTCTGCTTCTTTAGCTTTTTCTTGAAATTCATTGTAAAGTTTATTTAAATAAGATTTAAGCTCATTAACATCTGTTTGTATAAGATCTTTATTATTTTCATAATCTAATATAATTTGTTTTGACATTTCTGAGACGCTTTTTATTATAGATAATATTTTTTTAAACGAATTTTTAAGCTGCTCTAAATCTGAAATATTTAGTTTGTCTAGATTGTCTTTTTTGGTATATAGGTGATCACTTACTATGTCAAGAACTCCCCCAAGAGTGCTAAAGGAATTAAATATCTTTGATGCTTTTCCCTTCTGCATAATATCTGAGAACTCCTTTAATTCATCAATATCCAGAGTACTTAAAAGAGTATAAGTATGTCTTCTAAATCTTATAGATCTTTCGGTATTGTCAGATATATCTTCAGTTCCTTTCCCCCAATTCAATTTATTAAAAGCTTGTACTCCGTATTGGTCCTTAGGTTCGTTTTCCATGTTTTTTACATATTTTTCTTTAAAATAGTACGCCTCTTTAATTTGCTCTCTTAAATCATTAAGTAGTGTATTTTTTAGTTCTTCTTCTTCTTCTTGTTTTTTTAGTTCTTCTTCTTCTTGTTTTTTTAGTTCTTCTTCTTCTTGTTTTTTTAGTTCTTCTTCTTCTTCTTGTTTTTTTAGTTCTTCTTCTTCTTCTTGTTTTTTTAGTTCTTCTTCTTCTTGTTTTTTTAGTTCTTCTTCTTCTTCTTGTTTTTTTAGTTCTTCTTCTTCTTGTTTTTTTAGTTCTTCTTCTTCTTGTTTTTTTAGTTCTTCTTCTGTTTTAGGCTTTGATTCTTTTTGCTTAGAGTCTTCCGTTTTGGGCCTTGATTTTTCAGTAGGTGGGTATTTAATGTCTTTTTGATCAGTATTAAAATCCGGCCTGCAAGCTAAAAATAGAAAAACAAATATAGTTACAATTATATGGTATTTCATAAATACTCTCCTTTATATAATTCGATATTTATTTATTTATTTATTTATACTTATTATAAGCAAATATTTAATTTGATTCAATATTTGCTATTTACTTAATAAAATTAAGTATTTTATTGCAACTTAAACTTTTTTAAAATTTATTTTATATATCCTTGATTGATTTTTGCCAAATTTGTTATTTGGGCGATAGTATGTTTTACTTGTGAAGTGAATAAGGTGGCTTTTATAATTATTTAAATCCCAATGTGTTTTATTAAAACAATATTAATGGGAAATAATAAACTTTTTTTATTAGGCCTTTAAATATAAAGGCCTAAGTTACTTTAAAAATCCTTATTAATAAGTTTTAATTCATAATGCTGGGATAGGTATTGATAATATAGTGTTTCTCAGATTTTCAGCCTCTTTCTTTTTCTCATTAAACCGATTTAATGTTGTACCTAAGTATTCTTCTAATTTAGAATCCTCTGTTTTTATAGAATTTTCATTTTTTTGATAATCTAATAAAATCTGTTTTATGCTTGTTGAAAAAAATTTCCTTATAGAGAGCAGTTGTTCAAGAGAATTTTTGATCTTTCCCAAATCAGAGGAGTTTACCTTATCCAAGGCTTCTTTTTTTAAGTATAAGTGATTAATTGTTTTTTCTAGGTTAAGCTCTAAAATTGCTATGCTATTTAACACCTTGCCTGGCGATTGTAGTGTTGGTTTGTGAAATATTGTTGTGAATTTATTGAATTCAGCATCTGTTAAAAAACTATTTATAAAGTCAAAAGCTCTGCTATCTATCTCAAAAGCTTTCTCCCTATTTTTGCTGTTTGCAGGTTTTTGGTTTTTCGGTTTAGCCAGTGGCATTTCGCCTTTGTCTATGCTTTCTTTAGTTGTCGCTATTAAATTTTTTATTTCATTAATATATTCTTTTTTTGTTTTATCAGCATATTTTTTTATTGCTGATGCAGTATCATGGTCGGAATTACAACTGTTTAAAAGCGAAAAAACACACATACATAAAATTATTTTGTTTTTCATAAATATTCTCCTTAATTGGTATAAATTAATTCTATTTCTATATTAGAAATCATACAACATAATAATGTATTTTATTGTTAACAATTATAATTTGCATAAAAAATAGCATCCTCATCTTGTATTGATAGGATTAAATTTGCATTGTTTTGTTTTATTATACTTATAAACAGTAATCAAATTTTAGATGTCCAGTTATTATTTTTTTAATTTTTATTCTTATTTTGATCTATTTTAGAAAAAATTATTTTCATTTAGAAGTAGTATTCCCTTTTAGATCTATTATAAATTAATCTTGTCTTAGGGTAATATTTAAATATTCTTATCTTTAATTTTAATGCTCCAGCCCGATTCATTTTAATTTAAAGTCTTTTAGTAATAAATACAATAACAAATGATATGATATATTATAATTATCCCTTATTATTGTCAGAATATTTATTGTTCTATTGTTCAAATTATGCCTTTATAAAAAATTCTTTATTTTTTATAAATATTTTTTTAAACTTTTATGCCAAATTAGATATTTTCTTTTGCAAGGTCTTTTATATATAAACACCTTTTGTTTAAAAAGTTTATTTTTTGCTTTATAATTTCAAATTTTTAGTTATTATTATAAAGTAAAACAAAATTTTACTATTTTTTCAAATTCTCTATTTTATAATCTTTTTATAAGCCCATTTATACTCAAATTGTTTAATTTTTTCTATTTTAAAATATTCTGATAGAACTCTTTTTAAAGTCTTAAATGTCACACAGTATTTTTGTAACCGATTTATATAATTTTTATTTATGCTTTGTAATTCTTCTTTACGCTTTTTATATTTTAGGTTTTCTTTTTTTGATAAATTTATTTGCAAATTCTTTAATTTTTTGATTTTCTTCTTTTTTGATATGTTCTAACCAATCTTCAAGCGTCTTATTTTTACCATGTAGTTTTCTAAATAATGAGTATTCTCTATCCCACTTAATAGTGACATCCTCATATTCTTTTATGATATGAATCTTTGATATATGGTTTTTAGGGAATTTAATCATAGTAACTCTTCCTAACTGTTTAAAATTATTATAGAAGTTTGATTCTTTTATTTTTTGAATTTTGTGATTTGCAGCAATAACCGATTATAAATATTATATAAACCGATCTAATTTTTAGATTTTTACTCAACATATATGTTTTAATTTTAAACTTGTAATGCCATTGTTGCAAATGTTTGCTGGTGAATTATTAATGTTTTTTGCTTTTTATTCTTCATCTTTCTAAATGGTGGAATTTTTTGAAAGTTTTATTTTAAATGGCTTTTATATATGTTTGTATTTTTATTTGTCTTTATATTTTATTTATATAGATAGCATATTTTCACCTTTGGTGTATTTTATATTTATATCTTACTGGAATGTTGTTTATAGAAGAACCGCCAACAAGATATAGTAAATTAATTATTTATTACAGCAATTTAAAAATTTATTTTTTTTATTAATTGTTAGTTTTGATCTTAATTAAGAAAAAAATTTTAGATATAAAAAACCTTTAAAATTCATCTACATTAAAGCAAACATGTATAGCTATTGCCGAATTTTTTATTTTACAAATCGCTTCATTTAGAGGTGTTAATATTCTGTCGTGCTCATTTTTATTTTACACGAACTGATCAAACTTAGCAATATTAACAATACTATTTTTTTCATTTTAAAACTCCTAAATCAAACAATAATAATTGTTATTAATATATAACTTAATTTAATACTTTAACTATTGTGTATTATGAAAAAGGTCGTAATAACAATTTACAAGCTCAATATTTAAACCTATAATATAGGCTAAAAAATATTGTTGTCGCAAGCCATAAATAGCAGCGATTAGATTTTTAGCTAATAGACAAATTTATTACACAGCTAGCACAACACTGCAAAAACGCAGATTTTCTAAGTAAGTTTTAATTTGTTGGTATAGATACTCTTAATTACTAGATAAATATTATTAATGATCTTTGAGTGATTTTCAGTGGCAGAAAATACAATAGAATTTTTACAATAAAAATTTTCTAATATATTGAGAATTTAATTATGCGAGAAAGAAATTAATGTTTTTATAAAAAGAAAATAAATTATTACAATTAAGCTTTTTGTATCAATGAGATTAATAATTTAGCTTGCAAGTATCTGTGGGTAGTTATTTAAATTGAGTACTATTTACTAATAAGATCTCTACGTTGTGCTTGATTATGTCTTTTTTTTATATAATCCCTCAGCAAACAATATCTCATTGAAGAGATTTATTCTATTGATAAGGGAGGAAATGTTAATCATTGCTTTATTTCTTTTATATTGATTTTAGCAAGGAGCTCTAATAATCGCTATAAGGAAAGAAGAGATCAATTTTTAAGTTTAGAAATAAGAGCTTACTGAGGTGAGTATATATTTTACAAGACACTATAACCAAACTTAAAGAAGATTATGAAAAAATAAAAAAATACAAACTCTAATCTAATTAAAAACTTAATAATTTACATTGACTTAATTAAGTTTTCTACTATTTTTGCTGAGCTGGAAGAAGCTTTTTTTAAAAATTTTTTATAATCATCATAATTATTTTCATTATTGGCGATATCAGATATTCCACGGATGATTATAAAGGGAATTTTAAAGCTGTATGCTACTTGAGCCATTGCGGCGCTCTCCATATCTATTGCAATTGCGTTTTCGAATTCTTCTGGGATTTCTTGAAAATTTTGATGGTCAATGAATTGGTCTCCAGTAATTATTAAACCCATATATGAGGTTATATTGTTTATTTTTATCTTAGCAGCTTTCCTTATAAGAGCAGTGTTTGCTTTAAATTTTTTAGGGTGTTCTGGAACATGTCCCATTTCATATCCAAATCTATGTAGATTAAAATCGTAACTTGTTGTTTCTGTAGATATTACAACGTCTCCTATTTTTATAAATTTGTTTTTGTTATTATAAATTCCACTAGCAACTCCAGCATTGATTATGTGGCTAATTTTATATTTTGATATAATATAGCTTGTCCAAAGGGCTGTATTTATTTTTCCAACTCCCGTAGCTATGGTGATTATATTATAATTGCTCACTTTGCCAATGGCAATCTTTTTTTTTCTTCTATGTTCTTCTATTGAAATAGATTTTTTGTTTTGAATAATCTTGTTTATCTCTTCTATTTCTGCTTTTGTAGCTGAGATTATTAAAATATTACTTTGAGAATTTTCATTTGGGGTATTTGTTTTTGACTCATTTGTCCAGCTATTTGAAGCTACAGATACAAATATTAATATGTTTATTATATTTTTGATTTTCATTAAGAAAGCTCCCTTATATGTTTTTTGTTAATTTATAAATTAGTATTTGCATATTTTAAATAGTATTGCAATATTAAACTATTTATAGGGTATTGTTTGTGTTTTATTCTCTAAAATAAAACACACTTTTACTTAAGAGTAAAATTTAAATTAATATTACAATAATATCAATACTCAAATCCAAAAATCAAAAAAAATAAAAAGCAGATATAAATCAACCATGTTTTATTATTTGAATGGAGTTTGAGTAATGTGCAAAAAGAAGCTATCTTTAAAAACACTTTAAAAGTGTTTTTAAAGATATAAAAAGCATTGAGAATAATAATCAATTTAATTAAACATTTAGGTTTAATGTGGGCATTAAAATCTATTAGTGAGCCTAAATATTTTATTTTTATTTTTTAAAATTATTAAAGTGAAATTGCACTTGACAAGGAAGCAAAAATGACACCATTAATAGAAAAAAACAAGCTTAAATTTAATACAGATACATGCTCGAAATTAGTTAAGCAGCAGCAAAATTAATGCTTTAGCATTTTATGCTTATTAATAAGGAATGATTTTTATGATGTAATGATAAGGAGTCGAAATAAAAAAACATCACTAATATGAAATTATAAGAATAATAAAGATAAAATAAAAAAACTAGCACAATTGCACAATGAGTTAAAGATAAAGATTGAACTTGATGAGCTTATAAATAAGATTAACATTGCAGAAAAAGATATAAGATTTGCATCTATATTTTTTGATAACGCCCAGGAAGGTTTGAAATAAAGTATTATTGATTGGAGAGTAAAAATAGGGTATTATTATTGCATCTCAAATCTAGACAGGCTCTATATGAACCAGAGGATGTTTTAGCCAATTTAGAATCTTCTTTTTCTAAAAAAGGTGAGGCAATAGAGAGAAAAAGATAAAAGAACTTATTGAATATGCAAAAATTGTTTTAGTAAGTCTTAATGGATAATAAGGTATATAAAATCTAAAGATTAATATTAAAATGAGAGGCTTCTTCTGAAGAAGCCTCTCATTTTAATATTAGGCATGTTTAAAATTCTATTGATTAATATAAGGATATAATTCAAGAACCTGAAACTTTACAAAAATCTCAAACTATATAATTTTTATATGTTTTTTATAAATTTAAATCTTTAAAAAAATAATGATCAAAAATCTATTCATAAGTATCTCATATGTTTAGCAACATCATTTTAAACATTAAAAAGGTTTAACTATACAATTCAAAATTTTTTTGGCAATTAAAGCGCAACTTGAAAAGTTTATACGTGTTATTAGGGGGATGATATTTGATGAAAATTTAGAGTTATAATATTTATACTATTAAATAATAATATATATTATTATTTAATAGTATAAATATTATAACTCTAAATTTTCATCA
>NZ_JACHFC010000006.1 GCF_014205895.1 Borreliella lanei | reverse complement strand
ATTTTGGAATTATTGAAAGGGTTAGAACTCTGGTTCCATGGACAACACCTGCTCCTATTGCGGCTTTTTTTTCTACGGGGCTTGATATTAAAGCGTTTGTTTTGGTTTTATTATTATTGATTATTTCGGTGTTTATGTATTTACCTTTTATTAAAGCGTATGATAAGGCCTTACTTTTGCAGGAAAAAGAATAGGAAATTTTTTTGGAATTGCTGTTGCAAAACTTGTGATAAAAATATCAGAGAGCTATTTATAAATAGCTCTTTTTTAGGAAATAAAAGAATTTATTAAAATTTAAATTTTTATTGTTTTATGCTTTAAATTAACAAAAAGATGCCCGGTGTGGATAGAATATTTCTTTGGTTTATTGTGCAGCCTAGTACATATGTATAATTTAATTTATAAGTATATTTTAAAAAATCAGAAATTTTTTACTTAGCTAAAGATTTTAAACTTGGTATAATTAGATTAATATGCCTCCAAAAGTGAAGATAAAAAATGATTTTGAAATATTTAGAAAAGAATTAGAAATTCTATATAACAAATATCTCAATAATGAACTTTCATATTTAAAATTGAAAGAAAAAATAAAAATTCTTGCAGAGAATCACAAAGCTATTCTTTTTAGAAAAGATAAATTTACAAATCGTTCAATAATATTAAATCTTTCAAAAACTCGTAAAATAATTAAAGAATATATTAATCTTTCAGTAATTGAAAAGATTAGAAGAGATAATACTTTTTTATTTTTTTGGAAATCAAGAAAAATAAAAGAATTAAAAAATATAGGAATTAAGGACCGTAAAAAAATAGAAGAGTTAATATTTTTTAATCAAATGAATAATGAGAAACCTTATTTTCAATATTTTATAGATTTGTTTGTAACTCCAAAATGGTTAAATGATTATGCTCATAAATATAAAATTGAAAAAATTAATAGTTATAGAAAAGAACAGATATTTGTTAAAATTAATTTAAATACCTATATTGAAATAATTAAGCTTTTACTAAATCAAAACCGAGATATTAGATTGAAATTTTATGGAGTTTTAATGGCAATAGGACGTCGTCCTGTTGAAGTAATGAAGCTTTCTCAATTTTATATCGCAGATAAAAATCATATTCGTATGGAGTTTATTGCAAAAAAGCGAGAAAATAATATTGTTAATGAAGTTGTTTTTCCAGTTTTTGCAGATCCTGAATTAATAATTGATTCCATAAAAGAAATACGCTATATGGAGCAGACCGAGAAGCTTACTAAAGAGTCAATCTCTTCAAATCTTGCATACAGTTATAATAGACTGTTTCGTCAAATTTTTAATAATATTTTTGCTCCCGAAGAGTCTGTTTATTTTTGCAGGGCCATTTATTGTAAATTTTCTTATCTTGCATTTGCGCCCAAAAACATGGAAATGAATTATTGGATAACAAAGGTTTTAGGGCACGAGCCAAACGACATAACAACGGCCTTTCATTATAATCGGTATGTTTTAGATAATTTAGATGATAAGGCAGATAACAACTTATTAACATTGCTTAATCAAAGAATTTATACATATGTTAGACGTAAAGCCACTTATTCTACTCTTACAATGGATCGTTTAGAAAGTTTGATAAAAGAACATCATATATTTGATGATAATTATATTAAAACGTTGATTGTAATTAAAAATTTGATGTTAAAGGATAATTTAGAAACTTTGGCAATGGTTAGAGGATTGAATGTTAAAATTCGCAAAGCTTTTAAAGCTACATATGGATACAATTATAACTATATAAAACTTACAGAATACTTATCAATAATTTTTAATTATAAGCTATAGTTTTTGTTTTTTTAAATTTTTAAGGCACTATCAATACATTTGGGGAATATTAGGAAATATTTTATTAATAAGATATTATATAATTTATATGAAAATAGGTCCCCATTATTTTTTTAAAAAAATTTTAAAATCTAATGACAATAGAACGATTTACATTTCTTATCTTTATGATATGTTGATTTCAGTTAAGCCAGCAGGAGATTGGCTTAAAATTTATTTTAAAGATTCTAAAAGAGGTAAAAAATATTTTATTCTTTTTAATAGGAGTAGTTCAAATGGTAGTTTTATTTCGTGTAGTTTTTTAAAAACAAGTTGTAATTGTGGACTTGATATTAAATTTTCTGATGGCAATTTGAATATTTTTTGTAGAAACAGAAAGTCTTTAGAGTTTTTGAAATTTAAAGTTGAACATTTTTTCAGAACTAGTGTGTTTTGTTCTAAGAATAATAATTTTTATGTGCGCAATATTAAGCCCAAAAATAAAAAAGTTAAGGTACTTGTTAAACGAGAGGCAAGCGCTAATAATAAATTTTAAAATCATTAAATTGAAAAGGATAATTTTCATCTAAAATTATTTTTTCAATGTTTTCTATGTTTGCATACTTATTCCCATTTAATAATTTTTCAAATTTTTTCATTTGTTCTTTAGTGTTAAAGAAAGCTACAATTTCTACCCTTCCATCGTTTAGATTTTTTACAAATCCTTTTAGTTTCATATTATTTGCTATTTGCTCTGTGAAAAATCTAAAACCAACACCTTGTACTTTGCCAGAAATAAAATATTGTTGTTTATACATTATTACCTTCTTTGTATAAAATCTATCCAATAGAAAAATTTAAAAATTTTTCTATTGGATTAGCTGTTTTTATATTATATTTTAAAAATTTTACATAAGCTTGTCGATTTCCATTTTTATATTATCGGACAGTCCTCCAAATACAATTTGAACACTATTCCCTTTTTTTAATATCCCACTAGCACCTAGATTTTTGAAATAGGCGTCTGATTTAATGAATTCTATTTGTTTTAGATTAACTCTTAGTCTTGATGCACATGCATCAATGTATGTAATATTGTCTTTTCCCCCAAGACCCTCTAATACTTTGGAAGCGGTTTCTGATAAGTTTGTTTTTTCTGACCCCATCATATCTTGTTCCATCTCTTCGTCTTCTCTTCCTATTGTTTTAAGATTGAATTTCATGATTGCAAATTTAAATATGAAGTAAAATCCAATAAAGTAGAAGATTCCCAAGATAGGAATTGCTATCCAATTTGTTTTGCTGTTCCCCTGAAGTATTCCAAATAGGAACATATCTATAAATCCTCCGGAAAATGTTAGTCCAACTCCTACGTTTAAAAGGTGTGTTAAAAGATACGCCAACCCAAAAAGAGGAACATATATAAAGTAATAAAGCGCTGGTGCTGCAAAAAGGAATGCAAATTCAAGAGGTTCTGTGATTCCTGTTAACATTGATGTAAAGCTAGCAGATAGTAGCAATGAAGCTACGTTTTTTTTATTTTCAGGTTTTGATGTATGATACATAGCAAGCGCAGCCCCGGGGAGTCCAAAAATCATAACAACAAATTCTCCGCTAAAAAATCTTGTTCCTTTTGCAACTTCAAAGTGTACAGTATTGGGATCTGCAAGTTGCTTGAAAAATATATTTTGTGCTCCTGATATGAGTTCTTCATTTATTTCCAATGTTCCCCCAACAGCTGTTTGCCAAAATGGCAAATAAAATATATGGTGAAGTCCAAATGGAATTAAAGATCTTTTTATTGCTCCATATGCAAATGTTCCAAAAAGTCCGGATTGTTCTACAATTCTTCCAAACGAATTCATTGCACCTTGGATAAAAGGCCAAGTAAATGTTAAAAATATTCCTACTACAAACATTGTTATTGTTGTTATGATTGGCACAAATCTTGTACCTCCAAAAAATGCTAAAAATGTAGGCAATTGAATATTATGGAATCTATTATGAAGAAATACGGCAACAAATCCGGCTACCAAACCTCCCATTACGCTCATTTGAAGAGAGAATATTCCAAGTACATTTGTATATTCCTGGCTTTTTGCAGTTGCAACTGTTTCAGGCATTCCTAATTCCAATAATGCTTTTAAGCTTGCGCTTTCTGGTGTGATTCCCTGTATGTACAAGATTCCATTTATAGTTTGATGCATAACCAAAAATCCAACTACTCCCGCTAAAGCAGCTGTTCCTTTTTCTACTTTAGCAAGTCCGATTGGAATTGCTGCTGCAAACATTAAGGGCAGGTTCGCAAAAATTACTTCTCCTGTATATTTCATAAGATAAAGTATTGAGTTAGCCACAGTTCCTTTTCCAAGGACTTCTTCTAATCCATAAGCTTGAATCATTGTTTCATTAGTAAATGCTCCCCCAATTCCCAATAAAATTCCAGCTGCCGGTAAAAGTGCTATTGGAAGCATGAAGGCTTTTCCTATTTTTTGTAATATTGTAAATATAGATATAGATGCTGATGATGTTGACATAATTTTCCCCTTTTTATTAAGTACAAATTAATTAATTAAAATAATTAATTTGAATAATACGCTTAATATCTTAACAATATTTTTTAATCTTGTAAATATCAGTATTAAATAAATGGCAGTACATTAAAGATTATTTTCAATTGAATTTCATGTCATTTATTATTAAAGTGCTGGTTGTAATCATTGTTTTCATTGCAATTATTTTAAATTAAATTTAGGAATAACTCGGATCAATTTGGTTTAAAATATTGTTGCAATGCTAATTAATCATCAATTAATACAAAGCTAAATTCCAATCAAATATTTATAGATTTCACTAGTTTTGTCAGAGTAATCTATAGGTAGCTTATTGTCGCCATCTCTGATATTTGGATTAGCTCCTTTTTCGATAAGTGATTTAATAAAATTTAAATCATATTTTTGAATTATAGCATTATGAAGAGCTGTTTGAGAACTTTGATTTGTTAAATTAATATTAAATTCTTTTGTTATTAAATAATTTATAATACTTTTTGCTTTTACATTTATGGCATAAGTAAATATTGGATTGCCGTTGGAAAATATTGTATTTAGTGAAAAAATATTATTATTTTTTGCTAAAAATTCTTTAAAATCATTAAGTTTATCATTTTCAGTTAAATTTTGTAGTTGTTTTTTTTTCTCAATGTATAAACCATATTCTTTTTTGGTTTTTATTGCCTTAAGAAAATCATCTTTGTTCTCTTGCAAGTCTATGTAATAAGGGCTAATATCTATATTATTTTTATAATATTCTATGGGAGTGATAATATTTTTTTCATCAAGATAGTAAACATTTATTAGTTCCTTGAAGTTTATATTTTTACTTTCTGGAATTAAATCAAATCTAACTGTATAGCTTCCAAATTTTTTAAAGGGGATTAAATTATAATTTTGATCGTAAAACAGTAATTCTGTTATTTGTCCGTTTGCATTTTTTATAACAGGAATAATATTTCCATTTTCATCAATACTTATTTCTGTATTTTTTCCATTTAGAATAGGTAATTTATATTTATTATAAATAGGAGTAATATTTTCTTTCATTTGTTCAAGTTTTTCTTTAATTTCTGAATTTGTTGCCCTGACGTAATTTTTATAATTTATTTGAATTTCATAAGGACTTTTTCCAATGTTTTTAGCATATTTCTCAAAACTAGCATTAAACACTGTATATATTGGATCAAATTTTGACATCAATTCCATTCTTATTGGTACTGGAAAATTTAGTAAATATTTTTGAAAAAATTGTTCGTTTATTTTATGTATTTCAAGAAATTCTTTTTCAAAAATATTAAATTCTTCCAACAATTGTTTTTCAGTGAAGTAATAAGATAAATTTGAACTAATAATAAAAAGAGTAAAAAAAGTTAAATAATATAAAAAGTATAAATTTTTTAATTTATCTTTGATTTTATTTCTTAAGTTTTTATTGAAAATTGTAAAAGATAGAAATCCAATAACAAGGTACCCAGAATATAAAAATATTTTGCTTAGCACATAATAACTCATTTTACATCCTTTTAAAGTTTATTTTTAAATTATATCAAAATATTTATATATTTTTATTTACTTTACTTTATTTTACTAAAAGCATACAATTAGTCATTAAATGAAGAAGCTTTTAAGACCCATTTATTTTTTATTGTTTTATGGTTGTTCAACGATTTCTTTGTCTAAAATGCCGGAAAAAGATAAAATAAATTTAACTGTTTTATCATCTTTAATGAATTATCCTGATTTGAAGATTTCAAATTTTAAAATAAAAGACTATGAGCATTTACATCATTTATTTGATTTTGAAAGCTTGAGTGATGCTAAAAATAGTGCTTATATTTACGTTGATGAATCTAATTTCAATAGCAATATTAATTTTATCAAAGACCTTTTTATTTATAATAAGAAATTATATAGAATACTTATTGCTTATAGCTTGACCCAAGGCGCATCTTTTAAGGCAGAAGTTTTATCTTATCTTGAAAAACAAAAAATTATGAAAAATTTTTCATTGAAAATAAATTTTCCAACTACTAAAAAATTTATGGACAATAAGTATTGGATTGTAATTGCAAAAGACCATTTAGATTCTCTTATTAAGAGTAAAAATTATTTAGTATTAACCAATGCAAAGATGGAATATATACTCAAAAAGTTTTTAACTTGAGCAAGCTTTTTATTCTAAATCCTCAAATATTTTTTTAATTCGTTCCTTTTTTTCAAGTTCATATTTTTCTAAATCAAGAGCTATTGATTCTTTAATTTTATCTGTACTATGGAGGTAAATGTTGGCTTCTATTTTTTCTTTTGTGTTTTTGATTTTTAAAAATTTTTTACTCTTTTTTATTTTGTCTATTTTGCTAAGATCATTAAGTATGCTTAATTTTAAATAAATTATATTTTCAGTTACTTGAAATTCTTTTGCTATTGTTTTTTGAGGGCATTCTTTAGATTTATATTGAGATAATTTTAATTTTAATGTGGTTGTTGGAACTAATATGTTTGCTGCAAATATATTAGCTTCTGTTACCATTTGACTATCTTGAATATCATTATAACAATTTTCAATTTTAGATAGATTTTTAATTTGGTCTTGATGCATCAAATAATGCCCCAAGTGTTTTGCTATTGCAAATCTTTTATTTTCAAGACTCATGTTTTCATTTATATATAAAGATTTTTCATTTAATTGAATATAGCCTGAAAAATCTTTATGCTTATCTTGAAAACTTATTTCGAAAATTTTAAGATCTTCTTCCATAGCAATTTTTATTATAGGAACAGGAATAAGTAATATTTTATGTTTTGATATTATATAATCCGAATAGACTTTAGAATTTTCAATATAAGAGCTGAATTTGTTTTCATTCATTTAATATAAATACTCTCCTTTCTGTATTGTATAATATAAGTTAAATATGAAATATAGTTTTTTTTTGATTTTAATGGTTTTTATTTGCTCTTCTTGCAAGATTTTAAATATTGCTGAAGATTTAGAAAAGAATTTTGAAAAAATTGAAAGAGCAGATTATTTTCTTTATTTTTATCCAGACAGTCAAATCTACATTAAAAAAGATAAATCGAGCAATAAATTTACTGTTTTTTTAAATGTTATGCTAGATTCAAATTTAAATTTTACTAAAGGTTGTTTGAAATTAATTCAAGACAATAAATATATTGGAAGTATTGCCATTTCTAAGGTAGTTAGTATTGGAAATTTTAAGTTTTTGTACATTAATCTTGATAAAGATAATTTTACTCTTATGTCAAAAGCTTTAACCCCTTACAAAAAGCTAGTCTTTTTATTTAATGAGGATTCTTTTCAGGTTTGGACTAAGGACACTTTGCAATATGATCCAAGATTTATTGATGTTAATTTCAAGAATACAAAAAATACTTTAGAATATGCATTTAAAAACAAAATTTTATAAAAAAACTCATATATTATTGGCTTTCTTGAAAATTTTTAAAAAAGATTTAATACTTTTTTATTTAATGTTTTTAACATTGTCTTGTTCTACAATCTATTTTGATGGTATTCCTGAATTAAAAAAAGATTCCAAATATATTAAGTTGCTTCAAGAGAATAATAAAATTTCTTTAAGACATTATTTTACCGTTTCTAATACTTGGAATTTAAGGTACAAAGAACCTTTATTTTTAAAAGTTGAAAATGATATAATTGCTTTATTTCTATTTAATCGTCATAAGCTAATTGATGGTAAATATCTTCAAACCTTTTTTAGTGTTGGAAAAGATATTTCTTTGAAAGCTTATTTAAAGCTTATTAAAGCTAGAAAATTTGTAATTACAAATAGTTCTGAAAAGATTATTAAAACTATTGTATTTTCAAACTTCCCTGACAGTGAAAATATTCTTCTTCAGAACAATATGCTTAATAAGATTCAATACCCCTTTAAAAAGAATTAAAAGGTCAATAATTATTATTGAAAATATTTCTAAACAACAAAAAGGAAAGTTTTATGGGAAAATATGTAAAAGGTTTATTTTTTCAATTTAAAAACAGTGATATCAACTACAAAAAGGAAATTTTAGCAGGCATTACTACTTTTTTGAGTATGTCATATATTATAGCTGTTAACCCAGCAATACTATCTAACACAGGCATGCCAATTGGTGCGCTAGTTACTGCAACCTGCCTAACAGCAGCATTTTCTACCATATTAATGGGAATTTATACTAATACGCCTCTAGCATTAGCTTCTGGAATGAGCTTGAATGCGTTTTTTGCATTTTCTGTGGTAATTGGCATGAACATTCCTTGGCAAGTTGCATTAGCTGCTGTTTTTATTGAAGGACTAATTTTTATTCTCTTATCCTTTTTAAGAGTAAGAGAGCAAATTATAAATTCTATTCCAATAAACCTAAAACATTCTATTTCAGTTGGAATAGGGCTTTTTATTGCTTTTATTGGCTTTGTCAATGGAGGAATTGTCATTAAAAACGATGCGACGTTGGTTGGAATTGGATCATTTGTTGATCTGAAAGTTTTATTTACATTTTTGGGATTATTTTTGATTGCAATTTTTGAAAAATTAAATGTAAGGGGAAGCATACTTTGGGCAATTAGTATAGTTACTCTTACAGCCTGGATATATGCAATATTTAATTTAGAAGGCGCCCAATCTATTGGGATATATCTTCCCAACGGAGTTCTAAAATTTGAATCCATTGGCCCAATATTTAATCAATTGGATTTTTCTTATGTTTTGAATGAACATTTTTGGACTTTTATATCAATAGTTTTTATTCTCTTATTCAATGATTTATTTGATACTGTAGGTATTTTAATAAGCGTTACAACAAAAGGCGGCATGTTGGATAAAAATGGTAAAATTCCTAATGCAAAAAAAATATTATTGGTAGACGGTATTGCTACTACTTTTGGAGCAATAATGGGAGTTTCTACTGTTACTACTTACATTGAAAGTTTTACAGGAATTGCCGAGGGTGGAAAAACGGGCCTTACTTCAATTGTAACTGGAGTATTATTTATATTTGCAGTTTTTTTTGCGCCATTGTTTGTTGCTGTTCCTGCTAGCGCAACTGCTGCAGCACTAATATATGTAGGATTTTCAATGTGCAGAGAAATAATTAAAATTGATTTCTTTAATATTAGAGAAAATATTTCTAGCTTTTTAATATTTTTTTTGATTCCTTTAACCTATAGTATTTCTTCAGGATTTTTTGTTGGCGCAGCATTTTATATTTTAATAAATATAGCATTTAATTTTTTTAGTAAAGAAAAGATTAAAATTTCTCCCATACTGCTAATATTGTGCTTAATTTTTATTATTAAATTCATTTATGGTTATTAATATTTTCACAAAATTTAATTTATCACCACATTTTAAAGTAGATTGAATCTAATAAATAGCGTTGGTTTTATTTTTGATATAAAATAAAATTTGAGGAGTAATTTTTAATGAATCAATCCAAAGAAACATTATTATTTCAATTTAAGAATAAAACCATCGATTATAAAAAGGAAATTATTGGGGGTATTACCACTTTTTTGAGTATGGCATACATAATAGCTGTTAATCCGGCAATATTATCTAGCACAGGGATGCCAATTGGTGCATTAGTTACCGCAACTTGTTTAACATCAGCATTTTCTAGTATATTAATGGGGCTTTATGCTAATACGCCTATTTCACTAGCGCCAGGTATGGGGCTTAATGCATTTTTTGCATTTTCTGTAGTAATTGGAATGAATATTCCTTGGCAAGTTGCATTGGCTGCTGTTTTTATTGAAGGGCTAATCTTTATTGTGTTATCTTTATCAAGAGCTCGAGAAAGTATTGCAAATTCCATACCAGTAAATTTAAAATACTCTATTACGGTTGGAATAGGGCTTTTTATTGCTTTTATTGGCTTTGTCAATGGTGGTATCATCATTAAAAATGATGCTACATTGGTTGGAATCGGATCATTTATTGATTTGAAAGTTTTATTTACATTTTTAGGATTATTTTTTATTGTAATTTTTGAACAATTAAACGTACGAGGAAGTATTCTTTGGGCAATTTGCTCAGTTACTACTATATCCTGGATATATGCAATCTTTGATCCAGAAAGTGCAGTTGCCGCTGGAATACGTTTTCCAGATGGAATTTTAAGATTCGAATCTATTGGACCAATATTTAATCAATTAGATTTTTCCTACATATTAAGCAAACATTTTTGGAGTTTTATTACAATTGTATTGGTATTATTGTTTAACGATTTATTTGATACTTTGGGCACTTTAATAGCAGTAGCAGCAAAAGGGAATATGTTAGACAAAAACGGAAAAATTCCTAATGTTGGCAAAATATTTTTAATTGATGCTATTTCTACTACCGTTGGAGCAGTAATGGGTGTTTCAACTGTAACCGCATACATTGAAAGTTGCACAGGAATAGAAGAAGGTGGTAAAACTGGACTTACAACAATAGTAACGGGAATAATGTTCTTTATTGCGATATTCCTTTCACCATTATTTATTGCTGTTCCTGCTAGTGCAACTGCTGCAGCACTAATATATGTAGGATTTTCAATGTGCAGAGAAATATTAAAAATTAATTTCTCTAATATAAGAGAAAATATTTCCAGCTTTTTAATACTTTTTTTAATTCCCTTAACATACAATATCTCTTCAGGAATAAGCATTGGGATAATATTTTATGTTTTAATAAACTTAATGCTTAATTTATTGGAAAATAAAAAAAATAAAATCTCTCCAGTAATGATAATACTGTGTCTAGTTTTTATTATTAAATTTATTTATATTTATTGACGATTTGCTATTTATAAAAAAAATTTAAAATTTGTAATTTCAAAAACCTGAATTATAGATCATAAAAAAGGGTTTATTGTCAAAAATATTTCATCTATTGAAGACCTTTATAAAATCTCACATAAAACCAAATAAACTACTATTGTATTTAAAAATTTGCCAAAACTGTTTAAACGTACTTAAGCCTTTAATAATTAACTCTCAGTTTCATTTATATTTAGAATGCTTAAATTTAATTTATTTAAGGTTTTTTTAAAAAAAGTTTTATTCTTTGAAGAGCAACTTAAAATTCAAATTATTTAATTCTTACTTAAAATGAATATTAAGAAATGTTTTGAAAAATAAAAAAATAAAAGCCAAGAAAGATTTCTTGGCTTATATTGACTTTATTTTTCCAGTTACTTTTTTAAAACAAATTAATCTTATAATATTGGTCTTAAACTAAGGTTTTTTGGGAGTTTCTGTCGCAACAGGACTTGTAAGCTCTTTAACTGAATTATTTAGTAAATCTTTAGCTGCTTTTGACAAGTTTTCTACTGATTTAAATAGCTTTTCAAGTTCATCAGCGCCCTTAGTTTTGCCCGCTGAATTTGTTTTTAAAATAGCTTCTTTTGAATGAGCATCAGTAGCACCCTCTTTACCAAGATCTGAATGACTCTCCTTTAGTTTTTTAGTAAATTCTTTGGAACATTCCTTAGCCTTTTCAATTTTTTCCTTTAAGTCCTCTGTAATTGTTAATCCATCTAATTTTTGTGCTATTAAGGTTGATATTGAATAGGCTCCTGCTAGCAATGAACCATTCTTATCTGCTAGAGTATCCAAACCATTATTTTGATGTATTTTTTTACCAATAGCTTTAGCAAGTTCATCTATAGATGAAAGCAAAGTCTCAACTTCTTTCACAGCGAGTACAACTGCATTAGAGTCTGTAATTTTTTTACTTATTTCTGTAAGATTAGGCCCTTTGGCAGACTCGTTAGCAGAATTTGATGCATTCCCATCTTTTCCTGAATTATTACAAGATATAAATAAAAATAAAGTCATCAATATTGCACTTAATGTATTCTTTTTCATTAATTTGTGCCTCCTTTTTATTTATGAATTATTAGTTCAATAATTTTATTTTTCAATTTTTTCATATAAAAAAGTGTTTTTTCAATTTTTTTTCAATTTTACTAATTGAATAATTTTTAAATTTACTTACTGAAAAAATTGAAAAAATTATCTTAATTTGATTTTAAAATCGACATAAGCAAAGCCAAATATGTTAAAATTAATTGAAATATGTTTAATAAGAAAAATTTTAATTTATTTTAAGGACTTGTATGATGAATGCCCGGGCAATACTTGTATTAGATTTTGGATCCCAATATAGTCAACTAATTGCAAGAAGAATTAGGGAAATTGGCGTTTATACAAAAGTAATGCCTTACTATACCCCTTTAAAAGAAATTAAAAATATGAACATCTCAGGAATAATATTAAGTGGAGGACCTGCTTCTGTTTATTTAAAAGAAGCTCCTACCTTGGACATGGAAATTTTTAATTTAAAAGTACCTGTTTTAGGCATATGTTATGGAATGCAAATAATTGTTAAATTATTTGGGGGCCTAGTATCTAAAGACTCTAAGCAAGAATATGGAAGCTCTGAAATCTTTATAAAAGATGAAAAATCTCTTTTATTTTCAGAAATCCCAAACAAATTTCAAATTATTATGAGTCATGGAGACAGTATTGAAAAGATTCCCGATAATTTTAAACAATTGGCTTTTACAAAAAATTGTATTGCTTCTATATCAAATGAAACTCAAAAAATTTACGCGCTACAATTCCACCCAGAAGTAACTCATTCTGAATTTGGCGATCAAATACTTAAAAATTTTGTTTTTAAAATTTGTCAAGCTCAAATTAATTGGTCATTAAAAGACAATATAGAAACCATTGTGGAAAAAATTAAGCTTAAATTGGGAAACAAAAAGGTTATTTTGGGGCTTTCTGGTGGTACAGACTCTTTAGTTTGTGCATTACTTATAAAAAAGGCAATAAACGAAAATTTGATCTGCGTTTTTGTAAACACCGGGTTGTTGCGTAAAAATGAGGATAAAAAAATACTAGAATTAAAGCATCAATATGATTTAAATATAAAATACATTGATGCTTCTGCAAAATTCTTGAACCATTTAAAAAATATAAGTGATCCTGAAGAAAAGAGAAAAATAATAGGAAAAGAATTTGTAGATGTTTTTGAAAAAATTACTCTAGAAGATAAAAATATAGAATATTTGGCTCAAGGAACAATTTATTCTGATGTAATTGAATCTAAATCAAAAGATAGCGCTTCTTCAAAAATCAAATCTCATCACAACGTAGGGGGACTCCCAGATAAGATGAGTTTAAAACTTTTAGAGCCTTTGAATGAATTTTTTAAAGATGAAATAATTCAAATCGGAATAAATTTAGGCATTAAAAAAGAATCTCTTTATAGGCATCCATTTCCAGGCCCAGGACTAGCCATAAGAATAATTGGAGAAGTAACACAAGAGAAGATAAACATCTTACAAGAAGCAGACAATATTCTAACAGAGGAGCTTTTTATAAATGATTTATATTATCAAATAAGACAAGCATTTGTTGTATTGCTTCCTGTCAAATCTGTAGGCGTAATGGGGGATCAAAGGACATACGAATACACAGCTGTAATTAGATGTGTAAATACAAAAGACTTCATGACTGCAGAATGGACTGAACTTCCTTATAGTTTTTTAAAAAAAGTTTCTTCAAGAATAATCAATGAAGTTCGGGGCATAAATAGAGTTTGTTATGATATATCTTCTAAGCCCCCATCAACCATAGAATGGGAATAACAAAAACAATAGAAAGGAAGCTTTATGACAAATAAGATAATAAAAGAGGCTTTAACTTTTGACGATGTGTCTTTGATTCCAAGAAAATCTTCTGTATTGCCTAGTGAGGTTAGCTTAAAAACACAATTGACAAAAAACATATCCCTAAACATACCATTTTTAAGCTCCGCAATGGATACTGTTACAGAAAGCCAAATGGCAATAGCCATTGCTAAAGAAGGTGGAATAGGGATTATACATAAAAATATGTCAATAGAAGCTCAAAGAAAAGAGGTAGAAAAAGTAAAAACATATAAATTCCAAAAGACTATTAACACCAATAGGGATGCAAATGAACAAAAACCCGAAATACTTGCAGCAAAAAAACACCCAGAAAAATCCGATGTATGCAAAAATGTAGAACACAAAGAAGATTTTTCTAATGTATGCAAAGATTTAAATAGTAAGCTAAGAGTAGGCGCTGCTGTTTCTATTGATATTGATACCATAGAACGAGTTGAAGAACTTGTAAAAGCACATGTAGATATACTTGTCATAGACTCTGCCCATGGGCATTCTACAAGAATAATAGAACTTGTCAAAACAATTAAAAACAAGTACCCAAACTTAGACCTTATTGCTGGCAACATAGTAACTAAAGAGGCTGCATTAGATTTAATAAGTGCAGGAGCAGATTGTTTAAAAGTAGGAATAGGTCCGGGCAGCATATGCACAACAAGAATCGTTGCAGGAGTTGGAGTTCCCCAAATAACAGCAATCTACGATGTTTATGAGGTTTGTAAAAATACAAATATTTGCATTATAGCAGATGGCGGAATTAGGTTTTCAGGAGATGTGGTTAAAGCAATTGCAGCAGGAGCTGATAGCGTAATGATAGGCAATCTCTTTGCAGGCACAAAAGAATCTCCTTCGGAAGAAATAATTTACAATGGGAAAAAATTCAAATCCTACGTTGGAATGGGCTCTGTTTCTGCTATGAAAAGAGGCTCTAAATCAAGATATTTTCAACTAGAAAACAACGAACCTAAAAAATTAGTCCCCGAAGGAATTGAGGGTATGGTGCCGTATTCTGGAAAATTAAAAGATATTTTGACTCAATTAAAAGGTGGTTTAATGTCTGGAATGGGCTATTTAGGAGCGTCCAGAATATCTGATTTAAAAACAAATTCTAAGTTTGTAAAAATAAGTCATTCTTCATTAAAAGAATCCCATCCTCATGATGTTTTTAACATGACATAAAGATAGAAAAATTTTTGACAAATTAAATAACTTATCCTCTTTAAAAGATTAAAATATTGCATTCTTATTTTAAAGAAATGACAATTTTGGTAGGAAAAGAATAATGAAAAACATAATAATGTCATCTATTTTTGTAATGCTTTTTCTAGCATTAATATACTAATGTTTGCTCCATTTAAAAACAATAACTCTAGAATAATTAAGTTAAAGAAATGAATTCTTAGACTAAGAATTCATTTCTTATTTTTGTTTATAGCCAAACCAAAAGATCTAACTATAAGCTCTTAACAATTAATTTTTTAATTGTTAAGAAAAAATAAAATATAAATCATTTAATTGGTTTTATTTCAGATAAATTAAATCTTTCTGAAATATTTGGTTCCCAACCTTTCCATTTGTCATTTCTAAAAAGATAACTAGAAGAAGTTATATTAAGAAATACGGCTGGAAAATCTCTTTCAATAATTATTGATTCTGCTTTTTTTAGAATTTCCTGTCTTTTTAAAATATTTCTTTCATTATCTGATTTTATTAAAAGTTCATTATATTCGGAATTTGAATATCCATAAGATGAAAAAGCTGTATTTTCGGTTTGAAAGATGCTTAAAAATGTCATAGGATCAGCATAATCTCCTGACCAGCCTGCCCTTATTATTTCATAATTGCCATTTACCCTGCTATTTATATATGTTGACCATTCTTCATTTTCAAGTTGGACATTAATATTTAAGTTTTTCTTCCACTGATTTTGAATAAATTCAGCAATTTTTCTCTGGCGATCATTTGTATTGTACTTTACCTTTAGTAAAGGGAAATTATTACCGTTGGGATACCCTGCATCCGCCAAAAGCTTCTTTGCCATTTCAGCATCAAATAAACTTAAATTGCTCTTATAAAAGTAATCGATATAATCTGGAGTTGCTCTTCTTGTAGGAATAGAACTATCATTGAGAACGCTCTCTGTTAAAGTTTTTCTATCAATAGCAAGAGACAACGCCTTTCTAACTTTAACATTGTCAAGCGGTTTTACTTTTATATTCAAAGAATAAAAAGAGGTTGAATTAGTCCCCATTGAATAATAATCGTCTCTAAGCTTAAGATCCTTAAGCAAATCTGGTGGAACATTGTTAAAAATTGCATCTAGTTCATCATTTAAATACATATTATAAGCTGTAATGCTATTATCTGCTACAAAAAATATGACACTGTCAAGAACAACATCTTTGGAGTTATAATATTTATTATTCTTCTCAAGAACAACTTTTTCATTTAAAACTCTAGATTTTAATTTGAAAGGACCACTAACAACCATATTCTCAGGATCTGTCCACCTTTGCCCATACTTTTCAATAACGTGCACTGGTACAGGAATAAATGTTTGATGCACTAACATATCAAGAAAATATGGCTTTGGGGATTTTAGCGTTATTTCTAAAGTTTTCTCATCAAGAGCCTTAATTCCAAGTTCAGACTCATTTACTTTGCCGTCAAAATACTCTTCTGCATTTTTTATAACGGACTTAATCATATTAACAAAAGATGAGCCAGTTTCTTTATCTAAAATTCTAAGATAAGATTTTCTTATTCCCTCGGCAGTAATGGCAATTCCATCGCTCCAAACAAGATTATCTCTTAAATGAAACGTATAAACTACTCCGTTATCAGAAATATCCCAACTTTTAGCAAGTCCTGGTCTGTATCCTCCAGTTTTGGGATCTCCATCTAAAATGCCAAGAAACATTTGGCTTACAATCCCTGATCCAACCGTATCGTTTATTAATTGAGCATCTAAAGTAGCAGGTTCACTTCCGATATTTAGCTTAAAGACCAATTTTTTTCCATTACTCTCATTAACACAAGAAATAAGTAAAATTAAATTGAGAAATAATACAAATTTTAACTTTTTTATCAATATTTTCATACAAGCATCCTTACAAGTTTTTATATATTTAAATTTTGCCTATATTTTATTATATATGAAATATAATTTCACATTAACATTATTAAAAACACTTAAATTATTCTAAAACAAAATTGATGTTTTACATTACATAGGCAAAATAATTGATCTTATATTAAGAAGATTCTAATTTTTTATTATTTGCTTTCCAATAGTTATTATACATATAAAAAATAATTTTAAATTCCATTATTTATCTATTTGTAAATTAGATTTATTTAGATTTATTATTTTTTAATAAAAAAATAAATTAATATTGAATTTTAAAAAATTAGAATTAAATTTCATATTTAACACTTCCTTTGTGGCAATAAAAGTTCTTTACAAGGAATTTCTTATATATTTCTAGCAAAAGTAATATTAGAAAAAGCAACAACCAAGAACCTTTAAAATAATGATTTAAAGAAATAAAAATTAATTTATTAAAAATCGTTTGCAATGATCTAATAAAAAATATATTATTATGTTCACTAATCTATAATTTTTTTATCAAAGGAGAGGGATATGAGATTATATCAAAATCAATTAAAATTTTTAAAATTGTTGGTATTTTTTCTATTAATATCTTGCGCTTCCTTAAACGTTGAGCACGATCAATTTGGAAAAACATTTAGAGTATACCAAAGTTTAAACAAAAATGCAGAACTTAAAGGTATTTTTAATTATAAAACAGGAATAACTAAAATAGTTTTATATACAAGGTTTAGAAACCATAGTATAACAGAGCAGAATCCTTTATTACTACAAGATGGAACTAAAATTGAGGGAAAAGTAAGCTACAAGAGAGATAACAATCATTTTTTTGGTAACTGGATTAATTATTCCTCATTTGTTTTGCCCAAGTCTGTTTTAGAAAAGATGATCAAAGAAGAAGATGCTTCTTATAAGAACAAGGAAGTTAAAATTAGAATTGGATTGGAAGATTTAAGCTTGAAAAAACATAAAATTTTGGACTTTCTAGTAATGGTTGAATCAATTGAAAATAAAGATTATAAAAATTAATTTTTATAATCTTTATTAGTTTTTTATTTTTATTTTAAACTAAAAATTTCATTGCAAAATAGAATTGATATAAGCAATATATAGGCTTGCAGTATATAATTCCTATTTTAATCATTTACAAAAATGACAAAGGCTACCTTATGGTAGCCAACTTATTATTCTAATCAAACAACAAGAGCGAGACATTGCATCTCAATCTATATAGATTATTATATAGTATTTTATTTTTTTGTAAAGTGTTTTTGAAACATTTTTTGAATGTAGTGCTATTTTTTAAATACGGAATTTTATTTTTTGTCTTTTAAGTTATCATATTTATTTTTAATATTTATAAGTAGTTTTTGATTATTATAATATAGCTCTTTTAGTAAGAAACTTACAAAGTTTGTATTTAATTTATAAAAATTAAAGCTTTTTTCATCTTCGATTTTTAGCTTAAGTGAACTATTTAGTATATTTTTTGAGGTATTTATAATCCCATTATTTTCTAAAAGTTGTATAGCATAATATATTCCTTTTTTTAAAATTAGTTCATAATCAATCTTACCACTATCAATTCCTATTGCCAATTTCATATATCTATAAACGGTAGTTTTTGCCATATTATAATCTTTTATAAAATGACTAAAACTTTTATATTTATCTATAACGTAATATTTATTATCGTTAATTTCTTTTAAAATTCGGGCTGTTTCAATTTTATTGTAAGATTCTTCTTTTATCAGAATTTTTAGTTTTTCTTTTAATTTTAAGTATCTAGATTCTCTACTTTTTTTTATTTCATTTTTGTTAAGTTCAACCCTTTTAATAATTTCTATTTTTTTATTTAATTTCATCGTCTATCTTTACTCCGTTGTATACTTTCAAATTAGTTCCATATGGAACTAAAAGTTCCATATGGAACTAATTTGAAAGTATACTTAAAAAATTTTCAAGTATATTTTCATAAGCTATATAATAATCCTCATTCGTATTAAATTCTTCTCTGTAAAAGATAGCTTTACGCAAATTATCTCTTTTGGGAACGCTTCCTAAAAATTTGCCCTTATATTCACATTCAATGAATTTTTTAAGTTCTTTATCAATATTTTGTCTTTCGATAAATTTGGTTATTAAATAAAATATCGGCAAATCCTTTCTAAAAAGATCATGAAGTCTGCTAGTTATTAAATCTAAACTCTCAATTGCCCACTGGTCTGTTGGTAAAGGTATAATTAAATAATCTGTAATGATTAAACTATTATTGAGCAAGCTTCCCAATGTGGGTGCAGTATCCATTATGATAAAGTCGTATCTATTTTGGATAAAACTTAAAAAAATTTTCAGTAAATTTTCCTTTAATGAAATGCTTTCTTCATTAAATTTGCTCAAGTTTATGTGGCTTGCTATGAAATCTGTGTTATTATTTATTTTGATTGTTGAATTTTCTATGTCTATTTCTTTTTTGAGGACTTTGTATATACTAATATCTTTTGGGTTAAGATTTTTTTTTCTTAAGATATTAATATAAAAACTTGTACTACTTGCTTGTGGATCTAAATCTATTAATAATACTTTGTTATTTTTTTTTGAGAGTATGTTTGTAAACATTAATGATGTTGTACTTTTTCCCACTCCTCCTTTTATTGATGCAATTGTTACTATTTTTGGTTTTTTTTTATCCAATTTAATATTCCTTTATTACTTTCATATTTTTTATTATAAAATTTATGTATTTCTTCTTCGATTTTTAGAGTTCTTTCTAAAAGAGATTTATAAAAAATTTTATTTTTATTTTTAATTTTGGTTAATATGTATAAGCTTCTTAAGTAACAGAAAACGCTTCCTTTTTTGAATTTAAACTCCGTATAAAATATCTTTTTTAATCTTATGGTTTTTTTTGTTCCTTTTTCTGAGTAATTTATAACAAATGGTTTTGGAAGGTTTATAAAACCATAAAAAATTCCTAAGAATTTATCACTTTCTTTTACTGAAAATAGATGAAAGCTTTCGTGTTTTTTGTTGTTAAATACATTTCTTAGGCATAACCAGAATTTCCCTTTTTTTGGTTTTGCTTCAAAATTATTTATCATACTAAAAATTTTAGTATGATAAATAATTTTGTTTTCTGATTTTTCAATTTTGTTAAAAAAGTTTTTTTTTGTTTCTTTATTTTGCATTAGATTTTTCTATTTCACTTTATAATCTTTTATCATATTCTTTGTTTTTTTATTAGGGTTTTCATTAATACAATAGCATTTTTTATATTATTTGATGTATTGATTTGGGTTTCATTTTCAAAATTTTTTTTTCTTTCTGTTTTATTTTCAATTTTGAATTCTTTTATTAGTCCATCAAAGTCTGTGTTTTTGAATTTTTTTGCCATGAACCATATTTTTTTTTTCTTTTTTTCTAGAGCTTTTTTAAAGAATTTTATTATTTTTTTATCCTCGTATTCTTTTAACTCTTCCATAAAATCTTTCAAGTTCCATAATGAATTCTTGTAAGTTATGCTGTTTTCTGTTATTTTTTTTATTTCTTCTAGATTTATTGTTTTCGATTTTTTTTTGATCTCTTTTTCTAAGAAGTTTATAGTTTTGTTTAGATTTTGATTTCTTTTTCTAAAATAACATTTAGAATTCCTATAATTTTTACTTATTTTATTACTTAATACATGTGAAATTATTTGATGTGAAATTTTATATTTTTGAGATTCTTCTATTATTTTAAATTTTTTTATTTGCTTATTTTTTAATTTCTCATGCTTTGTTTTTTTATTAATAAAATATGCTGTACTGATAATTTTTTTAGATAATTTTTCAAGGGCTTTATTTATGGTATAATAAGTAAAACTTCCATTGTTTTTTCCAAGTGGATTGAAATGACTTTTAATTAATCCTAAAGTTTCAAAAATTTTTATGTCATTTTGTATAGTTCTTTTAGTAACTTTCTTGAATCCTTTTTTTTCCAATATAGAATTTGTCATTGCTACAACATTGCTTAGAGAATATTTTTTTTTAGATATGAGGTAGTTGGCGCTTAGTTTTTGGATAACCCAAAATATTTTCAATCTTCGGTCTACTACTTTATTAAAAGGCATCTTGTTAGTTTTTATTTGATACATTTTAAGCTCCTATCGTTTGATCTGTTATTGCATTAAGCACTGAAATTAATAATAATACACTTATTTAAAAAAGTAAAGTTTTATTAGTAAATTTGCAATTAAATATGTAAGATTCAATAAGTTAAAATTTATGCCTACTTGATTGCAAGTTTTTTATGCAATGATCCACTTCTTTTAAAAATTTTAAAAGAAGTGGTTTATATATTTCAAATGTGAATTCTCCCTTTTTTCCATAAGATTTTAATTTTAAAGTAATATCTTTTTCAATGTTTTTTGTCAGCTCTATTATTTTTTGTGGACTTAATACTATATTTAATGTTTCTTTTATTATTTTTGAATTCTTTAAAGCTCTCACAGGAGGCTCAATTTTTAATTTTCTATCATTCTCATCATAAATAGAGTTTAGAAAGCGCAATTGATCAGAGTATAGGCTTAAATTCAAAAACAGGATATTTAAATTTTCACAGGGGTAATAGTTTGCTATAATAAATGTTTCGTAAGTTTCTGAGGGGGTGTTTGATTTTTCAAATAATTTTGGAATTTTCATACTGTAGATGTAATAATCCTCTATTTCATTATATTCTGTTTTAAGCTCTGTTTTTTCAATTTCAATTTTTCTATTATCAATACGTTTTTGCAAAATATTTTTAGATATTTTAATTTCTTTATCGAAATCTGTTATATATGCTAAAATATATTCTTTATTAAGTTTTATGCTATGTGATACGTTCCAATTGTCCTTAAAGTCAATGTTAATGTATCTCCCCGTGCTTTTATCGTAAATGTAGGTTAATAGATCTCTTGAATTAGTTAGTGAAATACTAATAATGCTTTTATTAAAGCTAGATTTTACTTTGAGCTCTGCTTTATGTTTTAAATAATTAATTTTTTCTTCATTTATCAAAATGCTTTCAGGATTTATTTGTAATCCTTTTTTTTTGATGTAAATATTTACTTTAAAATTTTCTTTTTCTGTTAGAGGATTATATACCCCCACAATAGATATTTTATTGTTATAATTTCTGCTTATTATTGAGTCTTCTTGAAATTTTAGTTTTCCTAATTTATGGTTTGTATCATGTAGATTGAAATTACCATTTGGGATGGATTTGCAACCTAAAATTAACAAAAATAAGGAAATGTTTTTAAGGTATTTCATTTTTTGTTCCTTAAGTGATTCTATATAACTGTATAAATTTAATTCTAGTGCAATAATTATATTCTTTTTTATTTTAATTATTGAAGAATTTGTTATACTTTTTATGTAAGCTTTTCATTAATATTAATATATTTTAGTATATTTAATAAGAAATTTTAGATGAAAAAAAAGTTTAATTTTATTTTCTCCTTTATTGTTTTTTTGTTTTCATGCAATACTAGCATTTCTTCAATTTTTATTAGACCTTTGGATGAGGTAATAAAAATTGAGATTGATTTATATGAATCGTTAGGAGATGGTAAATTTAAAACCGGCATTCATACTAAGAATTACTTTGATTCTATTAAAGATATTAATTATTATTCTTATTTTTTTATTTTAGATAAATTTAGCAATAATATTATAATGAAATTGGCTTTAAGTTCTAAAAAAGCAAGCTTATTAACCTATGATTTTGGTATTTTTTTTGATCGTAAATTTAAATTAAAAATTGCTAATTTAAATGAACCTGAATTTAGCGCTATTGATAGTTTCAACAAAAAAAATTCTTTTAAAAATAGCATTAATAGCAATATTCAGAATTTTGCCACTATTATTTTTAATTTGGATGATATAAAGGCTATTAATCGAAATTTTGAACTTAAAAATGATGTTGAGGATCTTAATTCTTCTACCAATGAATTTATATATTTTCTTGATAGTTCTGAAAATTTTGGTTTAAAAGAATCTTACATTACTGTTTATTATTATGTCCTTAAAGCAATTGAAAAATTTTTACAATAAACAAACTTTTTATTAGGGCATTTATTTATTTTCTATTATTTTGAATTTTTCCCAAGGTTCTATTTTTTCAAGCAGATATATTTCGTCATTGGCTATTTTTCCAACTACGTTTACAAGGCCATTATTTGGGGTATCTCTTAGTGCTATTTGAAGTTCTCCTGCATAACCCAAGTATTCTGAAGAGTCTATTAGAATGTCTCCTTTTTTAATTTCATTTGGGGAATGTACAGGAAATTTTTTATTATTGTAGTATACTCTTGGCATAGTTGATCGAATTCTATAGGAATTAATGTCGCCTCTATTAAAATGTAAATTTTCAAGGATTATTTCTTTTTCTACTGAAGTTGCATTTGGATTTAGGTCTGCTTTGAGCTCTAAAATGTTTCTGTTTACCTTTGATACTTTTTTTAATTCTGTTTCACTTGGAAAACAATTAGAAATTAGAACTGTGTCTATTCCTTCTTTGAAAAGATCTTTTGCCTGGGTCTCTATATCCTTAGATCTGTGTGATTCTAATGTAGGAACACCTTCTTTTTCTTTTCCTCGTGCGCATTCTTCTGCATTATTGGAACTAATAAATGCAGCTGTCGGGATTGAATAATGTTTAAATATTTTTGTTGTTTCTTTAAAGAAATTTCTTGAAAGTCCTGTATATTTGTGAGGATAAAAATTATGACACCCAAGTAAATTTTTTATATTAGGCTTAAAATACATTATTGTATCAATATGTTTATTTATATTGCTTATATTAAGTTGAATCTTAAGATCAGCGTCGTTAAAAGTCATTAATGATTCTTCAATGCCTGTGAATGTATTATCTAATCTAATTGCCCAAGCACCAAGCTTTTTAAAATAATCTAGTTTTGAACAATTTCTAAGATTTGAAATATCGATTTTCAATTCTTTGAAAATTTCAGGACTTACATCAATAATGGGCTTCATTCCGTTTTTATTTGCAATGCTAAGTAATTCTTTGAATATGTCAAATTCATTTCCGTTAATATAGAGCAAAGAGGTAAATACTTGAGTAAATCCAAAATGAGCACTTTTCTCAATGTATTCGATAATTTTATTTTTAGGGCTTACATTAGGGTATATGGATATTCCAATTTCTTTCATTTTAGCCCTCCTTAAACAGAATTTTTATTATTAAATGCATTAATTGCAAGTTGTAATACTTTTTCACCATTCATTGTTCCATAATCGATTGTATTAATTATTTCGATTGGAATTCCTTTGGGTTTTGTGATTTCTTCAAGTCTTTTTTTATTAAATCTTGACTGTGGTGCAAGTAAAACAACATCAAAACGGTCAACAACTTCGCTAAGACGTGTTTCAGCAATAGCTTCAATTGTTGCATTTATATTTTTTGATTTGGCATATTTTTCAATTCTTTGTACCAGCATACTTGTGGACATTCCAGCTCCACATACAAGTAGTATGTTCATATTTCCTCCTAGTTTTTTATTTCATTTATTATTTTGTAAACGTTTATTAATTCTTCAAAAATGCTTAATTCTGAAATTGCAGACATTAAATGATCTTCAGCATGAATTAAAATAAAAGGCGTTTTAACAGAGTTTGGATTAGTGGCTGATTGATGTATTATTTCTCTGTGTGCTTCATGGGCCTTTGCAATAGATTTTTTACTTTCTTGTATAGTAAGCTCTGCTTTGTCATATTCTTTGTTTTTGGCATATTCCAAAGCTTCTCTTAGAAAGCTTTTAGCCTCACCAGAGTAAGCCACAACAGGCATGCTTATTTTATCTATTAATTCTTCTATGCTATATATTTTTTTATTCATGTATAAAATATTCTCCTTTTATTTATAAAGCAATAATTAATATTGTTTAATATATCTTATAAAAATTATATTATAAGATATATTTAAAATAAATAATTTTATTATAAATATATCTTATAAGGTTTTATTATCATTAGTATTAATTATACTATATTATAACAAATATTATAAGCCGTTAATTATAACTTTTAATTAGTTTTTATTGAGGGATAAATTATATTATAATAAATATTATAAGTTATTAATTATAACTTTTAATTAGTTTTTATTGGAGGATGGTTTTCATGAATTTTCAAGATTTTATTGAAACTACTTTAGTTCCTATTGCTAGTAAAATTGGTTCAAATAGATATTTAATTGCTCTAAGAGATGGCTTTACTTTTTCTATGCCTTTTTTAATAGTTGGTTCTTTTATTTTACTTTTAGTTAATTTACCTTTTACAGATTCTCAAACATTGTTATACCAACAGTGGTATGTTGATTTAATGGCTAAATATAAAGGAAATCTTGTACAGCCATTTTATGTAAGTATGGGCATTATGTCTATATTTGTTGTTTTTGGTATTGGTTATAACTTATCTAATCATTATAAACTTAGTGGGATTACAGGGGGATTTTTATCTCTTTATACATTTTTAATTTTAGCTGGGCAATCAGATTGGATACCTTACGGTGGAGATGTTGCTAAATGGGGAGTTCAGCCTAATTCATGGTTTCCTGTAATTGATGCAAGATATTTTAGTGCTCAAGGGGTATTTACGGCTATTATTGCTGCTATTTTTTCTGTTGAAGTTTATAAATTTTTAGTTCAAAAAAATATGGCAATTAAGCTTCCAGAGTCTGTTCCGCCTGCTGTTTTAAAATCTTTTGAAGCTTTAATTCCTGTTATTGTGCTTTCAATTGTGGCGCAAGGTGTTAATATTGCTATTCAAAGTTCTGTGGGAAGCCTTTTCCCTGAAATAATTATGAATATGTTTAGGCCTGTTTTGCAAATTAGCGATACTTTGGTTGGGACTTTAACAATTTCTTTTATTGTTCATACATTATGGTTTTGTGGTCTTCATGGTACCAATGTTATTATTGCTCTGCTTAATCCCATAATTTTGTCAAATCTTGATTCTAATATCAGGGCTCTTTCTGACAATCTTCCACTTCCTCATATTTTAGCGGGGGGATTTCTTGATTCGTTTATATATATTGGTGGCGCTGGTGCAACTTTAGGGCTTGCTATTGCTATGATGCTTAGTAAATCTCAGCATCTAAAAGCTATAGGGAAGCTTTCATTTGCTCCTGGGCTTTTTAATATTAATGAGCCTATTATGTTTGGAGCACCAATAGTTTTAAATCCTATATTAGGTATTCCTTTTTTGCTTATTCCCGTATTTAATATACTTGTTGCATATACTCTTACTAATTTTGGAATTATTGAAAGGGTTAGAACTCTGGTTCCATGGACAACACCTGCTCCTATTGCGGCTTTTTTTTCTACGGGGCTTGATATTAAAGCG
>NZ_JACHFC010000005.1:20995-35638 GCF_014205895.1 Borreliella lanei | reverse complement strand
GTTTTGAGTCAATATGCGTTATACCAATTAAAAATTATATATATAATTTTTAATTGGTATAACGCATATTGACTCAAAACTCTAACCTCGAAAACGCAAACTTTAAACTTAAAAAACAAATTATATAATTTGGGGGTAATTATTACTTAGCAATTTTAAAATCTGTTACGAATTTATCAATTTATTCTTCATTCTCAAAAAATTCTTTATATACTTATCTTATGTATGAAAATCTAAAGAAACAACAATCACAATTAACAGATCAGGGATACAGATTATTTATTCTAATCCTAACGATACATGAAGTCAATCTAATATTAGAAAATTATTCTCAAAAAATTCTACTCAAAGTTTACAACGAAAATCTTAAGAACCAAAATCAAACTCCTAGTGATCTACCAACAATGCAAAAATACCTAAACAAATTAGAAAAAGAAATAAACGTCATAGTCAAATTCTATTTTATGAAAAATCTTAAATCTATAATTTATTATAAACTTAATTACACCTTAGAAAGGATTATTCATAAAACAAATACTTTATCTCCCAAATAATATATTTAAAACCGTATTCTCCTTTATAAAATACTTTACGCTAAAAAAATTTCAAAAAATGCTGTGCTATATTTATAATTATAAATTTAATATAATAAGGGGCTAATTCATTATTAATGGAGTAATTAACAATACAAAAGCCGAAAGACTAAAACAACAAATTAGATTGAAAAATAATAAGTTAATAATTCTTGTAGAAACGCTAAATCGCATGAATGAAGAAGCATACCATAGTACGAATCAAACTTATACTCATTCCTTAATAAAAGTTAATTTTAATATTGCTCTAGCCAAAACTAATCAACGTGCAGGATTATAAAACCCTGCAAAAATATCTTGAAATATTAGAAAATAATATAAAAGTCATCATCAAATTTCCCACAAATAAAGAAAATGAAAGTTTTAGGGGCTATTATACACTTATTTACCCTATAAAAGAATGTCGCATTCAAATTTACAATTCTCATCCTACTATATAAGCTAATATAATCCAGAATTATTCTTACTAAACAGCCTAAAGCTTTAGAGTATTAAAGGTCTAATAAAAAACAATTAAAACTAAAAAATATATAAAATTACAAAACTGATCCCCGGTTTATGATTAAAAATTAATAATATAATGCCCTAAACAAAATAAAACGCAAATTAGGGAAATTAGTATTACATAAAAGTAATAAGGGCTTAAAGTATATTCTTTTAAAGAATTTGCTTTAAGCCCTTACTTTTGCGAAATCACTTTAAAGATTAGAGTTCCTAATCATATAATATGATACACTAAATTCAAATTAAAATCTATATATAGTTTAATAAATAATTAAAATTTTCGAAATTCTGGCCACTAAAAACTTAAAAGCAAATATTCTTATAAAGGTATTTACTTTTAAAGCAAATTGATTTATATTAATAAATGCGAAAAATCTTTTAGAGAAAAAGGAGTTCTAAGTGATAAATACCTTAAATAATAAAACACCCTTAAATGGCCACAATAAAGTTCAATATAAATTGATAGTTCTTATCTCAACACTATACTATTTAAACAACAAAAATCAAAAATATACCCAAAAAAACATATTATATTACTTTAATGAAAATCTAAAAAAATGGTCAAGCTACCTCTACGCTAAGAACTATTCAAAAATATCTTTACAAATTAAACAAAGAAATAAAAGTCACAATAAACTACTATCAACATATGGGAGTAAATTGTGGGACGGAAATTTATTATAAACTTAATTATCAAAAAAATGAATGTTGCCATAAAATAAACAAATACTTTAAAGAAAAAAAATGCAAGATTTAAAAAAAGAGTTAACAACTATTTTAACAATAAGCCTGATACAAAAATGGGTAGTGTACAATTGTGCAAGTGTAATAATAATATAAAAGAAGAAAGAAAAGTTAACCAAATAGAAAAATATCAAGTAAAAAAATACTACAATAAAAGTAAACTTAAATCTAAAAATTCTCTTTCTATTTTAAATTTAGATATTAACAAAAAAGAAAAAATTGAAGTAATTAAAATTATAAAAAGAATTGAAATTGAACTAATAAAAAGGTTTAATATGCGGGCAAATAAATCCTACTTTAAAGAAAAACAAGATAAATTAAGAAAAATTTTAAGCAAGGAGAATAGGTGGCCGAAAACACTAAAAGATCTAAAAGCTATAGAAAACGAACTTATAGTATTTTAACAAATACCATTAATGATAATGAATTAAAGAACTTTTCAAAAATTATAGAGTCATCAGGTCAACTACAAGGTATATTTAACATCTTTAACTCACTTGGGGGTGCTTTTGAAGATGTAATTGCTTTCTTGTATCCCAAAAAAGACAATCTAGAAGAACTAATGACTTCACATTTAAAAAAACTTAAAGATTCTTTGGAAAAATTTTTATCTATAAAAACAACAGTCTCAGAAATGATGCATCAACTCTTATTAGACTATCAAAATGATGAAAATAGTATAAAAACGGACGAAAATGAGCTTAAATCTCATGTAGAAGATATTTACAATAAAATCACAGAAAAAAGCAAAGAAGCAGAAAAGCTAAAAAATGATATATATTCAATATATAATAACTTTTAAGTTGTGTGTCGAAATTGTCATAATAATACAAAAGCCTATCTTTTATTAAAGATAGGCTTTACGTTTTACTAAAGATTAAAAAGAATTTTTAAACTATAATTTACATAAACTTTAATTATAATAACAAGCAAACTGCTGTTTCTGTAGATCTTTAATTTAATAATAGCAGCATCAATAGATTAATATTACTAATGATATATTCTTTAAAAGAAGTATATTTGAGGGTAATTAATGCAAAATTAATTACCCTTGATAATTTTATTTTTAATAATTGGCGGTTACAAACAAAAATTAAAATTGCATAACAATTTTTTTATATAAAAGAACCTTTGATGAATTCAATTATGATAAGGATCAGATTCATTTATTACCAGAATTTACTCCCAACATTCAAACTCTCTAAATTCATCAATAATCTAAAAATGAAGTTATTATGCCCTCCTCCTCCACTGGAGAAGCCTATATTTAGACAATCAAAAAGTATATTCGGAGCCAAAATAAATCTATTTATTAAAAAATTTTACAAAAATTAATCAAAATAATTCTTAAAAAGCTCAAATACCACAAAACTTCTTGCAATGAAAATATTATTATGATTATATTAATAATATATCTATATTAATATTGATTATAATTTAATATTAATATTGTATTATACTAATATTGAATTATATTTAATATCAGATTTTAATTAAGGAGAATGTTTATGAAATATAACATCATTGCCAGCTTGTTTGTTTTTCTATTTCTAAATGCTTGTAATCCAGATTTTAACACCAATCAAAAAGACATGGGGTATCAATCTAGAAAACAAGGACTAAAAAATAAAAAAAGATTAAGCTCTAATAAAGAAGCAAGCTCTAATAAAGAATTAAACTCTAATAAAGAATTAAACTCTAATAAAGAATTAAACTCTAATAAAGAAGCAAGCTCTAATAAAGAATTAAACTCTAATAAAGAAGAAATCACTAATAAAAAAACAGAAACCACAATGCCTGATAATTTAAGAAATTTAATAGAACAAGCTCATGCAGATAGCGAAAAATATAAAAAAAAGTTGGAAGAAGAACCTAAAAATCAATATGGATTATTGGAAGCTTTTAAACTCATTTTTTGGTCAGGGTCCAAAGAAGTAAATATAAAGGCATCCGACGATAACCGGATATCTAAAAGATATAGAAAAAATATTTATAGTACTCTAGCTATTGATGATAATAAATTAAAGAACTTTTCAAAAATGCTAACAACATCATCCCAAATGCTAGGGGTATTTAGCGCCCTTAACAGCCTTGGAGATATTTTTGAAGAGGTAATTGTTAGCTTATATTCCAAAAAAGAAACTCTAGAAGAGCTAGGAATTCCAAATTTAGATAAGCTTAAAAATTTGTTTGAAAAATTCTTATCTTTAAAAACAACGGTCTCAGAAATTATGCACCAACTTTTATTAGATTATCAAAATAATAAAAACAGCATAAACACAGATATAAATAGGCTTAGCTCTCATGTAAAAAGAATTTATAATCAAATGCTAATAAAAGAGAAAGAAGCATACGAACTACAAAGAGAAATATTTTCAATATATAAATAACCTTTAAGTTATGTTTAAATATTGTTACAATAATCCAAAAGCCCACCTTTAATAAAAGGGAGGCTTAACGTTTTAGCTAAAAATTAAAAAGAATTTTTCACCTATAATTTACATAAAAATTTAAGTGGGCATAAGTTTGTAAAATCAATTTATTGGCTTTAAATATTCTTTTTTATGACATCTATAAAAACTCATCTGGTAAAAAACAATAAATTTTAGACCAAAAATAAATTTTCAATAGGTTTCATCTTCTTTTTGCCAAATAATATTTAATATATATATATTTTTTATGAAAAAGAACCCTTAATGAATTTCAATTGCGATAAGGATATATTCATTTATTACTAAAATTTACCTCCAATATTCAAGCTTCTAAATTCATCAATAATCTAAAAATAGTATCTTCAAGGCTTGTAATAAAAAATATCCTACTTATTTGGATAAGTATTGCTTGAAACCTTATTTTTGACCTGGAAATTATATCTCTATTGAAGGAAGTTCTTTTGATATGATCAAAAAGTATATTCAGAGTCAAAACAAACCTATTATTAACTAATTTAATAAAAAGCAATCAAAATAATTCTTAAAAAGCTTAAAATACTATAAAACTTCTCAAAAGAAAAACATTATTATGATAATTTCAATATTTTATATTTAATTAATATAATATTATATTTAATACTGGATTATATTTAATTTCAGATTTTAGATTTCAAGTAAGAAAAATATTTATGAAACATAAAATCATTGTAATCTTATTTGTTTTTCTTTTTTTAGCTTGCAATACAGATTTTAACACTAGGCAAAAAGATATAAAGTGTCAATCCAGTAAAAAAGGACTAAAATCCAATAAAAAAAGATTAGAGCCCAATCTATAAGCAAATCTAACTTAAAAAGAAGGTTCAAATCAAAAAGAAAACCATCGTACAAGTCCTAAAAACACACTGCTTAATGATTTAAGAAATTTAATAGGCAAAGCACACGCAAATAACGAAAAATATGGGGAAAAAGCTAAAAGAAGGGCCTCCCAAAGAACAATATGAAATAGAAGTTTTTAAAACCTTGGGGATGTGAGCATCATCATCAGGTGAAAAGGTGGCCGCTGATACCGAGAGAGCAAAAAGATATAGAAAAAACACTTATAGCATTTTAAATGCTATTGATGATAATCAATTAAAGAAATTTTCAGAAATTGTAATGTTATCAGGACAAATGCAGAGCATTTTTAACGCTCTTGAGGCGCCTGAATACACTCTTGCAAACTTGATTATTCCCTTATATTCCAAAAAAGACAATCTAGAAAAACTAGAGATTTCAAATCTAAAAAAGCTTAAAGATTCGTTTGAAAAATTATTATCCACAACAACAACAGCTGTTTCAAAAATGCTGCACCAACTTTTATTAGATTATCAAAATGACAAAAATCATATAAGAACAGATAATAATAAGCTTAAATCTCGTACAGACACACTTTACAATCAAATAATAGAAAAAAGAAAAAACAGAGAAGCTAAAAAATGACATATTTTCAATTATAAATAACATTTAATTATGTATTAAAATAATTGCAAGGTTTAAACCTATCTTTAATAAAGAATAGGCTTAAACCAAAGATTGCAAAGAATTTTTAACCTATAATTTATATAACTTTGGGTAAAGATTTTAGGTGAAGATAAGTTTGTAAAATTGATTTATTGGCTTTAAATATTCTATTTTTATGACATCTATAAAAACTCATCTGGTAAAAAAACAATAGCTTTTAAGCCAAAAATAAAATCTTCAATAATGCCTACTCATATTTTATAATATCTCAATGTTTAGCGTTCTTTATAGAAAAGAACTCTTAATAAATTCAATTATGATAATGATCAAATTCATTTATTATTAGAATTTGCTCTCAATATTCAACCTTCTAGATTCATAAATAACCTAAAAACAGTGTCTTAAAGTTTTATAAGAAAAAAATATTTTACTTATTATATAAGCATTGCTAACCCCTTATTTTGATCTCTAGAAGTTATTTATCTCTACTAAGGAATTATTGGTATCATCAAAAAGTATACTAGAACCAAAGTAAAATCTATTTATTAACAAATTCATTTCAATCTAAATTTCATAAAAATTATAGATGGACAATTCTTTGTTAAAGTTATCAATTAGGATAAGTCAAAAAAGTTTATATATTTGCTTAGTAAGAGCTTTAAGTTAAAGAGTTTAATTGATTTTTGATTTACTCTATATAAAAAGAAAACCCCTTAAAGATAAGAGGTTCATTTAAAAGAATGTATGGTATGAAGTAAATATTGATAATAAATTCTTTTAATTTTAAAAAAGGAGAATATTTAATACTCAATTATTAGTTCAATAATTGAGTATTACCATGTATTTTAAAATTTTTTTTTAAAAATTAGATTTTTGCAGAGAAAATCAAATATTATTCGAAGCCAAAATAAGGGTTTAAGTAACGCTTATATAATAAACAAAATGTTTTTTCTTATAAATCTTTAAAATTGTTGTCTTTGTATAGATATCCAGAATAAAACAAGAAGCTGCTTTTATAATCCCTGATTTAGAAACAGCAGATACTTTTATAGCTAAAATTTTTATAAATTTAAGACTTAATAGATAAAAACGGTTTACTAAATTTATTCAAGACTGTTATCATATAATAAGTTGTATAATGAAAAATAAAACTTTTATATTCTTAATATTTTTGATTAAAAATTTGGCAATATATGCTCAAAGCACAAACTATGAATTCAAACAAGATAAAATTAAAAATCTAAAAGGGATATTTATTAATTATAAAGTCTATCTAGCAGAAAATTTAGCAATTGACAATGTAAAAACCTTAAACCATATTTCTACATTCAAAATCAATCTTGTTATTGACAAAAAAATTGCAACTTCTATTAAAAATGAGCAAGATGTAATTAGAGCTGGGAATGAATGCGGAATCTTTTTAGAATTTCAAATCAATAACCGCATATACTATACTAAATTTTCATCAATAAAATATATTTTACAAGCAATTGAGAGTTTTACTAAAATTAAAAATACAATTAATAATTTAGAAATCAAAAATCTTGAAGGAAATGGAATTTTTTTATACAAAAATGGTCACTCATACAATTTAAAAACAGATTTTCAAGAAAAAGCAATATTTGTAAATTTTCTTGGCTTTAAAGATAATACTGGAAGGCCTTACTTTATATTTTATTATGACAATATAGATGATAAAGATAAAAATTTAAAAACAATCCTAATCTCCTTTGAAGAATTCCATAATGGAATAAGAGAAGGGCTATTCTTGCTCAGAAATGAAAAAGCCATACTAGAATTCATTAATTTTTCAAAAGATTAACACAACAGATGATATTAAAAACATTTTAAAGTCGATATTATAATAAACTAATATCAAAAAACTTGTTTATAATAAACACCCTTAATCTATATCCTTTTTAGCAAATAATTATTTAACTTGGTCTTAAAAATTATTTAAATTTAAGTCAGCTGCCACCAAGTAATTTAACTTTTGAATTAAAATCGTCCAAAAACTTTTTAAAAGGAATCTTATTAAAACTTACAATAACATCATTTCTGAAAGCATAAATCCTAAATGCTGCTATATTATCATTCCTCAAAGCAACAAATCTTATAAATTCGCTTTCTGAAATAACAAATTTATAAATTTCTACCTTAATATTTTTTTCAGTAATCACTGTTGTATAATCATAAGGAAAATATGAATCATAAAAATCTTTATAATAAACAACACGTTTGCTATCCTCTGAAACTAACTCTCCTTTAGACTCAAATCTAGTATCTGTGATTATCTTTTCAGGCCTTATTTGACTAGAATTTCTAGATTCAACTCTAACCAAAATAAAATATTCTCTTATATTTTTCAATTTATCATATTTAATAGAAATTACAGATTTAAATATTCCATCTCTAGAATAATTTACCCCAATATCATATTGTGAATCTAATACTTGAGAAAACCTATCATAAGCTATTTGATAAGTTTGACAAGAAACTAAAAAAAACACCAAAATAAAATATTTTAAACTAATTTTTGAATTCATTAAAACCTCTTAATTTATCTTATATTTATTTTAAAAAAATTTCTCAAAAATCAGAAAATTAAATAATATAATCAATTCAAATAAAAACATTCTAATTTTACAGCTTGAATTAAAATTAAAAAACTATTATTATTAGGTGTTGTTCTAACAAAAACCAATTTAAAAGATTAGGCTATAACTAATCCCAATTTATATAAATTTCAAAGTGCATCTATAGGAGAAATCGTGTATACTGACCCAAGGTCAATTATTAATACTTACTTTGTAAAAAACAAAAAAATCTTCATTATTAACCCAATAGCTTTTAAATTCGAACTTAATTTTGAAAAAACCATTCAAATAAACTTAAAAGAGAATATAGCGCTTAAAACATTTAAAGGCGGAATTATTAGTTTAGAATTAAGGTCAAGTGAATTTTCTAAATTGCCAAAAGACATTCTAAAGGGAAAACTTGAATTTTATATTAACTATGTAAGTGAAGAAAAACTCAAAATAGTTTACGACATGATGGTAGTCAACGTTTACACAATTGATTTAAAAGCTAACAATAAAGATGAAATTTATCTAATCAAACTTAAAATACTTGGTTCTATTTATAGAAAAGAAAATATAGAAAATGCTTTTATTCCTATTATAAAAAATAACAATACTTACCTTTTTGAAAACAAGGCAAATAACCAAAAAGTTAATTTACTATTAAAAGGCATCGACAAGACCATTGAACTTCCGTTTTTAACAAAAATCAGCTATTCAAATATCAAAACTATTAATACCGCCGACATAAAAACTAATGAAAATTTAAATGTAAGCATTAAAACAACGAATAGAATGTTGCTAAACCTGAGCACAAAAATCTACGAAGAACTAATCTTAACAAATTCAAATCAAATAAAAACTATCAACAATAAACAAAAAATTCTAAAAACGTTAAGATCTTTTGTTGAAAATGAAAATGGATTGGGGGGGAAAATAAGGCTAATCTTCTTAGAAAGAACAAATTTTTTGACTAAAAATTTAAACTTAAATAACTTAGACTTTATATTAAATGACATCAATATTATACAAGAAAATAGCTGCATTAGACTTGACATCACCCTATTAGAGGATAAAATTGAAAAAAAATACTTAAACCAAGCCTCAAGCACAACCCCATTTCTTAAAAATATCACATTATTGTAATTTTTTTAGAAAGACAAATTGCTGCAGCCTGCCCGAGCTACATAATCTACTAGCTCCTAACAAACACTCTAACAAGGCATTCAACATATAACCTAATATCCTTGAAACTAATACACAATATATAATAAAATGAAATTATGAGGTATTTATGTTAAGTATTAATGGTGTAAGACTTTATTCTTTAAAAGAATTCCAAAATATATTAGAAGATTCTTATAATCTTTCAATTAGCAAAAATACTATATCTAAAAAATCAAAAATTTTAAAATGCGCAATCCATGTAGACAAGCGTCCTTATCTTTTAGAAGATTTTTGCACATATTTTCTAATAGACTTTAGAAGACCTAAGCCCATAACAAATAGTATGAAAGAAACAATTCAATTAAGAATTGAGCAAGCAAAAAAAATAATGAGCCGAAAATCTACAAAACATGAAATACAAATTGTTTCAAAAAAGATGGGTCATATTTTATAATCTATAATATTGACATTTTAAAAACATTGCTATAAAATATAGAAAAAAGCTAATTATTTCGTTTGTAATACAGTAAGAATTTAGAATGCAAGCCAAATAATTGAAAAAGCTTCTGAAACCACAACAAATTTAACTTCAGAAGCCAGGATAAGATAATGATAATAAAAATAAAAAATAATGTCAATACAAATTTTAATAATCTTATAACATTAGAAGAAATTATAAAGTATACTCAAAAAAACGCAAACTCCAATTTAATAGAGTTAAAATACTCAAGACTAAAATCATATTTAACTAAAAAAAAGGCCATATACCAACGAATACTCAAGGTATGCTGGGCAATTGAACTTAAAAACAAACAATACTATAAGTCTAACAAACTTAAAACATATTCCACAATAGAAATATACAATATAGTTAATAAATGTCTTGCAAAAGATAATAAAAAAATATCAATCAGGACCTTAGAATATGATATATCATTTTTAAATCAAATACTCTTAATAACAACTAAACTAAAACATTTAGGCAAAGATAATGGAAGCTTTGCATTTTATATACAAAACAAAAGTCTTTGGAAGCACCGTTTTACAATTATTCAGGAAGCAATTAATAAAGAAATAAAAGAATATTTAAAAGACAAAAAAATAGTATCTGATTTTTCTAAAGAAATTAACAATACTACTATAAACAATAATAATATAAAAAATATAAAATCTAAAAGCTCAATTGCAGATGAATCAATTGCAGATGTTATACCTAAAGGTATAAAAGATATAAATAAGATAAAGAATTCTATAGAAAAAAACAATGTAAAAATAAACAAAATTTCTTACAAAGAATATATTGCAAATAGGTTAGTAAAAATTGACAAAATAGAAAAATTGCAAATAGAAAAAATACTCAAAATAAGCAACAATGAAAAGACCTATATAAATGCATTAAGAAACTTAAAATTGGCAATAGAAAAATACAAAGAAAAATATAAAATTGAGGACATTTCAAATCACTTTATAAAAGAATTTAAAGATAAATATAGTAAAAAAATATGGATGATGAATGGAAAAACTGACAAAACAAATGACTTTAATGAAATTTGGGAAAAAAGATTTAAAAAAACGTTTTTAAATAAAAATTTAAAAGAACAATGTCAAAGCAGCTACGAAAAAGAAAATAAAAAAAACACTAACAACAAAAAAAGAGTAAACATTCTTTTTTCTAACAACAAAGGTTTTAAAAGAATCAGTAAAATAGTAATTAATCAAAATTAATTACTATTTACATATAATAAAAACTTCTGAAAAGATTCTTTATTAAAAATATGAAAAATCAATATCTAATAACCAAATTAAAAGAATTTAAAATTAGATTATAGGCAGAGAATTCCTCTATTTTCCAAAAAAACTAATCATTTTCTTTTACAAGATATATGAGTTTTATCATAGTAATCTGAAACATTAGACAATCTGGAATAATAAGAATGATTTTTATTATTATTTTCGTCTAATTTAATTTGAGAATTTTTAACCTCGGATTCTTTTTTACTTAAACATTGATAATCTAAATTATCCATATATTTCTTTTTAAAATTAGAAACCCCATCTATTTTGTTTCGATCTTTATTTGTTGATAGATCACAGCCCAAAACCAACAAGGAAGTTAATATCATAGATAATAATAAAATAATAATTTTTTTATTCATAAATCTCTTTCTCCCTAATTTTAATAATCAAAATTTGCCTTAAAAAAACTACAAATCAAAGGTAAACATATTTCAAAATTCAAAGATAAAAATTATTGCAGTATATGGATAAGTAATTTTTCTAATATAAAATTAGTCCAAATTTATATCTATTTTTAGCATTTTAGTCATAGAAATTATATTCTAAATTAACCATTTTTTAAAGCAAAATTTGAAAAAAATATATATTCTTATAAAGGAATATAAACTGATAAAAGTACAAAAATATTGTTTCATAAGCCCGAAATAATGCATTAAATTATTATCATTCTTTTAAATAAAAATTTAAAATTAATTATTGATATCCTAAACCCAAAAGAAATTTTTCAAAAATATTTGGATGTGTAAGATTTTTGTATAGCAAGAGAAAAGTATTAATGATTTATGATGATATAGGGCTAAAAAATAATTATTATATAAATCAAATTGTTGTTGATTTTATTTAAATAAAACAGGGAAATGTTCTTTTATTAATCAAACCATGTAATAATTAGATATTAGAAATGCAACTATAAAATCAAGCGATAATAGTAGCTTGTAGCAGTTGCAATGCTGCATGACAGAAATCCAAATTCAAATCAAAATTTTAATTCTTATTTATAAAGAAATAAAAACTAATACAGGAGCTACATAAAGTAAAGCTTGTAAATAATGTATTGATGAAGATTATTTCTAGAAAGAGTGTAAAAAGCTAACATGAAATAAATCGAAGATCTGTCTTGTCTCTATAATCTTTAATTTAGAGATAGCAGGTTGAATCTTTATAGCACTATTAAAATTTTATACTTTACATTCACAATACAAATTTTTAGTTAATTTATGTTTTTGGTGTTTTCATTTTCTCTATTTGCGATAAAATTGTTAGTTTAGACGTTAAATATTTAAATTTTTATTTTTTAAAAAAATAAGTCCCTACCCCTAATCTTATTTGGAGAGGATTAATAGGGGTGTTGGGGACTGTTGGCAGATCGTTTTCTACCTTACATATATAATATTTTATTTTTTTAATTTTGTAAATATTATTTAATAATAATAAATAAAATTAAACGTTTTTAAGTAAAATGCTAAATTTTGGCTTTTTCTCCACTATTTCGTTTTAATTTTGTTTGGTTTAGCATATTGTTGCTATTGACCTTCAATTTTATTGATGGCTTTTAAAAGCCTTATTTGACCCTTATTAAGGGTTTTTTTTTCATGTTTGAGCTTTAAAGGATTTAATTTTTGATTCATTATTTGAATTTCTTTAATTTCTGCTACAGTTGGTTCATGATTTATCCATTTTTTATCTATCCAGCCTTTTTCCCATTCATAATAGCTTTCATTAAAGTTGGTTCTGTTTTGTTCGTCAAAGTGTCTTGCTAGTGCGGCAATTATTTTTGTTCCATATTTAAGCATTTTTTCTGTTTCTGTCTTTGTAATAAATGTGTCGTAATCATAATTTTCTCCGGTTTGCATATTAACAATATCAACTATAAGTTTAAAAGTATTTATGCAATTCATTGCAATATTTGTAGATGAAAAATTAGGATCACTAAGGGCTTTAATATTAAGCTCATACTTTTTCTTTAAACTTATGGGAATTTTAAAAAAGTCAATTATAAAACCATTTATTTTTGCTCGATAATTAGCTTCATATTTGGAATTTCCAAAGAAAGTTCCTTTTATGCCCCCAATTGTATATTCATTATAGTTTATTGTTATTTCTTTTTGCATTTTTATCCTTTAAAAATATATTATTATAATATAGTACTACGTATTAATTGATATTATATATCAATTAATACGTAGTACAAATAAAAAAATATTTTTAATTTTGTTTTTTTTCTAAACTGTTGTAAATTTTAACTTATCTTTAACCTTTAACCATTTATAAAAAGTCCTTAAGAGAGAAATTTCTTAGGACTTTTTATAAATTTAATAAAAAATAATAAATAATTGTCCACCTATATCCCTTTGAAATTTCGGTAGTGAGATGGGTTTGTAAAATATATTTATTTAGCTCCGAATATACTTTTTGATGATATCGATAGAGGTTTTAATGATAAGGCAATAGCTTAAGATGCCGTTTTTAGATTGTTGATTAATTCATAAGGTTGAATATTATAAGTAAATTCTAGCGATAAATGAATTTGATTTTTATCATAACTTAATTTATTAAAAGTTCTTTTCCCCATAAAGAACATAAAATAAACATTATTTGGTAAAGAGAAGATTGGCATTTATAAATACATAATATATTCTAACGCCAACCAAAAGAAATGCTTTTAAAATTATTTAGATGTATAGGATTTGTAGCATAATGTTAAAGATGCAAGATAGATTGTTATTAAAAAATAAGCAAAGTTCTATTATTTATCTAGGTAAATAATAATAGTAGAGAGCGCAATCAATTAATTTTATGCAAAGAGGAATGTTTGGGAAAAGTATTAATGATTTAGGATGTTATGAGCTTATAAGACAATTATGGTATAAATCAAAATGATATTGATCCTTTTTACATAAATCGGGTATATGTTTTCTGTCAATTAAACTATTTAGTAATTATGGTATTAAAAATATAGCTCTAAAATTAAGTGATAAAAACTAAGGCAGGAATTGCCTGGAGGCGAGCCCATTGGTCATGTCCTTGTTTGGGAGATAGAGACTGTGCGCTCTTATAAAAGGGAATAACCTAAAAAGCTATCATAGAATGAGACAAAAAGCTTTTTTTATAATCTTTGATTTATAAAATAGTAGTTTGTTAGTTTTTTAAAACCATATCAGATCTAATTCATTAAAAAATTTTGTAAAAGCAACTTCCATGGGTAGAGATTAAAATAATTAATATATGATATAAAATAATTAATATATGATATAAAATAATTAATATATGATATAAAATAATTAATATATGATATAAAATAATTAATATATGATATAAAATAATTAA
>NZ_JACHFC010000005.1:14626-20897 GCF_014205895.1 Borreliella lanei | reverse complement strand
AAAAGGAAGTTTGTATGAAAAAAATAGCATTTCATATTCAAAAAGGCGGCGTTGGTAAAACTACCTTAAGCGGGAATATTGCAAGTTATTTATCTAAAGCAAGAAAAGTTATATTGGTTGATTGTGATATACAGCAAGGAAGTTCTTCTACATGGTTTCTTAATCATGAAATTCTAAAGCTGGATATTAAAGATTTTCTTTTGAAGAAGGTTGATATAGATCAAGTAGTAAGACAAATACAAAAAAATTTTTATATTTTGCCATGTGTGCCGAGTGGAACTTTTAGAAGAGATGTGCAACATGAATTGCAAGATTTTCCATATTTGATAGATGATTTTTGCTTGGAATTGGAGAAATTGGGATTTGAATTTGCAATTTTTGATTTATCTCCCAGTTTTGAGCTTTGGGAGCGAAGAATTATTCTTGCAATGTGTGAGGTTGTTACTCCACTGACTCCAGAATTTCTAAGTCTTGAAGGAATTAATATTTTTAAAGAAGAGTTTGATTCTTTGTTAAAATCTTATAGAAAAAAGGTTAAACATGAGAAAATTATTTGTAATATGCTTAATAAAAGTTTTAAAAGGCATAATTTACACTTGGAGCAATTTAAAACTTTTGGATATGACCTTTATGAGGTTGGACAAGATTCTAAAATAGCAGAATCTCAGCTATATAAGAAGTCGATTTTTGATTATTATCCTGAGAGTAGGTCTATCTTAGAACTTTCAAGATTGGGGGATGCTTTATGCCTATAAGCAAAGAGGTTAATTTAGAAGAAATTATTAAACAAAATGTTAGCAAATCTAAATTTGCTTTTCATGACGACGATGTTATTAGCAATAACATTTCAAATGTTAAGCCTAGTAGATCAAAGATGACGATCAAACAAATAAGTGTAGGATTGAAATATGAATATTGGGTTGAATTTTATTCTATTTTAGAAAAAAAGGGGTTAACAGCTTCTGGTTTTATAAGAACTTTAATTATGGAATATATAGAAGCTTCTAAGAAATAAATAATCTTTGATGAAGATGCTTTCTTTAGATTATTGATAAATTTAGCAGGGTGAATGTTTATAATTCAATTCTTATTATAATTGAATTCATTTATGGTTATTCCCTATAAGGAATACCCATAAATTTGTAAAGACGGAACAGAAGTCCGTCGTTTATGCTTATATTTAGTAATTAGTGCTCGGTGGATAAATTAATAAAATATATGCAGTGATTATCAAAAGTTGTTTTATATTCTATATATACCAAGTAATTATAATATATGGGTGACTGATAAAGCGTAAAAAAATAGAATATATTCTGACACTAATCAAGATAAATTTTTAAAAAGTATTTAGGGGTGGAAGATTTTTGTAAAATAAAATTTTAAATGATAATAGGAAAGATTCTTATGGAAAAATAGGAAAAATTTTGGTATTAATCTAGGTGAATATAAAAGTAAATTTCCATCCTTATTAAAGGAAGTTGATACTTTAATTCTTTGTGGCGCACGGATTAATTCAACTTCTATGTATAATTTTTATATAAATTTAAAAAGGAATCAAAACGCAGGTATTTTCCAAATATAAGAGTATAAAAATAGTTAAATTTTTAGAGCTAATATAAAGCTTATTAAAATAGGATTTATGTTATATCTACATAGAAGCATTATAATAGTAATAAACTTATTAAAAATATAGTAGTAGTAGAAAAAAATGCCGATAATAAATATTTATTTAAGCAGCAGTTTAAGCGCTTAGATTTAAAATAACAATAAAACCAAGGCTTAAAAATAATAAAAAAGAGTGGTTAAGGGGGAAAAACAATCATACTAAATATTTATGAAAAATAAAAATAAGCTTAAAAAATACTAAAGATAACCTAATAAGTTGTCATATAGGATGAATAAATAATTTATTTTGATAATCTTTGATTTATAAATAGTAGTTAGCTTGTTGGATGGATACAGTCATTTGGCTTAATTGCAATTAATACAATAAGTTAAATCATTGTATTAATTGCAATTAAAGTTATTGATATTATAATAAATATATAAAACTTATTTTTAATAATTAATAGATAAAAAATTAATTTTAACATTTCTATTAATAATAAAAAAATATCAAAACATTTTTTACAAAATCTGATGAATTTTGTAAAAAATGTTTTTAGTTGTATATGAAAGTATATTATACACATAGTCAAGCATGAATACACGATTATCGCTGTCATAAAAATTTTAATTCTCCTTCAATTTTAGTCTATCTCAATTTTTTAAAAATTCCATTTTTGTTTATCGATAGCTCTGTATGCATTTGTTGAATGCATGTTATAATTTTAATATTTGAGAGTGTTTTAAATACCGGTTTAGTTGCGTTGTTGTTTGAAAAGTTTCCATACAAGAAATTTTTTTGTTTTCCCTTTTTTACTGATCTTGTTACATTTGATGGGTATTCTTTTTTTCTCTAGGCTTTGAATTAAAAATAATAATCATATTATCTATATAATCTTTATTTAATGTTTTAAATAAAGATTATTGATCTAGAGCTAAGACATAGTTAGAATTTGTTTTTCAAATTTTAAAATAATAAGATTTGCTAGGCAATATTATTGGATTTTTATATATTTTGGTTGCAAACTCTTCAAGCGTTATATCATTTTAACCAATTCTAATAGATTATACTTGAGAAAATATTTCTTGGGATTGTTGCTTTTAAAAAGTTTGGTGTTATAAAATATTTTAAAATTTCTTCTTTGAGATATAAATTAATATTTTTTCTCCCATATTTTGTGGAAGCTTTTATATTTTCTGGTTGTTTATAGGAAATGTTTTTTCTTATTTTTCCAATTTAAGTGGCTTGATATAAATGGTATTTTTTTATACTTTTATTTAGCATAGTTTGTATTTCTTTTAAAGTAAAATATTCTTTGTTTTTATTGGCAATAAGAACCATTAAATTCCCCAGTTTTACATATATGTTGTGTAGTTTGCTATAAGCAGGCCAATGTGTTAAACGAAGAGTAAAAGCTATTCTTTTCTTTTTTTTAAAATTGTAAAGCACTTTATACTAAATAACTATAAACTAGTTTATAGTTATTTAGTATAAAGTGCTTTACAATTTTAAAAAAAAGAAAAGAATAGCTTTTACTCTTCGTTTAACACATTGGCCTGCTTATAGCAAACTACACAACATATATGTAAAACTGGGGAATTTAATGGTTCTTATTGCCAATAAAAACAAAGAATATTTTACTTTAAAAGAAATACAAACTATGCTAAATAAAAGTATAAAAAAATACCATTTATATCAAGCCACTTAAATTGGAAAAATAAGAAAAAACATTTCCTATAAACAACCAGAAAATATAAAAGCTTCCACAAAATATGGGAGAAAAAATATTAATTTATATCTCAAAGAAGAAATTTTAAAATATTTTATAACACCAAACTTTTTAAAAGCAACAATCCCAAGAAATATTTTCTCAAGTATAATCTATTAGAATTGGTTAAAATGATATAACGCTTGAAGAGTTTGCAACCAAAATATATAAAAATCCAATAATATTGCCTAGCAAATCTTATTATTTTAAAATTTGAAAAACAAATTCTAACTATGTCTTAGCTCTAGATCAATAATCTTTATTTAAAACATTAAATAAAGATTATATAGATAATATGATTATTATTTTTAATTCAAAGCCTAGAGAAAAAAAGAATACCCATCAAATGTAACAAGATCAGTAAAAAAGGGAAAACAAAAAAATTTCTTGTATGGAAACTTTTCAAACAACAACGCAACTAAACCGGTATTTAAAACACTCTCAAATATTAAAATTATAACATGCATTCAACAAATGCATACAGAGCTATCGATAAACAAAAATGGAATTTTTAAAAAATTGAGATAGACTAAAATTGAAGGAGAATTAAAATTTTTATGACAGCGATAATCGTGTATTCATGCTTGACTATGTGTATAATATACTTTCATATACAACTAAAAACATTTTTTACAAAATTCATCAGATTTTGTAAAAAATGTTTTGATATTTTTTTATTATTAATAGAAATGTTAAAATTAATTTTTTATCTATTAATTATTAAAAATAAGTTTTATATATTTATTATAATATCAATAACTTTAATTGCAATTAATACAATGATTTAACTTATTGTATTAATTGCAATTAAGCCAAATGACTGTATCCATCCAACAAGCTAACTACTATTTATAAATCAAAGATTATCAAAATAAATTATTTATTCATCCTATATGACAACTTATTAGGTTATCTTTAGTATTTTTTAAGCTTATTTTTATTTTTCATAAATATTTAGTATGATTGTTTTTCCCCCTTAACCACTCTTTTTTATTATTTTTAAGCCTTGGTTTTATTGTTATTTTAAATCTAAGCGCTTAAACTGCTGCTTAAATAAATATTTATTATCGGCATTTTTTTCTACTACTACTATATTTTTAATAAGTTTATTACTATTATAATGCTTCTATGTAGATATAACATAAATCCTATTTTAATAAGCTTTATATTAGCTCTAAAAATTTAACTATTTTTATACTCTTATATTTGGAAAATACCTGCGTTTTGATTCCTTTTTAAATTTATATAAAAATTATACATAGAAGTTGAATTAATCCGTGCGCCACAAAGAATTAAAGTATCAACTTCCTTTAATAAGGATGGAAATTTACTTTTATATTCACCTAGATTAATACCAAAATTTTTCCTATTTTTCCATAAGAATCTTTCCTATTATCATTTAAAATTTTATTTTACAAAAATCTTCCACCCCTAAATACTTTTTAAAAATTTATCTTGATTAGTGTCAGAATATATTCTATTTTTTTACGCTTTATCAGTCACCCATATATTATAATTACTTGGTATATATAGAATATAAAACAACTTTTGATAATCACTGCATATATTTTATTAATTTATCCACCGAGCACTAATTACTAAATATAAGCATAAACGACGGACTTCTGTTCCGTCTTTACAAATTTATGGGTATTCCTTATAGGGAATAACCATAAATGAATTCAATTATAATAAGAATTGAATTATAAACATTCACCCTGCTAAATTTATCAATAATCTAAAGAAAGCATCTTCATCAAAGATTATTTATTTCTTAGAAGCTTCTATATATTCCATAATTAAAGTTCTTATAAAACCAGAAGCTGTTAACCCCTTTTTTTCTAAAATAGAATAAAATTCAACCCAATATTCATATTTCAATCCTACACTTATTTGTTTGATCGTCATCTTTGATCTACTAGGCTTAACATTTGAAATGTTATTGCTAATAACATCGTCGTCATGAAAAGCAAATTTAGATTTGCTAACATTTTGTTTAATAATTTCTTCTAAATTAACCTCTTTGCTTATAGGCATAAAGCATCCCCCAATCTTGAAAGTTCTAAGATAGACCTACTCTCAGGATAATAATCAAAAATCGACTTCTTATATAGCTGAGATTCTGCTATTTTAGAATCTTGTCCAACCTCATAAAGGTCATATCCAAAAGTTTTAAATTGCTCCAAGTGTAAATTATGCCTTTTAAAACTTTTATTAAGCATATTACAAATAATTTTCTCATGTTTAACCTTTTTTCTATAAGATTTTAACAAAGAATCAAACTCTTCTTTAAAAATATTAATTACTTCAAGACTTAGAAATTCTGGAGTCAGTGGAGTAACAACCTCACACATTGCAAGAATAATTCTTCGCTCCCAAAGCTCAAAACTGGGAGATAAATCAAAAATTGCAAATTCAAATCCCAATTTCTCCAATTCCAAGCAAAAATCATCTATCAAATATGGAAAATCTTGCAATTCATGTTGCACATCTCTTCTAAAAGTTCCACTCGGCACACATGGCAAAATATAAAAATTTTTTTGTATTTGTCTTACTACTTGATCTATATCAACCTTCTTCAAAAGAAAATCTTTAATATCCAGCTTTAGAATTTCATGATTAAGAAACCATGTAGAAGAACTTCCTTGCTGTATATCACAATCAACCAATATAACTTTTCTTGCTTTAGATAAATAACTTGCAATATTCCCGCTTAAGGTAGTTTTACCAACGCCGCCTTTTTGAATATGAAATGCTATTTTTTTCATACAAACTTCCTTTTAATTATTTTATATCATATATTAATTATTTTATATCATATATTAATTATTTTATATCATATATTAATTATTTTATATCATATATTAATTATTTTATATCATATATTAATTATTTTA
>NZ_JACHFC010000005.1:0-14528 GCF_014205895.1 Borreliella lanei | reverse complement strand
TAATCTCTACCCATGGAAGTTGCTTTTACAAAATTTTTTAATGAATTAGATCTGATATGGTTTTAAAAAACTAACAAACTACTATTTTATAAATCAAAGATTATAAAAAAAGCTTTTTGTCTCATTCTATGATAGCTTTTTAGGTTATTCCCTTTTATAAGAGCGCACAGTCTCTATCTCCCAAACAAGGACATGACCAATGGGCTCGCCTCCAGGCAATTCCTGCCTTAGTTTTTATCACTTAATTTTAGAGCTATATTTTTAATACCATAATTACTAAATAGTTTAATTGACAGAAAACATATACCCGATTTATGTAAAAAGGATCAATATCATTTTGATTTATACCATAATTGTCTTATAAGCTCATAACATCCTAAATCATTAATACTTTTCCCAAACATTCCTCTTTGCATAAAATTAATTGATTGCGCTCTCTACTATTATTATTTACCTAGATAAATAATAGAACTTTGCTTATTTTTTAATAACAATCTATCTTGCATCTTTAACATTATGCTACAAATCCTATACATCTAAATAATTTTAAAAGCATTTCTTTTGGTTGGCGTTAGAATATATTATGTATTTATAAATGCCAATCTTCTCTTTACCAAATAATGTTTATTTTATGTTCTTTATGGGGAAAAGAACTTTTAATAAATTAAGTTATGATAAAAATCAAATTCATTTATCGCTAGAATTTACTTATAATATTCAACCTTATGAATTAATCAACAATCTAAAAACGGCATCTTAAGCTATTGCCTTATCATTAAAACCTCTATCGATATCATCAAAAAGTATATTCGGAGCTAAATAAATATATTTTACAAACCCATCTCACTACCGAAATTTCAAAGGGATATAGGTGGACAATTATTTATTATTTTTTATTAAATTTATAAAAAGTCCTAAGAAATTTCTCTCTTAAGGACTTTTTATAAATGGTTAAAGGTTAAAGATAAGTTAAAATTTACAACAGTTTAGAAAAAAAACAAAATTAAAAATATTTTTTTATTTGTACTACGTATTAATTGATATATAATATCAATTAATACGTAGTACTATATTATAATAATATATTTTTAAAGGATAAAAATGCAAAAAGAAATAACAATAAACTATAATGAATATACAATTGGGGGCATAAAAGGAACTTTCTTTGGAAATTCCAAATATGAAGCTAATTATCGAGCAAAAATAAATGGTTTTATAATTGACTTTTTTAAAATTCCCATAAGTTTAAAGAAAAAGTATGAGCTTAATATTAAAGCCCTTAGTGATCCTAATTTTTCATCTACAAATATTGCAATGAATTGCATAAATACTTTTAAACTTATAGTTGATATTGTTAATATGCAAACCGGAGAAAATTATGATTACGACACATTTATTACAAAGACAGAAACAGAAAAAATGCTTAAATATGGAACAAAAATAATTGCCGCACTAGCAAGACACTTTGACGAACAAAACAGAACCAACTTTAATGAAAGCTATTATGAATGGGAAAAAGGCTGGATAGATAAAAAATGGATAAATCATGAACCAACTGTAGCAGAAATTAAAGAAATTCAAATAATGAATCAAAAATTAAATCCTTTAAAGCTCAAACATGAAAAAAAAACCCTTAATAAGGGTCAAATAAGGCTTTTAAAAGCCATCAATAAAATTGAAGGTCAATAGCAACAATATGCTAAACCAAACAAAATTAAAACGAAATAGTGGAGAAAAAGCCAAAATTTAGCATTTTACTTAAAAACGTTTAATTTTATTTATTATTATTAAATAATATTTACAAAATTAAAAAAATAAAATATTATATATGTAAGGTAGAAAACGATCTGCCAACAGTCCCCAACACCCCTATTAATCCTCTCCAAATAAGATTAGGGGTAGGGACTTATTTTTTTAAAAAATAAAAATTTAAATATTTAACGTCTAAACTAACAATTTTATCGCAAATAGAGAAAATGAAAACACCAAAAACATAAATTAACTAAAAATTTGTATTGTGAATGTAAAGTATAAAATTTTAATAGTGCTATAAAGATTCAACCTGCTATCTCTAAATTAAAGATTATAGAGACAAGACAGATCTTCGATTTATTTCATGTTAGCTTTTTACACTCTTTCTAGAAATAATCTTCATCAATACATTATTTACAAGCTTTACTTTATGTAGCTCCTGTATTAGTTTTTATTTCTTTATAAATAAGAATTAAAATTTTGATTTGAATTTGGATTTCTGTCATGCAGCATTGCAACTGCTACAAGCTACTATTATCGCTTGATTTTATAGTTGCATTTCTAATATCTAATTATTACATGGTTTGATTAATAAAAGAACATTTCCCTGTTTTATTTAAATAAAATCAACAACAATTTGATTTATATAATAATTATTTTTTAGCCCTATATCATCATAAATCATTAATACTTTTCTCTTGCTATACAAAAATCTTACACATCCAAATATTTTTGAAAAATTTCTTTTGGGTTTAGGATATCAATAATTAATTTTAAATTTTTATTTAAAAGAATGATAATAATTTAATGCATTATTTCGGGCTTATGAAACAATATTTTTGTACTTTTATCAGTTTATATTCCTTTATAAGAATATATATTTTTTTCAAATTTTGCTTTAAAAAATGGTTAATTTAGAATATAATTTCTATGACTAAAATGCTAAAAATAGATATAAATTTGGACTAATTTTATATTAGAAAAATTACTTATCCATATACTGCAATAATTTTTATCTTTGAATTTTGAAATATGTTTACCTTTGATTTGTAGTTTTTTTAAGGCAAATTTTGATTATTAAAATTAGGGAGAAAGAGATTTATGAATAAAAAAATTATTATTTTATTATTATCTATGATATTAACTTCCTTGTTGGTTTTGGGCTGTGATCTATCAACAAATAAAGATCGAAACAAAATAGATGGGGTTTCTAATTTTAAAAAGAAATATATGGATAATTTAGATTATCAATGTTTAAGTAAAAAAGAATCCGAGGTTAAAAATTCTCAAATTAAATTAGACGAAAATAATAATAAAAATCATTCTTATTATTCCAGATTGTCTAATGTTTCAGATTACTATGATAAAACTCATATATCTTGTAAAAGAAAATGATTAGTTTTTTTGGAAAATAGAGGAATTCTCTGCCTATAATCTAATTTTAAATTCTTTTAATTTGGTTATTAGATATTGATTTTTCATATTTTTAATAAAGAATCTTTTCAGAAGTTTTTATTATATGTAAATAGTAATTAATTTTGATTAATTACTATTTTACTGATTCTTTTAAAACCTTTGTTGTTAGAAAAAAGAATGTTTACTCTTTTTTTGTTGTTAGTGTTTTTTTTATTTTCTTTTTCGTAGCTGCTTTGACATTGTTCTTTTAAATTTTTATTTAAAAACGTTTTTTTAAATCTTTTTTCCCAAATTTCATTAAAGTCATTTGTTTTGTCAGTTTTTCCATTCATCATCCATATTTTTTTACTATATTTATCTTTAAATTCTTTTATAAAGTGATTTGAAATGTCCTCAATTTTATATTTTTCTTTGTATTTTTCTATTGCCAATTTTAAGTTTCTTAATGCATTTATATAGGTCTTTTCATTGTTGCTTATTTTGAGTATTTTTTCTATTTGCAATTTTTCTATTTTGTCAATTTTTACTAACCTATTTGCAATATATTCTTTGTAAGAAATTTTGTTTATTTTTACATTGTTTTTTTCTATAGAATTCTTTATCTTATTTATATCTTTTATACCTTTAGGTATAACATCTGCAATTGATTCATCTGCAATTGAGCTTTTAGATTTTATATTTTTTATATTATTATTGTTTATAGTAGTATTGTTAATTTCTTTAGAAAAATCAGATACTATTTTTTTGTCTTTTAAATATTCTTTTATTTCTTTATTAATTGCTTCCTGAATAATTGTAAAACGGTGCTTCCAAAGACTTTTGTTTTGTATATAAAATGCAAAGCTTCCATTATCTTTGCCTAAATGTTTTAGTTTAGTTGTTATTAAGAGTATTTGATTTAAAAATGATATATCATATTCTAAGGTCCTGATTGATATTTTTTTATTATCTTTTGCAAGACATTTATTAACTATATTGTATATTTCTATTGTGGAATATGTTTTAAGTTTGTTAGACTTATAGTATTGTTTGTTTTTAAGTTCAATTGCCCAGCATACCTTGAGTATTCGTTGGTATATGGCCTTTTTTTTAGTTAAATATGATTTTAGTCTTGAGTATTTTAACTCTATTAAATTGGAGTTTGCGTTTTTTTGAGTATACTTTATAATTTCTTCTAATGTTATAAGATTATTAAAATTTGTATTGACATTATTTTTTATTTTTATTATCATTATCTTATCCTGGCTTCTGAAGTTAAATTTGTTGTGGTTTCAGAAGCTTTTTCAATTATTTGGCTTGCATTCTAAATTCTTACTGTATTACAAACGAAATAATTAGCTTTTTTCTATATTTTATAGCAATGTTTTTAAAATGTCAATATTATAGATTATAAAATATGACCCATCTTTTTTGAAACAATTTGTATTTCATGTTTTGTAGATTTTCGGCTCATTATTTTTTTTGCTTGCTCAATTCTTAATTGAATTGTTTCTTTCATACTATTTGTTATGGGCTTAGGTCTTCTAAAGTCTATTAGAAAATATGTGCAAAAATCTTCTAAAAGATAAGGACGCTTGTCTACATGGATTGCGCATTTTAAAATTTTTGATTTTTTAGATATAGTATTTTTGCTAATTGAAAGATTATAAGAATCTTCTAATATATTTTGGAATTCTTTTAAAGAATAAAGTCTTACACCATTAATACTTAACATAAATACCTCATAATTTCATTTTATTATATATTGTGTATTAGTTTCAAGGATATTAGGTTATATGTTGAATGCCTTGTTAGAGTGTTTGTTAGGAGCTAGTAGATTATGTAGCTCGGGCAGGCTGCAGCAATTTGTCTTTCTAAAAAAATTACAATAATGTGATATTTTTAAGAAATGGGGTTGTGCTTGAGGCTTGGTTTAAGTATTTTTTTTCAATTTTATCCTCTAATAGGGTGATGTCAAGTCTAATGCAGCTATTTTCTTGTATAATATTGATGTCATTTAATATAAAGTCTAAGTTATTTAAGTTTAAATTTTTAGTCAAAAAATTTGTTCTTTCTAAGAAGATTAGCCTTATTTTCCCCCCCAATCCATTTTCATTTTCAACAAAAGATCTTAACGTTTTTAGAATTTTTTGTTTATTGTTGATAGTTTTTATTTGATTTGAATTTGTTAAGATTAGTTCTTCGTAGATTTTTGTGCTCAGGTTTAGCAACATTCTATTCGTTGTTTTAATGCTTACATTTAAATTTTCATTAGTTTTTATGTCGGCGGTATTAATAGTTTTGATATTTGAATAGCTGATTTTTGTTAAAAACGGAAGTTCAATGGTCTTGTCGATGCCTTTTAATAGTAAATTAACTTTTTGGTTATTTGCCTTGTTTTCAAAAAGGTAAGTATTGTTATTTTTTATAATAGGAATAAAAGCATTTTCTATATTTTCTTTTCTATAAATAGAACCAAGTATTTTAAGTTTGATTAGATAAATTTCATCTTTATTGTTAGCTTTTAAATCAATTGTGTAAACGTTGACTACCATCATGTCGTAAACTATTTTGAGTTTTTCTTCACTTACATAGTTAATATAAAATTCAAGTTTTCCCTTTAGAATGTCTTTTGGCAATTTAGAAAATTCACTTGACCTTAATTCTAAACTAATAATTCCGCCTTTAAATGTTTTAAGCGCTATATTCTCTTTTAAGTTTATTTGAATGGTTTTTTCAAAATTAAGTTCGAATTTAAAAGCTATTGGGTTAATAATGAAGATTTTTTTGTTTTTTACAAAGTAAGTATTAATAATTGACCTTGGGTCAGTATACACGATTTCTCCTATAGATGCACTTTGAAATTTATATAAATTGGGATTAGTTATAGCCTAATCTTTTAAATTGGTTTTTGTTAGAACAACACCTAATAATAATAGTTTTTTAATTTTAATTCAAGCTGTAAAATTAGAATGTTTTTATTTGAATTGATTATATTATTTAATTTTCTGATTTTTGAGAAATTTTTTTAAAATAAATATAAGATAAATTAAGAGGTTTTAATGAATTCAAAAATTAGTTTAAAATATTTTATTTTGGTGTTTTTTTTAGTTTCTTGTCAAACTTATCAAATAGCTTATGATAGGTTTTCTCAAGTATTAGATTCACAATATGATATTGGGGTAAATTATTCTAGAGATGGAATATTTAAATCTGTAATTTCTATTAAATATGATAAATTGAAAAATATAAGAGAATATTTTATTTTGGTTAGAGTTGAATCTAGAAATTCTAGTCAAATAAGGCCTGAAAAGATAATCACAGATACTAGATTTGAGTCTAAAGGAGAGTTAGTTTCAGAGGATAGCAAACGTGTTGTTTATTATAAAGATTTTTATGATTCATATTTTCCTTATGATTATACAACAGTGATTACTGAAAAAAATATTAAGGTAGAAATTTATAAATTTGTTATTTCAGAAAGCGAATTTATAAGATTTGTTGCTTTGAGGAATGATAATATAGCAGCATTTAGGATTTATGCTTTCAGAAATGATGTTATTGTAAGTTTTAATAAGATTCCTTTTAAAAAGTTTTTGGACGATTTTAATTCAAAAGTTAAATTACTTGGTGGCAGCTGACTTAAATTTAAATAATTTTTAAGACCAAGTTAAATAATTATTTGCTAAAAAGGATATAGATTAAGGGTGTTTATTATAAACAAGTTTTTTGATATTAGTTTATTATAATATCGACTTTAAAATGTTTTTAATATCATCTGTTGTGTTAATCTTTTGAAAAATTAATGAATTCTAGTATGGCTTTTTCATTTCTGAGCAAGAATAGCCCTTCTCTTATTCCATTATGGAATTCTTCAAAGGAGATTAGGATTGTTTTTAAATTTTTATCTTTATCATCTATATTGTCATAATAAAATATAAAGTAAGGCCTTCCAGTATTATCTTTAAAGCCAAGAAAATTTACAAATATTGCTTTTTCTTGAAAATCTGTTTTTAAATTGTATGAGTGACCATTTTTGTATAAAAAAATTCCATTTCCTTCAAGATTTTTGATTTCTAAATTATTAATTGTATTTTTAATTTTAGTAAAACTCTCAATTGCTTGTAAAATATATTTTATTGATGAAAATTTAGTATAGTATATGCGGTTATTGATTTGAAATTCTAAAAAGATTCCGCATTCATTCCCAGCTCTAATTACATCTTGCTCATTTTTAATAGAAGTTGCAATTTTTTTGTCAATAACAAGATTGATTTTGAATGTAGAAATATGGTTTAAGGTTTTTACATTGTCAATTGCTAAATTTTCTGCTAGATAGACTTTATAATTAATAAATATCCCTTTTAGATTTTTAATTTTATCTTGTTTGAATTCATAGTTTGTGCTTTGAGCATATATTGCCAAATTTTTAATCAAAAATATTAAGAATATAAAAGTTTTATTTTTCATTATACAACTTATTATATGATAACAGTCTTGAATAAATTTAGTAAACCGTTTTTATCTATTAAGTCTTAAATTTATAAAAATTTTAGCTATAAAAGTATCTGCTGTTTCTAAATCAGGGATTATAAAAGCAGCTTCTTGTTTTATTCTGGATATCTATACAAAGACAACAATTTTAAAGATTTATAAGAAAAAACATTTTGTTTATTATATAAGCGTTACTTAAACCCTTATTTTGGCTTCGAATAATATTTGATTTTCTCTGCAAAAATCTAATTTTTAAAAAAAAATTTTAAAATACATGGTAATACTCAATTATTGAACTAATAATTGAGTATTAAATATTCTCCTTTTTTAAAATTAAAAGAATTTATTATCAATATTTACTTCATACCATACATTCTTTTAAATGAACCTCTTATCTTTAAGGGGTTTTCTTTTTATATAGAGTAAATCAAAAATCAATTAAACTCTTTAACTTAAAGCTCTTACTAAGCAAATATATAAACTTTTTTGACTTATCCTAATTGATAACTTTAACAAAGAATTGTCCATCTATAATTTTTATGAAATTTAGATTGAAATGAATTTGTTAATAAATAGATTTTACTTTGGTTCTAGTATACTTTTTGATGATACCAATAATTCCTTAGTAGAGATAAATAACTTCTAGAGATCAAAATAAGGGGTTAGCAATGCTTATATAATAAGTAAAATATTTTTTTCTTATAAAACTTTAAGACACTGTTTTTAGGTTATTTATGAATCTAGAAGGTTGAATATTGAGAGCAAATTCTAATAATAAATGAATTTGATCATTATCATAATTGAATTTATTAAGAGTTCTTTTCTATAAAGAACGCTAAACATTGAGATATTATAAAATATGAGTAGGCATTATTGAAGATTTTATTTTTGGCTTAAAAGCTATTGTTTTTTTACCAGATGAGTTTTTATAGATGTCATAAAAATAGAATATTTAAAGCCAATAAATCAATTTTACAAACTTATCTTCACCTAAAATCTTTACCCAAAGTTATATAAATTATAGGTTAAAAATTCTTTGCAATCTTTGGTTTAAGCCTATTCTTTATTAAAGATAGGTTTAAACCTTGCAATTATTTTAATACATAATTAAATGTTATTTATAATTGAAAATATGTCATTTTTTAGCTTCTCTGTTTTTTCTTTTTTCTATTATTTGATTGTAAAGTGTGTCTGTACGAGATTTAAGCTTATTATTATCTGTTCTTATATGATTTTTGTCATTTTGATAATCTAATAAAAGTTGGTGCAGCATTTTTGAAACAGCTGTTGTTGTTGTGGATAATAATTTTTCAAACGAATCTTTAAGCTTTTTTAGATTTGAAATCTCTAGTTTTTCTAGATTGTCTTTTTTGGAATATAAGGGAATAATCAAGTTTGCAAGAGTGTATTCAGGCGCCTCAAGAGCGTTAAAAATGCTCTGCATTTGTCCTGATAACATTACAATTTCTGAAAATTTCTTTAATTGATTATCATCAATAGCATTTAAAATGCTATAAGTGTTTTTTCTATATCTTTTTGCTCTCTCGGTATCAGCGGCCACCTTTTCACCTGATGATGATGCTCACATCCCCAAGGTTTTAAAAACTTCTATTTCATATTGTTCTTTGGGAGGCCCTTCTTTTAGCTTTTTCCCCATATTTTTCGTTATTTGCGTGTGCTTTGCCTATTAAATTTCTTAAATCATTAAGCAGTGTGTTTTTAGGACTTGTACGATGGTTTTCTTTTTGATTTGAACCTTCTTTTTAAGTTAGATTTGCTTATAGATTGGGCTCTAATCTTTTTTTATTGGATTTTAGTCCTTTTTTACTGGATTGACACTTTATATCTTTTTGCCTAGTGTTAAAATCTGTATTGCAAGCTAAAAAAAGAAAAACAAATAAGATTACAATGATTTTATGTTTCATAAATATTTTTCTTACTTGAAATCTAAAATCTGAAATTAAATATAATCCAGTATTAAATATAATATTATATTAATTAAATATAAAATATTGAAATTATCATAATAATGTTTTTCTTTTGAGAAGTTTTATAGTATTTTAAGCTTTTTAAGAATTATTTTGATTGCTTTTTATTAAATTAGTTAATAATAGGTTTGTTTTGACTCTGAATATACTTTTTGATCATATCAAAAGAACTTCCTTCAATAGAGATATAATTTCCAGGTCAAAAATAAGGTTTCAAGCAATACTTATCCAAATAAGTAGGATATTTTTTATTACAAGCCTTGAAGATACTATTTTTAGATTATTGATGAATTTAGAAGCTTGAATATTGGAGGTAAATTTTAGTAATAAATGAATATATCCTTATCGCAATTGAAATTCATTAAGGGTTCTTTTTCATAAAAAATATATATATATTAAATATTATTTGGCAAAAAGAAGATGAAACCTATTGAAAATTTATTTTTGGTCTAAAATTTATTGTTTTTTACCAGATGAGTTTTTATAGATGTCATAAAAAAGAATATTTAAAGCCAATAAATTGATTTTACAAACTTATGCCCACTTAAATTTTTATGTAAATTATAGGTGAAAAATTCTTTTTAATTTTTAGCTAAAACGTTAAGCCTCCCTTTTATTAAAGGTGGGCTTTTGGATTATTGTAACAATATTTAAACATAACTTAAAGGTTATTTATATATTGAAAATATTTCTCTTTGTAGTTCGTATGCTTCTTTCTCTTTTATTAGCATTTGATTATAAATTCTTTTTACATGAGAGCTAAGCCTATTTATATCTGTGTTTATGCTGTTTTTATTATTTTGATAATCTAATAAAAGTTGGTGCATAATTTCTGAGACCGTTGTTTTTAAAGATAAGAATTTTTCAAACAAATTTTTAAGCTTATCTAAATTTGGAATTCCTAGCTCTTCTAGAGTTTCTTTTTTGGAATATAAGCTAACAATTACCTCTTCAAAAATATCTCCAAGGCTGTTAAGGGCGCTAAATACCCCTAGCATTTGGGATGATGTTGTTAGCATTTTTGAAAAGTTCTTTAATTTATTATCATCAATAGCTAGAGTACTATAAATATTTTTTCTATATCTTTTAGATATCCGGTTATCGTCGGATGCCTTTATATTTACTTCTTTGGACCCTGACCAAAAAATGAGTTTAAAAGCTTCCAATAATCCATATTGATTTTTAGGTTCTTCTTCCAACTTTTTTTTATATTTTTCGCTATCTGCATGAGCTTGTTCTATTAAATTTCTTAAATTATCAGGCATTGTGGTTTCTGTTTTTTTATTAGTGATTTCTTCTTTATTAGAGTTTAATTCTTTATTAGAGCTTGCTTCTTTATTAGAGTTTAATTCTTTATTAGAGTTTAATTCTTTATTAGAGTTTAATTCTTTATTAGAGCTTGCTTCTTTATTAGAGCTTAATCTTTTTTTATTTTTTAGTCCTTGTTTTCTAGATTGATACCCCATGTCTTTTTGATTGGTGTTAAAATCTGGATTACAAGCATTTAGAAATAGAAAAACAAACAAGCTGGCAATGATGTTATATTTCATAAACATTCTCCTTAATTAAAATCTGATATTAAATATAATTCAATATTAGTATAATACAATATTAATATTAAATTATAATCAATATTAATATAGATATATTATTAATATAATCATAATAATATTTTCATTGCAAGAAGTTTTGTGGTATTTGAGCTTTTTAAGAATTATTTTGATTAATTTTTGTAAAATTTTTTAATAAATAGATTTATTTTGGCTCCGAATATACTTTTTGATTGTCTAAATATAGGCTTCTCCAGTGGAGGAGGAGGGCATAATAACTTCATTTTTAGATTATTGATGAATTTAGAGAGTTTGAATGTTGGGAGTAAATTCTGGTAATAAATGAATCTGATCCTTATCATAATTGAATTCATCAAAGGTTCTTTTATATAAAAAAATTGTTATGCAATTTTAATTTTTGTTTGTAACCGCCAATTATTAAAAATAAAATTATCAAGGGTAATTAATTTTGCATTAATTACCCTCAAATATACTTCTTTTAAAGAATATATCATTAGTAATATTAATCTATTGATGCTGCTATTATTAAATTAAAGATCTACAGAAACAGCAGTTTGCTTGTTATTATAATTAAAGTTTATGTAAATTATAGTTTAAAAATTCTTTTTAATCTTTAGTAAAACGTAAAGCCTATCTTTAATAAAAGATAGGCTTTTGTATTATTATGACAATTTCGACACACAACTTAAAAGTTATTATATATTGAATATATATCATTTTTTAGCTTTTCTGCTTCTTTGCTTTTTTCTGTGATTTTATTGTAAATATCTTCTACATGAGATTTAAGCTCATTTTCGTCCGTTTTTATACTATTTTCATCATTTTGATAGTCTAATAAGAGTTGATGCATCATTTCTGAGACTGTTGTTTTTATAGATAAAAATTTTTCCAAAGAATCTTTAAGTTTTTTTAAATGTGAAGTCATTAGTTCTTCTAGATTGTCTTTTTTGGGATACAAGAAAGCAATTACATCTTCAAAAGCACCCCCAAGTGAGTTAAAGATGTTAAATATACCTTGTAGTTGACCTGATGACTCTATAATTTTTGAAAAGTTCTTTAATTCATTATCATTAATGGTATTTGTTAAAATACTATAAGTTCGTTTTCTATAGCTTTTAGATCTTTTAGTGTTTTCGGCCACCTATTCTCCTTGCTTAAAATTTTTCTTAATTTATCTTGTTTTTCTTTAAAGTAGGATTTATTTGCCCGCATATTAAACCTTTTTATTAGTTCAATTTCAATTCTTTTTATAATTTTAATTACTTCAATTTTTTCTTTTTTGTTAATATCTAAATTTAAAATAGAAAGAGAATTTTTAGATTTAAGTTTACTTTTATTGTAGTATTTTTTTACTTGATATTTTTCTATTTGGTTAACTTTTCTTTCTTCTTTTATATTATTATTACACTTGCACAATTGTACACTACCCATTTTTGTATCAGGCTTATTGTTAAAATAGTTGTTAACTCTTTTTTTAAATCTTGCATTTTTTTTCTTTAAAGTATTTGTTTATTTTATGGCAACATTCATTTTTTTGATAATTAAGTTTATAATAAATTTCCGTCCCACAATTTACTCCCATATGTTGATAGTAGTTTATTGTGACTTTTATTTCTTTGTTTAATTTGTAAAGATATTTTTGAATAGTTCTTAGCGTAGAGGTAGCTTGACCATTTTTTTAGATTTTCATTAAAGTAATATAATATGTTTTTTTGGGTATATTTTTGATTTTTGTTGTTTAAATAGTATAGTGTTGAGATAAGAACTATCAATTTATATTGAACTTTATTGTGGCCATTTAAGGGTGTTTTATTATTTAAGGTATTTATCACTTAGAACTCCTTTTTCTCTAAAAGATTTTTCGCATTTATTAATATAAATCAATTTGCTTTAAAAGTAAATACCTTTATAAGAATATTTGCTTTTAAGTTTTTAGTGGCCAGAATTTCGAAAATTTTAATTATTTATTAAACTATATATAGATTTTAATTTGAATTTAGTGTATCATATTATATGATTAGGAACTCTAATCTTTAAAGTGATTTCGCAAAAGTAAGGGCTTAAAGCAAATTCTTTAAAAGAATATACTTTAAGCCCTTATTACTTTTATGTAATACTAATTTCCCTAATTTGCGTTTTATTTTGTTTAGGGCATTATATTATTAATTTTTAATCATAAACCGGGGATCAGTTTTGTAATTTTATATATTTTTTAGTTTTAATTGTTTTTTATTAGACCTTTAATACTCTAAAGCTTTAGGCTGTTTAGTAAGAATAATTCTGGATTATATTAGCTTATATAGTAGGATGAGAATTGTAAATTTGAATGCGACATTCTTTTATAGGGTAAATAAGTGTATAATAGCCCCTAAAACTTTCATTTTCTTTATTTGTGGGAAATTTGATGATGACTTTTATATTATTTTCTAATATTTCAAGATATTTTTGCAGGGTTTTATAATCCTGCACGTTGATTAGTTTTGGCTAGAGCAATATTAAAATTAACTTTTATTAAGGAATGAGTATAAGTTTGATTCGTACTATGGTATGCTTCTTCATTCATGCGATTTAGCGTTTCTACAAGAATTATTAACTTATTATTTTTCAATCTAATTTGTTGTTTTAGTCTTTCGGCTTTTGTATTGTTAATTACTCCATTAATAATGAATTAGCCCCTTATTATATTAAATTTATAATTATAAATATAGCACAGCATTTTTTGAAATTTTTTTAGCGTAAAGTATTTTATAAAGGAGAATACGGTTTTAAATATATTATTTGGGAGATAAAGTATTTGTTTTATGAATAATCCTTTCTAAGGTGTAATTAAGTTTATAATAAATTATAGATTTAAGATTTTTCATAAAATAGAATTTGACTATGACGTTTATTTCTTTTTCTAATTTGTTTAGGTATTTTTGCATTGTTGGTAGATCACTAGGAGTTTGATTTTGGTTCTTAAGATTTTCGTTGTAAACTTTGAGTAGAATTTTTTGAGAATAATTTTCTAATATTAGATTGACTTCATGTATCGTTAGGATTAGAATAAATAATCTGTATCCCTGATCTGTTAATTGTGATTGTTGTTTCTTTAGATTTTCATACATAAGATAAGTATATAAAGAATTTTTTGAGAATGAAGAATAAATTGATAAATTCGTAACAGATTTTAAAATTGCTAAGTAATAATTACCCCCAAATTATATAATTTGTTTTTTAAGTTTAAAGTTTGCGTTTTCGAGGTTAGAGTTTTGAGTCAATATGCGTTATACCAATTAAAAATTATATATATAATTTTTAATTGGTATAACGCATATTGACTCAAAAC
>NZ_JACHFC010000004.1 GCF_014205895.1 Borreliella lanei | reverse complement strand
TTAAATTCTAGAAGATAATTTATTAGTATACTAATAAATTATCTTTATAAAGATAATTTATTAGTATACTAATAAATTATCTTCTAGAATTTAAAGAATTTTATTTCAATACACATACTATTAATATATGAATTTAAAGTTTTAACCAGAACTTCTTAATAAGATCTCGGGCTTCTTTTTATTAATAAAAAAGAAATGGTAATATTGTTTTGTAATCTTGATATATAAAATGCGGCACTCCGGGCCAATCATAATACAATTTTGCTTTTTAATACGAATATGTCTATCAAAAACTTTTTTAAAAAAAATTTAATTGTAAACATAAAAACAAATTATAAAGTTAAAGTATAAAAAAATATTATAAAAACTTACTTAATGCCATTAATAAGTGGTATTAAAAGATTTTGAGAAGAAATAATTGAAGCTTAATCTAAGCTCAAAAAAAATAAATATAATAAAAATTCAAAGTTTTAAGACAATAAGAACCCCATTAAACCTAAAATCATGCGACCTTTCTATAATAATTTAACATTCTGCACCATCCCCACTTGTTAATGCATCATTATACATGATAAGCTTTTCAGCTTTATTAAAATAGAAAGATTTGCTCTTTTATGCTTCACCTTATTAATCAAAAGAATCTCAAATAAAGTGGATAACTATCAGATAGTATTATTCTCACAAAAGAGTTTTGAATTAATATGTGGACCACTTTAAAAACTTGCTTTTCAAGCTTAGATTAAACTTTTCAAAAGTCTTATTTTACTTTTAATTTATCTTCCTTAATCTTAGAGATTTTTTAAAAAAAACTATTACTACAGAAGTAAACAAAATCAACCCAAACTTTATTTGCTTACAATAAATTGATTTCAATTTATTGTAAATTGCGCTAATATTTTACTTGTCAAAACTTACTATTAGGAGATAATAAAAACATGAAAAAAATTTTGACATTAATATTAATTTTTGGGCTGACAATGCAAATCTTTGCCACAAAAGAAAAACAAGACGGAATTAAAAAACAAGATAGAATTGAAAAAGGTATTGAAAGTTTCAATAAATATGATAAAGAGAAAAAAAATCCAATAGGGCCATTCCTTTTAAATTTATTTTTGCCCTTTGGAATAGGATCCTTTGTCCAAGGAGATTATATTGGTGGAGGCTCAGTACTTGGATTTAATTTATTAGGAGCAATCCTTTGTGTAAATGGAATTATTCTTAACCTTGGTGAAAAACAATTAACCGGATACATACTAATAGGAGTAGGAGCAAGCATGGTTTTAACATCCTACACGGTCTCACTTATTATTCCGTTTACATTTGCAAATCGGCACAATGAAAATCTTAAAAAAAGACTCAGCGCTGAGCTTGCAGGTTTTGAGCCCAATTTTGATCTTGGAATAAACGGATTCCAATTATCGTTTAAAAAAAATTATTAAACAAATATTAGATAATAAAATTATTTTATTATCTAATATTTGAATTAAAAATCAATTTGCTAACAAAGAAGGCATTCACACTAATGCTCTTCTTGACTTATAAATTGTACTTAAAATATCCTTAATCTTTGAATACTCTTGCAATCTTACCATACCCTCAACCTAATTTAAAAAATTATTCTTAATAATAAATTGGTACAATATTTTTAACAATTAATAATAATAATTATTAATTAAAATATTCTAAACATATTATTAAAATGCTATAATTACTAATTATTAATAATTAAAATACTTTTTAAGGAGACTATTTTGAAAAAAACGATTATTGTATTTATAATATTAGCATTAATGCTTAATTGCAAAAACAAAAGTAATGATACCGAGCCAAACAACGATCTAGATGAAAAATCCCAAGAATCTCAAGCTAAATCAAATCTAGTTGATGAAGATAGAATTGAATTTAGCAAGGCAACAACTTTAGAAAAATTAGTAGGCAAATTAAACTTAAACAACACTGAAAAAGAAACATTAACATTTTTAACAAACTTATTAAAAGAAAAATTAGTAGACCCAAATATTGGCTTGCATTTTAAAAATACTGGTGGAGATGAAAGCAAAATAGAAGAGTCTGTACAAAAATTTCTATCAGATCTAAAAGAAGATGAAATAAAAGAGCTGCTTGCGAAAATTAAAGAAAATAAAGATAAAAAAGAAAAAGATCCAGAAGAGTTAAACACTTATAAAAGCATACTTGCTAGCGGATTTGATGGAATTTTTAATCAAGCAGATTCCAAATCTATACTTAATACCCTGAAAGACACTATATAGCAAACCCAAATTCAAAATTCATAATTAATTAAAAAAGCTAGTGGTTTTAAACTGCTAGCTTTTAAAATAACTTTTTAGTTAATCAACGAATTAAATGCAAAACTTGCACTTTTTATCTTAGGATATTTTTCAATTATTTTTTTCATAGCAACATTAAAAAGCTGAGAATCAAGCGAAATTCTGCAAACTTTTTCATTTTTTGGATGCTGCTTGGACTTAATTGTAATCTCGGCAATCATATCACTCCAAGTCCCATTATTATAAAGAGAAACAAAAGCCTCAATCACTTTTTTAGCATCACTAGAACCAAAAGGATATGCGGTTACAAGCCCAGGTTCAACTGATTTTTCAGACATTGGAAGTCCTCCAAAAAATCCACCCTTATTTTCATTAAAATTTATATCACTTCCCTTGCTTATCAATTTAAATCCAGAAATAGAATAAAGCGGATCACTCTCATTAGTAGTTTCAAAAATTATTAAAGGCATAGCATAAGAAATGTAGACACCATCAACAGGAGAAACAAGATAAGAATACTTAATACCCTTAAGCTCTTTAATAAAATCTCCGCACTCGCCAAACAAATCTCTGGCTTTAATTTTTATCCAGCGAACAGAAACCGGCCATAAAAGCATATTTATTGATTTTGTTCCTTCTAAAAACTCTATTTGGCTGTAATCAATAAATGTATTTTTATTCTCAAGCGCTTTTAAAGTCTCATAATTCTGAAAATCAGATGCTAAACCAGAATCTCCAGAAAAAAGCCCAAAATTCATCGCTCCCAAAGTTCTTTTTTCTTGATCCAACCTATTTGATCTACTTTCTTCTTTAACAAGCTTACTGGCCTCTCTCTCCATTTTTGAATTATCATCTAAATTACACCCTAGAATTAAAACCACAAAGGATACAATGACTCTTCTCAAAATGCTCCCCCTTTTAAACTTTTAAACTTTTAAACTTTTATCTAATATTTAAAATTTTTAAATTAGATTATTAGAAGCAAATGTAGATCAATTAACAAAAAAATCAAAATAAAACTTACCGCCTACTAATCTCTTTTATCAAGCTGTTTAACATGTGATTTATATAATCATAAAGTTTTTTATTCTTGCCAATATTGTTGTAATAAAGTTTAAAAATTTCTAAAAGAGAATTTCTAGCCTTAAAAATCAAGACTCTTTTGTTTTTATTCCTAATAGAGCCTAATGCTTGTTTAAAAGATTTACGTGATTTCTCCATTTCTTTTAAAAACCTATTAATATCGTAATTTAATGTTATTTCCTCTAGCTTTCTTAATATCAACCTAGAATATTCCTTTCCAAGCCTTTTAAACAAATCGTCAAGATTTTCAAAATCTAACTCTCCGTCTAACAAAACCCTACAACATTGCAAAGTCTCTTCTTCTTCGTCTGTTAAATTGCGCTTCCAATTTAAATGCCAATCAAGCTCTGACTTTGTAGTAAGAGAAAAATTTTTTAATTCAAGAAGTTCTTTGCTAACACTGCCAATTTGTTGATCGATTGTTTTTTCAAGAGCAACAAGAATATCTGCGCTTGAACCACCAGCATTAATCTTGGTTAGATAAAATTGTTGACACAAATTCATATCTAGAAGAGAAATTTCATCTTCTCTATCACTTTTATCGGAATAATTTCCAATCAATCGCACTAAAGTGCTCATTTTAGAAGACAAATCTCCCCACCGCTTTTTTCCTATATCAATCAAAAACTGATTAACATCTTTTTCGCTGTATTTATATTTCGCCAACACTTCATCATTGTTTAAAAGCCATCCACCAAGAGCATATCTATTCTCATCATTTTGCAAAGATTTCTTGAAAAACTCAAAATTTTTATCTTCTTCCAAGTTTAAATGGGGAATCCAAATCTCATCATGAGCATTTTTCAGCAAAGCTTTACTGTATCTTGACTTGCCAATATTGTGCTTTGAAGAAGTTTCTTGCAAAGACTCAGAATTATCTAAATTGTCAAAATCACTACTCAACTGATCCAGGTCTTTAGGCATTAAATTTTCAGAATTTCTTAAAGTTTGCAAATCCTTTTTAAAGCCTTTAGATTTTCTTAATGCTTGGCTATTTTTTTTGCTTTCAAAATTACTTAAATTAGAGTCTTTAAGTCTATTATTCTTAAAGTCTAAAGATTTTTTTTCATTGCTTAAATTTTGCTTATTGTTAGAAGTGGCACTTTTAAAATCTTCTTCCAAAGATTTGCCCTTACAATTAACAAACAATAGAAAGCTAATAATAAATGCAATTCCTATTTTATTCATAAATTAATTTTCCCCTATTTAATTATTGGTTTAAATAAAAATATAGCTCACTTTACATACACTAAATGCATACATCGCATTATTTCTTACTATAAAAGGAATTAGGCTTACAACTGTTTTAATAATTCGTTTTTTAAAATAAAAAACCCATTTAAAATAATTAAAATAAGGTCTTAAGCCTAAATTAATCCAATATGGCCTTTTAAAGCAAAAAGTATTAATAATCCATGTTATTTAACAGCCTAAAAATTACATAGATAAACTAAAATTATTAACATCAGCCCAAATCACAGAAATTTAAATTCTCAAATTTAGACATTTTTGCAACAAAATAAACAAACATAAATAGAAAGATTAACTCTTATGTTAAGAGTTAATCTAAGGATTAATTAAAATAAAAAAGTTAAAACGAAGCAGATGCATCATAGTTTTTCACAAGATTACAAGCCTCTTCAATGCTTTTGGTAGTCACAAAAGATTGTCGCAAATTCTCTATGTAAGTTTTTTCAACCTGTAACAACTGCTGCTTAGCATTGGCAACATTTGGATCATTTGAGCTCTCAAGATCCATTTTAGCCTTTCTTTTAGCCTGTAAACACTTAACAACAGTAGCAAGCATTTCTTTTATTTTCACTTCATTTAAATTAAAAATTTGATTAAACTTATCAGGATTACTATCAAGAACTACCTGCTCAAGAAAAAACAAAGCTTCTTTTTGATCATCATTTAAAGAGTCTATAAAAGCCATTTTAGGTTCTTTATTTCTATTAGAAGAATTTAAAAGCTTTGAAGGCCTTCTTCTAATGTCAGAATAATTGAATTCTTTACAAGAAAAGAATAATAAAATAACAAATAACAAAATATTTTTCATACCGTCTCCCGCAATGCGATTACGCAAAATATTTAAATTTAAAAATTAAATAAACTTTTTTAAAAAAAATATAAATTATAATATATCTCAACATTTAAAATAATAAACATTTTGTAAAACTTTATAGCAATATCTAACAAAATATGTTAGAATGACTTTGGTAGTTAAAAATGGAAATTAAAATTGATGAAAAATTTAATATTGTATTTAACAACGATCTTAAATTAATAGAAAACATTGAAGAACAAAAACAGCGTTTATTTTTTTACCTTAAGACACCAAAAGGTAGCTTAAAAGAAAATCCAAGTTATGGATTTGACTACAGCTTTTACTTTAAACTTTGCAAAGCCAATAAACTAGAATCTATTAAAAATTTTTTTTTAAACCTTTCAAAAGAACTTAAAATAGACCTTATTAATGTCAAGCCAACCATTAAAAACAAAACAATAACAATAAATTTTTTCTTTTTAGGAAAAGACAATTTAAAAATGGATTTTAAAATATGAGTATAATTTTTGACAAAAACTTAGGAATATTGGAAAAAACAATAGAAGAAATTCAAAATGAAAAAAAACATATTTTGAGAACAAAATACGGCATAAATATTAAAGACAATTCAATTTACGACATAATAAACTTTCCAAGCTCAAGCATTGATAAACAAATATCAGAGGTCTTAAAAGAGCTTTTTTCAAAAATAAAAGAAAATGGAAGCTACTTTAATGCACTCAAAGAAGATTTAAGCACACCCAAAAGCTCAACTTATGAAGCAATAAGAAAAGCCCTGCTAAATGTTGAAGGGGTTAAACACATAAACATTTTAAGTGGGCCTGGAACAATCAACCTATACTTAATACTGCAAGAAGATTGCTTTAAAGAGAAAGAAAAAAATCAAATCAAAATTGAAACTAAACAAAATATTTGGCAAGCAATCTACTATACAGCACCAAGCGGAACAGTTTTTAAAGGTGATATTGAGATTGAGTTTTTAAACAAACACAATCAAAAAAAAACATACAAATTCAGCTTAGGCAAGAAAAAATATGCATATCTTAAAGCAGTCTACAAAACAGAAGCAAAAGACGCAATCTACAAAGAAATAGATGCTCAAATTAGAGATATTTATAACAAAATATTAACCGAAAAATACATTGAAATGGGATCATCTCTTAGATATCAAGACTTTCTTGCACCAGTTAGCATTATCAGGGGAATAAAAGAGATGAGAATCGGAGTTTGTATTAAAAGTGATGACACAAAAAAAATCACACAACTTAGCGACAGTGATTTTACATTTAATAAAGACGAAAACACCAGCGAGAATGAAATCATTATTTTTGATACAAACAAAAGACTGCTTATTAACAGAGAATAAAAATGAATAAAGAAATACCAAAATTTTTAGAAAATACCCAAATTGAAAAGTTTATTTACAATGAGCTTAATTACAAAAAAGAAATATTAAGAGAACTAAAAGAACTGCTTGAAAACTTTAACACAATTAATGTTAAAAAGAGCATTAACTCTAAATACATTGCATTGCTGATGCTTTCAATATTTAACGCATTTCACTTTAAAAAAGAGCTAGATAAAAATCTTGTTAACTCTTTAGATGCCATTATTTTTGCAATCAAATCCATTGGCACTGACGAGAGCTTCATTGTGCTCTTTAAAGCCTTTTTACACGCAAATGTAGAAGTCAGCTCAAATGAAGACGCTCCGGGTGAAATAATAATAAAATTGCTTGGAAACATTAAATCCCCTATTGAATTTAATATTGCAGCAAAAAATCAAAACAAACTAAAAAAAATAACCGTAAAGCACTCTGGATTTAAAAAGGCTCTAACTTCTAACTATATGCCCAAAGATTACAAAAACTCAGTATATGAATTTATTAAAATATTAATTCCTATAGGAAGAATAGTTAAAATCATAGACAAAAAACAAATAGAAATAAAAGGCACAAGAACAAAAAAATTTAGCACAGCAGAGCATTTTTTTTGATTTACCGCCTACTAGCGTGTAAATAACAATTAAAACTAAAAGAAATTTAAAAAGGAGAATTTATGAATACCAACGAACCACAAGAAAGTGTACAAATAAAAGACTTAAACAGAAAAACAAAAGTTAATCAAAGCGACCTTATTCCTATTGATGACATAATAGAAGATACTTGTGCAATCACATATAAACATCTCCTAGAACAAATACAAAACGATACATTTTACAACGGTGAATTTGGATGCTTTAAAAAAGCAATAAAAAACGTAATTAGCAAGGAACTTTTAGAAAACAAAGAATATATAAAAAACATTTACATTAAAGTAATCTCTAAGCTTTTAGGACTAAGTGAACCACTTGAAAACATAGATTTTGACACTGTTTTTAAAAAAATTAAATCTACGTTTATTGAGGGCTTAAAACATACAAACACAAAACCATCTTCAAACAAAATTTCAATCTACAACTCAGACACAAAAGATATTGAACTTATTCAATTTGAAATTTTGATTGAAAGTTTAAAAGAGGTTCTTGCAGAAAAATCTGAAATAAATCAACTCAAAAATGATTTAATCGGCTATTTAAAAATAAACGATTTTACAAATAAATTCCGAAACTCTTTCAAATCAATCCCCAAACAAACTTTTGATATAAAAAATGAACAGCTTGTAAGCTGCTACCAAAACGGAATCCCACAAGTTGTAGACGTTCCTATTTGGTGGCAAGGAAAACCACACGGCTTTGGAGGACTACACACAATAGTTGATGATGCTAGAATAATAGAATTCCAATACAAGAATAAAGCTACAACCGTTGTACTTAAAAACAGAAGTAGTACATCAATTGTAATAAACGAATCGCATAAAGACAATTACATTTACTTACAAATAGATGCAGAAATTAGGTATTCAAGCTCAACAGAAGATCACAATAAGCAATTTTACCTTCAATTTGAAAAAAGCTCTGCAAAAATTCTAATAGCTTCATTTTCTTCTCAAAACATGCCCACACTTAAAACACCAATTTACAATGGCTGGTACTACGTTGGATCAGGCAAACTAAGCATGGGAGAAGAAATGCCAATACTAAACAAAGCATAAAAAATAAATAAAAGGAGATATTTATGGATACAATACTTATTTTTTTGTCAACAATTGACAATACAAAACTAATTATACTAGGAGGATTTATTGTGCTGGCAATAATGCCAATGATTTTGGCAATAAAACCACAGTTTAGAGAAAATTTAAATTTTCTTATCAAGAAACTTTTAAAAAATACAAATAAAAAGGATACAAAATGAACAGTAAAATGAATATCAACTCTGGCATTGAGGCTTTAAATAATTTATATGATTTTCTAAAAAGCAGCGATTCTCCAACAGAAGTCAAAGTGGAAAAAGGAATATATTTAGGGCTTAATCTTTACAACCTAATAATGAGCATCTACAAAGACAAAATCACAACCCTTGAGAAGGAAGAATCAATAAAAATATTAAATGAAATTGAAAATGTTAATAATAAAATTACTCAACTTATATTAAGCATTAATGATGAGAGAGATGCAAGTATTATTGAACATTTAAGAGAAGAGAGAAATGAACTAATGGCAATCAAAACTCAAGCACTCCAAGAACAAATAAAAGAGTTCTCAGAAAATCCAAGCAATACTGATAACAAAACCCAAAACCTAAAAGAAAATAAAGGAGATAAAATTGAAAATTAAAAATTTCCCTTTTTTATTTTTATTAAATACTCTTATAATCTTTTCATGCTCTACAATAGCAAGCCTTCCAGAAGAGCCATCATCCCCAAAAGAATCAACATTAAAGGCTTTAAGCTTATATGAAGCACATCTTTCAAGCTATATTATGTACTTACAAACATTTCTTGTGAAGACCAAACAAAAAGTAAATAACAAAAATTATCCAGAGTTTAAGCTTTTTGACGCCAGCAAATTAGAAAAAGATCAGACTCTAAAAGCAATCAAAACAAATATTGCTGCTTTAAAAAATCACATTGACAAAATAAAGCCAATTGCAATGCAGATTTACAAAAAATACTCAAAAAATATACCTTAATGCCTTAAAAGACATTTAACTTTTCTTTTTCCTGAAAGTCCCGGTTGTGTGTGGGGCTTTTTTTAATAAAAAGTCTAAATTATATCTAAACTCAATTGAAGTTAAACTTAATTAGAACCAAACTCAATTGAAGCTGTTATCATTTTATTTTTTTTCAATTTTCTATTTGTTATTTGTTAATCTTATACTATAATTATACTTGTATTAAGTTATATTAATATAAAAGGAGAATATATTATGAAAAAATATTTATTGGGAATAGGTCTAATATTAGCTTTAATAGCATGTAAGCAAAATGTTAGCGGCCTTGACGAGAAAAACAGCGTTTCAGTAGATTTACCTGGTGAAATGAAAGTTCTTGTAAGCAAAGAAAAAGACAAAGACGGCAAGTACAGTCTAATGGCAACAGTAGACAAGCTTGAGCTTAAAGGAACTTCCGATAAAAACAATGGATCTGGGGTACTTGAAGGTGTAAAAGCTGACAAAAGTAAAGTAAAATTAACAGTTTCTGACGATCTAAGTCAAACCACACTTGAAGTTTTAAAAGAAGATGGTAAAACATTAGTGTCAAGAAAAGTAACTTCTAAAGACAAGTCAAAAACAGAAGAAAAATTCAATGAAAAAGGTGAATTATCTGAAAAAATAATGACAAGAGCAAACGGAACAAGACTTGAATACACAGAAATTAAAAGCGATGGATCCGGAAAAGCTAAAGAAGTTTTAAAAGACTATACTCTTGAAGGAACTCTAGCTGCTGAAAAAACAACATTGGTGGTTAAAGAAGGAACTGTTACTTTAAGTAAAAACATTTCAAAATCTGGAGAAGTAACAGTTGAGCTTAACGATACTGACAGTACTCCTGCTACTAAAAAAACTGGAGCTTGGAATTCAGGTACTTCAACTTTAACAATTACTGTAAACAGCAAAAAAACTAAAGATCTTGTGTTTACAAAAGAAAACACAATTACAGTACAAAAATACGACGGAGCTGGCACTAAATTGGAAGGATCAGCAGTTGAAATTAAAACACTTAATGAACTTAAAAACGCTTTAAAATAAGGAGAATTTATGAGACTATATTTAATAGGATTTGCTTTAGTGTTAGCTTTAATAGGATGTGCACAAAAAGGTACTGAACCAAAAAATACTTCTGGAAAAAACAGTGATAAAGAACTTATAGACTCCAGCAAAGCAGAAAAAGACGCTAAACAAACCCTTCCTGCAGCGACAGAAGACTCAGTGTCTTTGTTTAATGGGAATGAAGTTTTCGTAAGCAAAGAAAAAAATGGCTCCGGTAAATATGATTTAAGAGCAATAGTTGATCAAGTTGAGCTTAAAGGAACTTCCGATAAAAATAATGGTTCTGGAAGCCTTGAAGGTGCAAAGCCTGACAAGAGTAAAGTAAAGTTAATAGTTTCTGAAGATCTAAATACAGTAACTGTAGAAACATATGATACCAGCGACAAAAAAGTTTCAAGCAAAGTTACTGTAAAACATGGGTCAATAACAGAGGAAACTCTCAAAGCTAATAAATTAGACTCAAAAAAATTAACAAGATCAAACGGAACTACACTTGAATACTCACAAATGACAGATGCCGAAAATGCTACAAAAGCAGTAGAAACTCTAAAAAATGGCATTAAGTTTGAAGGAAATCTTGTAGGTGGAAAAACAACAGTGGAAATTAAAGAAGGCACTGTTACTCTAAAAAGAGAAATTGAAAAAGATGGAAAACTAAAAGTCTTTTTGGATGACACTGCACACAGTGCTAAAAAAACAGGTAAATGGCAAGATAGTAACAACACCTTAACAATTAGTGCTGACAGCAAAAAAACTAAAGACTTGGTGTTCTTAACAGACGGTACAATTACAGTACAAAAATATGACACAGCGGGCACTTCCCTTGAAGGATCACCAAAAGAAATTACAGATCTTTCAGAACTTAAAAGTGCTTTAAAATAATATATAAGTAAACCCCCCTACAACGCATCAGCTGGTGTAGGAAGGGTTTATTACAACCTAAAAATTGAATTTATATATTTTTCAATTTGTTACTTCTAGAAAAAGTCTCCTAAGAGACTTTTTCTCTTTTTAAAAAGAGAAAACATAACAATATACAAGCCAAACTATTTAGGTCTTTAAGTCTTAAAAATCAAAATAAAAAGCTCTAATAAAATGAATGCCCAAAATTTAAGAAAATTAATGGGGCTAATTCCTTCACCCAAGTCTAACTCTTGAATGAAGGATAAATAAAATAATCTAAATTCTTAATAAAATTAAACCCATTGCTAATAAGCTCACTATTTTAAATAAAAATTAAAACGTAAAAATAATTTACTCCTAATATAAGTTTATTATTTATTACATTTTATTACAAAAACTTACTTTTGTAAAGTATATTTAACAAATATGTATTAAATATACTTTTTTTATATTTTTTATATAAAAATACTTTACTTTTTTAAGAAACTGTACTATTAATTAAGTTATAATTAAAGAAACTACTTATATTAGGAGTATAAAATTGAAAACATTAAACCAAAAATCACCAAACACTACAAAAAGAGTAAAAAAAACTACAATGAACTTCCAACATAATTTGATTGTATTAATCTCTACTCTTAACTTTGTCAACTTAAACTTTAAAAAATACACACAAAAAAACATACTTTATTTCCTAAATAAAAACCTTGAAAGAAATAAACAAAAACCCATAAAACTCAAAACACTACAAAACTATTTATACATACTAGAGAAAAAATTTAAAGTCACACTAAACTACTGTAAACATTTGGGAAAAAATTCTGGAAGTGAAACTTATTATAAACTTAAATACGAAAAAGAAAAATGCTATTTGATAATTAACACATACTTTAAAGAAAAAATAATAAATAAAATTAACGAATTTACGCAAAGAATAAAAAAATTTAACCAAATAAATAGTAGTGTTAAATGGGAGTGTATTAATAATAATAATAATATATATAAATATAAAGAATATAGAAATATACACAAAAATTCCAAAAAAACAAAAAATAATGAAATAATAAAAAAATATCTAAGCAAATGCAACTTTAAAACAGAAATTCCAGCCCTAATAATGAATCTAGAAGCAACAAAGAGCATAAAAATCTATCATTTAAGAAACCTAAAACACATTGAAAACGACCTTAAAGAAATAGATCCTAAAAGCATTGAAAAGCACATATCAAGAGCAATAAAAGAAAATGTAAACAATCCGGGATATCTATGCAAATTTTTCAAAAATAGCGGCTACAGAAGAATAATAAATAAAATAAAAAAAACAGAAAAAAAATGTAAAAATAAAAAAGAAATTCTAAAAAAAATACTTGAAGCAAAAATAAAAGAATTAGAAAATGAACAATATAAAAAAGAAGATCTTGAAAAATTTTTCAGCAAAACATACGAAATTTACAAAATAAAACCACATTTCATAATAGAGCACAAAAAGTACCCGGATTTAGAGAACCTAATAAAAAAAGCAAAAACAGAATTACCCAAAATCCAAGATAAAATGATAAAGTTAAAAAGTATAAAAAACAACATTTTTAGTATATTATTAGAACAGTTAAGGCATAAAGTAGATAATGATAAGCTAGTTCCTACTTTAAAAAAATTCATTGAGAATGAGCCTGACCTTAAATATAGTAAGGTATTTGACAATTCCTACTATAACAATTTGATTAAAATAGTGAGCTAAAGAAAAGATGTACAGTTTAGCTTTACTATTAAGGAAAAAGGAAAAGAATGACGGCTTTACTTGAACGATTAAAGCAAAAACAAAAAGAGTTAAAGTTAAACTCAGACAACAAACCAAAGTCTAAAAAAGAAAAAAAAGCTAACGTTTTTTCTAAGATTGAGGAGGTTAAAGGTAGAAAGATATATCATACTAAAATATTTAATGACTTTTATACATTTGGAATAAGCAAAAATGAGCCTACGAAATTTTTCATTTCTTTAAGGGGAATCTTTAACATAGAAGACATAAGCATGTTTCATTTATTTTCTTTAAGAGAAGATGATGAATTTATGGGAATTTATTATGGAATAAGAAAGCTTGATAAAGCGTTTATTGTAAAAAATTTCAACAAGAAGGAAACCTATACTCTTAGAAAATGTGAATACATTGAATTTAAGTTCAAAAAAGGTTCTGTTTTTTGCTATTTAAACGGTCTTCATATTTTACTTAAAAAAGATAGGGTAAATAGCCCCTATTACAACACGCTTTTAAATATTATTTTAGAATTAGAAACCGAACTTTACACTTTTTATAGCAAAAAATTGTCACAAGGGGGGATTATTCCTGAATGGATAAAAAAGAGACAAAAGTAATAACAGTTGCAAGTATAAAAGGTGGTGTTGGCAAGAGCACAACAAGTTTAATTTTTGCCACATTGCTTTCAATCAAATGCAAGGTTCTTTTAATAGATATTGACACGCAAGCCTCAACAACAAGCTATTTTTTTAGTAAAATTAAGGACAATAATGTAGATTTAATAAATAGAAATATATATGAGGTGTTAATATCAAATTTACATATAGATAATGCATTAATAACAATTAACGAAAATTTGGACTTAATTCCAAGCTATTTAACATTACATAAATTCAATTCAGAATCTATTCCATATAAAGAATTTAAATTAAAAGAACAGCTAAAGCTACTCAGCAATCATTACGATTATATAATACTTGATACAAATCCCAGCTTAGATTTTACCCTAACAAATGCTCTTGTGTGCAGCAATTACATAATAATACCAATAACAGCAGAGAAATGGGCTGTTGAAAGTTTAGATTTGTTTACTTTTTTTATGAATAAGCTATTATTAACTTTGCCAATGTATTTAATCAATACTAAATTTAAAAAAAACAACACACATAGGGAGCTTTTAAAGGTTTTAGAGAAAAATAGTAATTTTTTAGGCACAATATCTGAGAGAGAAGATTTAAATAAAAGAATAGCAAAAAATGATAGATTTGATTTGACGAAGGATTACATAATAGAGTACCAAAACACGCTTACTGCGTTTTTAGATAAATCAAATTACGTACACTAAGTGTACTCAGGTTGTAAAGGAGGAGTATAAGTGGACATAAAGATAAATAAAAGAAATTTATCTGAGAGTGTTAGAGAAGAAGAGCAAGCGCTTGTTCATTATAATAAACTTAAAGAAAAATTAAACATTAATTTTCAAAAAGAAATTTATTGCAAGATAGAAGCAATGAAGGTTTTAAAAGAAATTAAAGACAAAGAATATTATAAGCTTGACAATTATTCTAGTTTTGATGATTTTGCAAAAGACTATAGACTTGCTAGAACTCAAACGTATAAGTATCTTAAAATTGCAACAGCAATAGAAGAAGGGCTTATTGAAGAAAAGTATGTAGTTAAAAACGGAATCAATGATACAATTTGTCTTCTTAAAACAAAAGAAAGTCCAAGTTTAAAAAAATCTAACCAAAACCCAATAAAACCACTAAGATTTCAGCTTAAAAAGGAAGAATCTTATTCTTTTTATAAAAAAAACTCCAAGCTTACGAGCTTTCTTTTGGAAAAAATTTTTTTTGAGGAAAAAGATTTTTTATTAAAAATAATTAAAGAATTTGAAACTTCAAGAAATAAACGAAAATAAAATATTTATTTGCAAAACTTGAAAAGTTAGTGTATACTTTATAGGTACAGACTGACACGCAATGTGTCGCTCTTAATATAAGGACCTGTTACCTTAAAGGGTTTATTGGGGAGTCTTTTAAAAGAAATTCCAATAAACCCTTTAACTTTTAATTTAAATTTTTTATTTTTTTTAATAGTAATTTTGGAAAAATTTAGAAAAGTATTTACAAAACATAAATTTTTTTATACTATAATATTAGTAAAAAACTTATATTAGGGGTTGAGATGAAAAGGCTTAATAAGATCAAAAGGAAAGAATACTACAAACTTTTAATTGAAACTTTTGCCATTAAAACAATGGGTTTGATTGGTTTGGTTTTATCAATATTAAAGATTGTTCTTAAACCCGAATGTTTTCTTATTAGGCTTTTAGATTCTGAAGTTTAAATAAAAATTGGTCAGAAATGGTTGATTATTTAAAAATAATATTTAAAAATTGTTTATTTAAAAATGTTTATTGAGAAACTATTACAAAGAAATGCAGAACTTTTTAAAGACGTTCAAAAGTCCGGATGTTATTTTTTATCTTTGCACTATTGGATATTTGTTTTAACAGGGATTGATTTTACGGCAAAAGACGTTAATTTAAATTATCAGCGGTTTTTGGAATTGGGTTACATTAGAAATGACTGTTATATTTTAAATCCATGTAAAATTCTTAGTTGTTATAAAATATTTTCTAAAGTTAGATATGAGAACCCGTTTTATTTGCCTAAAGCCGGCAGAGAGTTTGAAATAACAGAGGTTAAGCTAAAAGATCAAGCTTTTATTCATTTTCTTGTAATGGATAACAATAAGGTGCTTTACGACAGCCTTGATTTAAAGTCTAAAGGAAAGAAATTTCAAATAATATCAAAAAGAATATTTAATTATTTTATTTGAAAATATTAATGTCATTTTATAACTTTTAATGTTTTCATAGTATTTTTAAATACTAAATCTTTTAGGTTAATTTTTTAACTTTTGCTTCTTTTATTTCTTGGCTGTCGTTGAAGAGCTTACTATTTATTAATATGCATTGCAAAACTAACATTTAAATTATAAGACCGAACAACCTAAACTAGCTAGGTTATTCGGTCTATTGTTTTAAGTTAAGTATAAAAATGGTGTTTATTTGGGTTTAGCAGGAGATTTACTGTTACTTTCTTGTTTTGTTTTAACCTTTTGCAATTTTTTTCTCATTGCTGCTGCAATTTCAAGTACTCCTTGAGCTGTAGTTGGAGGATTGGTTTCAGCTGCTATTGAGATTGTTCCTTTCATGTCTTGTATTCCAATTCTTTCTAATGGTTCTGAGACCTCGAACATTAAGTCATACATTGCTGAGAATTCACCACTACGTCCAGTCTCTTTAAGTTTAGTAGCTTCCTCTTCTATTGCTGTTACGAATTTTTCTGCTACTGCAATAGCTCGTAGTTTTGCTTCTTTTATGAAATCTCCTGATCCTGATCCTGCTACTATGCTACCTGTTGCACTGCTTGTGAAAGCATTAAAATTTACACCTTGTGCGGCAGCCTCTTTTTTAATTTTATCTATTTCATCTACAATGTCTTTTGCTGATGTTTCTAGTCTAATTTTTGTTTCTCCTGATAAGCCACATGATATAAGTAGGCTAACAAGTAAAGTTAGTTTAATTAAATAATTTTTAAAAGTTCTGTTATGTTTATTCATGATATTATCCTTTTTGAGTTTTAATAAAAGCAATAAATTAATATTATTAAATTGCAAATAATTAGGACGAGCTAAAAATTTTACTTTTAGTCCATTCTAATGACAATATTTTTAATATTTTTTATTTCTTTTTTTTGCCTTTATTATTTTTTTTCTCTCCATTTTTTTTAATATTTTGTTTTACTTTAACCGCTTCAAGTTGATTTTCTATTTTAACTTTAACCTCAAGCAATCTTTCGGCTGTGTTTATAGGATTACTTTCAGCTTCCTCTAAAATACGAGGCTTTATGTCTGTTATTCCAATCTCTTCTAGTGATTCTACAGCTTCAAGCATTAAGTCAAACATAGCCAAGAATTGACTACTGTTTCCAGTTTCTTTAAGCTTTAAGGCTTCTTTCTCTATTATCTTAAGGAACTTTCTTGTTTCGCCAATGACTTGTACTTTTGCTTCTCTTAAGGTAGGTCCTCCACTTGTCACTTTAGAACCAGCTTTACTGTTCGTAAAAGCTGCAAAGAGCACCCCTTTTTTAGCGGCTTCTTCTTTTATTTTTAAAATTTTATTTTTTAAATCTCTAGACGATGATTCAAGAGCCATTTTTGCTTTTTCTATTAATCCAATATTACACGCGACTAATAGATTAAAAAACAAGGCCATAACCATTGAATTCAATTTTTCAATTTTCATTATTACCTCCTTATATATTAGATTTATTTAAATTTAAATCTAAATTTTAGACCATTTTATTGAAAATAAAATAAAATAAATTAGTCATAAGGTTGACATAAAAAGTTAATATAATTTTTAGATTTGTACTGAATTTCAAAACTTTTATTTTAAAACCCCCATCAGTTTAAATTTTATTTTTTTTATTTTTATTAGGGGAGTATAAATTTGTTTTATGCAAATATAGTAGTAACATTGTTTGGAATTATAAGCATGGTTCATGCAATCTAGCTTGTAATTTTAAGACTTATTTCCAGTTTGCCAAAATGTTACAAATTGGTCATTTTGTAAATTAAATCAAAGATCTAAAAGAATTTAGGTCTTAAAAATAAAAGAGAGGCCATGCTCCCGCAATTTGATGGCTTCTCTTTTGAGTATTTTGACTATTTTGACACTGTTTTAATTAAGGAGCAGGAACGGGATTGGCATGCTTAGAAGGCATAACAACGTCTTTTAAGCCTTTAAAGAATTGTCCCATTTTGTTTGCTCCAGAGACTATTTTATTTTTTTCTTTTATTATTATATGTCTAGTAAACTTTCATTAGATGTATTGTTTTCAGCAGCTTCTATTAAGCGTTTTAATCTTGCATCTTGCTCGTTAACAACGATTTCTCTGATTTTTGTTTCTTACTCTCGAGCAAATATCCTGTCGTTCATATGCACAATAATATTACCGCTTGCAACGAAATATATTTTATTTTAAATGTTCCTTTTCCCTTTTACCAGTTATTTTTATTAATTTTATTCTATTTAAAAAATATATCTCGTTAATTAAAATATTCACAATAAAAAACATTAATTTTTCTTGAGTTTTTAAAAGAACTTAATTAAAATGAAATAATGATATTTAAAAATAGAAAAGAAGAATATATTTTTTTATTTAAAAAAGGTTTAAAAGATTTAGACATTGCTCAAATTTTAGGTGTTAGTGAATCTTTTGTAGCAAAAGCCCGAAACAAATATTTTAAATCTGGTGATTCTGTTTACAAAAAGGACTCTTTTTCTATCGACTCAGTAGGAGAAAATATTGCTAAAGTGTCTTTTAATGAGGACAATTTTAACAATTTAGTACTGCTTGCTACAAAAAAGGCCTGTGAGCTTGAAAATGCTAAAAATGAAACTGAAAGGTTGTTTTACGAGATAGTTTGTTCTTTTATTGATTCTTATCACAGATATAAAAATCTCAGTTTAGCGTCAATAAAAAAGGAAGCATTAATCTTGGATTTAAAGATTAGCAAGCTTCAAAGCGAGATTAGCACCAATAAAAAAAGGGGTCTTAAGGGCCAAGAAAGCCTTGAGAGAGAGCTTGCTGATAAGATTAAAGAAAGAGAAGAAATTGAAAAAAAGCTTATTACTATTTGTATGAGAGAGGATTTTGATGCTCTTGTTAAGCTTAAATCTGTTTTAAGTAGTAAGAATTTAAAATTGGAGTAAAATTTGAAATTTTTGGGATCCTTAACATTTCTCAATCTTCAGAAAAAGTTTAAAAATAAGTTTAATATTAACATTTTGGATTATATTAAACCAAAACCAACCAACATTTGTTTTAAAGATTTTGAAAACAAATATTTAACTGCTAAGCAAAAAGAAGTGCTTTTTGACATAGAAAGTCACAATTATTCAAAAGTAATATTTAGCGGCGGGATTGCAAGTGGTAAGACGTTTTTAGCCTCATATCTGCTTATTAAAAAACTTATTGAAAACAAATCTTTTTATGAGCAAGATACTAATAATTTTATTATAGGCAATTCTATTGGTTTGTTAATGACAAATACCATAAAGCAAATAGAGAAAATTTGCGGTTTGTTAGGAATTGATTATCAGAAAAAGAAAAGTGGTCAGTCTTTTTGTAAAATAGCAGGTCTTAAGCTTAATATTTATGGGGGTAAAAACAGAGATTCTTTTTCTAAGATTCGTGGGGGCAATAGTGCAATAATTTATGTAAATGAAGCAACAGTAATTCACAGAGAAACTTTGCTTGAGGTAATAAAAAGGCTTAGAAAGGGTAAAGAGATTATTATTTTTGATACAAATCCGGAAAGCCCAGCGCACTATTTTAAAACAGACTATATTGAAAATACAGATGTTTTTAAAACATATAATTTTACAACGTACGACAACCCTTTAAATTCAGCAGATTTTATTCAAACTCAAGAGAAACTTTACAAACATTTTCCTGCTTATAAGGCTCGTGTGCTTTACGGAGAGTGGATTTTAAATGAATCTACATTATTTAATGAAATGATTTTCAATCAAGATTATGAATTTAAAAGTCCAATAATGTATATTGATCCTGCATTCTCAGTAGGTGGGGACAATACAGCTGTTTGTGTTTTAGAGCGCACTTTTGAGAAATTTTATGCATATATTTATCAAGATCAAAAACCAGTAAGTGATAGTTTAATGCTTGCCTCTATTCAAGTTTTAATAGAAAATTTTAATGTAAATACTGTTTACATTGAGGAGAGAGATAGCATCAAAGGGGATGGAATTTTAACCAAAACAATTCTTTTCTTAAGAAGCAAAAGCATTAACTATTTTAAAGTTGCACCAATAAAACCCTTGAGCAATAAATTTAAAAGAATATGCGCTCTTATTCCTTTGTTTGAAAGCCGCAAAATAGAATTTTTAAAAATAATAAGTAAAAATGTAGTATCTGATATTTACAGCTACAAAGGAGACGGCAAAACAAAAGATGATGCACTTGATTCTCTTGCAAATGCTTATCTTCTTTTGACGCTAAATTATAAAGAAAAATTATTTCATTTCGGCAACTTTAAATATTTATAATTTGATCTAAACTTTATTTTATCAATTTGAGTTTATTGTGATTAATAATTATTTAAAAAGTTTTTGTCTTTTGTGCTGATTTTGCTAAAAATTTCTTTTTGCCTTAAATCTAAGCTAAAGCAATATTAAATAAATTTTTAAAACAATTAAAATATTTTTTTAAAAATGAGATAATTTGTAAAATATATAAAGTCAATATTCAATCTCTTAAAAGTTTTGAAAAATTATTTTTAAAGTTTAATTTTTTGGGAAATATTATTGATGTGATTTATAATTTTAATTTTATTATTTTTTATTTTAAAGGATTACCATGAAAAGTAGAATTTTTTTGCTCTCAAGTCTTAGTTTTTTTAATTGTAATACTTTTATAAGCATAATGGTGACTTAAAAAAATAGCTAAGCTTGAAATATTTAAGCAAATTGTTTTTCAAAAAGAGAGTTTATTTTGCATCAATTTTGATTAGATTAGCTAAAAAGTAGCATTAGAAGAATTTGCTAAGTTTGCCGAATTTGTCTAGTGCAATCATTTTTAAGATTTATTTATTCAATCTATTCAAATGTATTTCAAGGAGAGAGAAATATGAGAATGGCCTTTTTTCTTTTTTTTTTAATGTTTCTTTTGGGTTGTAGTTCTTTTAAGGTGGACAATAAAAATTTATTAGCCAAAAATAAGCAGAAAGCCTCAGATTATAACAGAGAGTATTATCAGAAAAACAGAGAAAAACTTAAATTAAGAGCCAGAGAGCGATATCGTAGAAACAGAAAAACTTAAAATTAACTAGAAAGAATTAAACTTATTAAAAATTTTAAAGCACTTTTTAATATTAAGCAATATATTTAAATTGAATGGTGGATTTATGTAAAAGATGTATGTTTTTAGTTATTTGAAATAATTTTGCACTTTTGAAATAAATTAAATTTTAATTAGGAGAATATACATGAAGAGATATATTTATGTATATATCATTTCATCATTTCAGTAGTGGTAATTTCTTGTTATTTAAATGATTTTTCTAATATGAAAAAAAGCAACTTTAATAAATATGATTTAAATTTTTCTAAGCTTTCTTTATCTGAAAGAGAAAATGCTATTTTAAAAATTCAAAGAAAATTTAAAAGCTTAACTGATAAAATAAGCTCTAGAATATCTAATTATAGTGAGATTAAAGTTAGCAATTTTTTTAGCGAATCTAGTGAACAAAAAATTAATCTTTTAAATAAAATTTTGGAGATTTTAAAAGTACAGCACGGGTTAATAGAAAAAAGTAGCAATAGCTTAAGTAAGCTTAGTATGTTAAGTGGAGGCAATTCTGCTGTTCTTGATCCACAGCCAGAATTGAAACTTTTAAATCAAAAATATTCAGATATAGATGAAAAATTAAGAGAAATATGTAATTACATTCTTAGCAACAGTGTTGACTTTAATAAGGTTTTAAAAGATTTGGTTTATTTAAAAGAAAGCTCTTTAACACTAATGCAAAAATAATTTTTTTATAAATAGAGTCAAAAAGTAATGACTCTATTTATGAAAAAGCATTTATTCTTCTAAAGGTTTTATTTCTGATAGGGCAAATCTTTCTGAATTATTTGTGTTCCACCCTGTCCATTTATCATTTTTAAAAAGATAGTTTCCCGCAACACTGTATATTGGAATTATTGGATAATCATTTTCAATAATTATTTCTTCTATCTTTTTTAATGTTTCTAATCTAAGTTTTTCATCTCCTTCAATGTCAGATTTTATTATAAGCTCATCAAGTTCAGGATTTGAGTATCCGTAAGATACAAAATGTGAGCTTTTAGTTTCAAATATATTAAAGAATGCCATGGGATCTAAATAATTTCCTTGCCAGGACCTTACTGAGATCTCATATTGACCTTTTAAAATATTTGATATGTGGTTGGTCCATGTTTCAGGCTCAATTTCTACATCAATATTTAAAACTTTTTTCCATTGGCTTTGAATAAAATTGGCAACTTCTTTTTCAAGATCATTTTTATTGTATTTTATTGTAATCGTTGGAAACTTTTTTCCATCCGGATATCCAGCTTCGGCTAAAAGTTTTTCTGCTTTTCGTGGGTTGTATGGCTTTAGCTTTTTCCCGTAATTGTAGTTGTTAATGTTAGGACTTATTTTTCTTGTTGCTTTAAAGTTGTTATCAAGCACTCTGTAGACTAGAGTTTCTCTGTCAACCGCAAGAGCCAATGCTTCTCTTACTTTTACGTTGTCAAGAGGTTTAACATTTGTATTTAATGAAAGAAAACCAATTTGATTAATGTCAGCTGAATAAAAATCTTCTCTTAAGATAAGCTCATTAATAAGGTTTAGGGGGATGTTGTTAAAAATAGCATCAATTTCATTGTGCTCATACATGCTGTAAATTCTTCGGGTATCGTTTATAGTAACAAATATAAGCTCATTAACAGCAACGTTTTTAGCATCATAAAATTTTTTATTCTTTTCAAGAGATATTTCTTCGTTTAAGGCTCTTCTTTTTAGCTTAAAAGGCCCGCTTGTAACCATGTTTTCCGAGCTTGTCCATTTATTTCCAAACCTTTTAACAACGTGAGTAGGAATAGGGATAAATATTGGGTTTGTAAGCATATCAAGAAAATATGTTGTTGGACGAGAGAGAGTTATTTCTAAAGTTTGCTCATTAATCACTTTTATTCCAACTTCATCTACATTTAATTTTGTTTCGTGAAATTCTTTTGCATTTTTTATCTTTGATATTAATAGATTAATATTTGGCACATCAAGCTCATTTTCTAGGGCCATTATGTAAGAGTCTCTAATGGTACTTGCTGTTATTTTAACGCCATCACTCCAATAAATGTCGTCTCTTAAATAGAATGTATAGCAAGTGTTGTCATAGGAAATGTCCCAATTTTTTGCAAGTCCTGGCCTGTATCCACCTGTTTTAGGATCTCCCCTTAAAAGCCCGATAAATAGTTCGTTTATAATTAAATTTCCTAATCTATCGCTGCAAAATTGTGGATCAAGCGATGTTGGTTCGTTTCCAATTCCAACGCCAAAGACAATATCATCTTTTGGTTTAGAAATCGTGCACGAGATTACAGCAGCAATGCTTAGTGTTAAAAGCAGCCCCTTTTTTATTATCATTTCTTTATTACCTCCTTTGTTTTTGCAATAATTAATAGCAAATTATATTGCAATATTTTTTTAAAATGTTTTATGCTGTTGCTAAGTACTTCAAAAAGCTTATTGTTTTTATTTATTTGTTAAATTAATTTTTTTTAATTTAAAGGAAATTTAAAGGAAAAGACTAAAAAATAGATTGTTTATTTTAAAACTACAAATAAGGCCCTAAGACCCTATTTGTAGTTTTAAAGAAGTTTTCAATGAATTGTTGATTTATAACAATAGACAAATATATATCTCTCTTTCTTTTTTCCAAATAAAATTCGAACCTTTATTTGTATGTTAAGATCCGTAAAGGAAATAAAAATTTAAGTTTTAATTTCTTTTTTTTATTTTTAAAGGAAGAGTAAAAAGAATAATTTTAAAGAATAAAATAAAGAGTTCGATTGATTTTTTGTATGCCTTGGAAATGCTAGAAAATGAGCTATAATTACGACTTATTTTAGCGGAGGTTTTGATGCAAAAAATAAATATTTTATTAATGTTATTGGCGGTGTTTTCTTGTAAACAGTTTGGCGATGTTAAGGGGCTTACAGAAATTGATTCTGGAGATGGCATTCCTCTTGTTGTTAGCGATGTAGTTAAAGATCTAATTCCTAAAGAAATTTCTTTAACCCCCAAGGAAGCTGAAAAGTTAGAGACTTTAAAAGTCTTTTTAAAAGATGCAATGGATTCTAATGGTAAAACAGAAGCGAATTTAAGAGCTGAGTACGAGAAATCTTATAAAGAATTTTTTGATTGGCTTTCTAAGGATATTAACAGACAAAAAGAGTTTGTAAGCTTTTTTGACAATGTTTCTAGCATTTTATCTAAAGCAGTAGATGCAAGCAAAAAGCAAAGACCTACTGAGCAGCAATCTTTAGGCTTTAAAGAATATGTTTGTTACAAAATTAAAAATAGCACTGGTGGGGCTTTAAGTTTATTTTTCCAAAAGGTAGCTGATGCATTTGGCATTGATGAGTACAAAAATGGAAATGATGAGAGTGTTAAAAAGCCCGTAAAATGCAATGAAGAGATTTTTAAAGTAATTAAAAGAGTGTTTACTAAAAGTGATAGTAACAACGAATTGAAAAATTTAGAAAATTGTGCAAATGTTTAAATATTTGAGATATGCTTTTTATAAAGACAGACAGGTTCTAGTGAAGAACTTGTCTTTATATTTTTTCAAGAGACCTTTTAAGTATCTTTGTAGGGCTATATCTTTATAGGGTATGAGTGATAACAATAACTTAAAGAGCAATTTCCAAGATTTTGAATTTAGCAATGTTAATAATGTTAAATTTGCCAAAGAATTATCAACCCAGGTGATTAATTCTGCTTTAGAAGTAGAGACTAATTTAGATGAAATTTTAAATACGAAGAATTTACATGATGCTCACTTAAGGGTTCAAAAATCAAAATCAAGACTTATTTCTACGATCAGGCTAGCCAAAAAGCTAAACAATCATCTGCTTTTAGAATTTGATAAAATTCCTGATTTTGATATTCCTGTAACATTTAGGATTGTTGACAAGATTTTAAAAATATTTTATTGGACAATAGTCAATTTTGATTCTCATACAGTAAGTGAAATTGACTCAGTAGGGTTAAAAGAGATTGATTTTTTAAATGAAGATGAAGAAGGGATAAAATCAGCTGAAGAAGAGATTAGTAGCATTGAAAATTTGAAGACAAGAGAATTTCTCTGTGGGTTACTTTTGGTTATTAAATCCACATTTCAGGCAGATAAGGCCTTAATAAAAGCAATAAGAGCATCTCTTTTGGCAACAGCTTTTATTGCTAAACAGGGAATAGAAGGCAAGCAGACTTTATTTTTTTATGTTTAGTTAATTGGGTTTTCTGCATTTCAATATTAAAAGGTAGAGAAACAGCTCTCTACCTTTTTAATATTTATTGGGATTGGATAAAGTATTAATTTAATTTTCTTTTTAATATCATTTTACAATGTTTATCTTTTAAACAATGCGAGCAAAAAGTAAACAGAATATTTTGTTATATTCTTTAATTAATATTATCATAAATACTCTAAAACATATTAGTTTTTTTATAAAATTTTAAACGAATTTTGATATTTATGTTTTATGTACCAATATTATTTGATAATTAATATCAAATAATATTGATTTGCATAAAAAACCGTTTTTGATATAATAATATATAATGATATTTAAAAAAATGATTAACGAATTTAAAATGGAAATAAAAAACAATAAGTCTAAAATCAATCCTATTGATGTTTACAGATATTCAATTTTTTTCAGGAATTACATAGAAAGTACAGCAGAAGATGCACTTAAGAATGGAATTAATTTAAGTTTGCTTGAAACGTCTTGTTTAAAAGAAGGCAGCAAGTCTCTTATAAGTTTAAAGGTACAGCTAAAAGAAGCTCTTCTTGAAGCAATGATAAGCTATAGATTTAATGGTGCAGGCTATATTTTAGTAAAACCCAAAAGTGAAGATGAAGATTTAAGTAAAAAAGTTAACAGCGAATTGCCCACAGGTTTTAAATATTTAGATTTTCAAAAAATTATTAACAAAAGAGATTCTAATTACATAGAGTACCTTTCTAGTTTAAAAGATTTAGATGGTTTTGAGAAAGCAAGGGTTGTGAGAATAGATAAAAGCAGAGTAATAATTTATGAAAATTATGATTATGTTTTAGGCACGCACGAACCTGCTTATACGCAAAGTTTACTGCTTAACATTTGTCTTTTAGAGCAAATTTATTTAGAAATAGAAAAAAGAATAAGAAATTATAATTTTTTGTTTTACAAAGACGAACATTTAGTAGGACTTGTTGAATCATTAGAGATTGCAAAAGAAGAAATTAATGTTTTGGCAAACAGTAAGGGTAAAATATTTTCTACCTTTTTTAAAGCTCAAGAGCCAAACAAAAGTTTTCAAGCATTAAGCAGCGTTTCTGATCAGCTTAGCAGAGAGCTTGGCAAGATTAAAAGCACTCTAAACAATGATGGAATTTTTTATACAGCATCAGAGAATGCGCGCCTTGAAGTAATAAAATATGATTTAGAGTTTTTAAAAGACGCATTTGAACTTGTTAAAGCAAAAATTGGTGCTGATACTAAAGAGCCTTTAACTAGAAGTTTTAATGAGCAAGTCAAAGGACTTGGTAGCAGTGGCAAGGGAGACAAAAGTAATTATTATGATTATTTAAAAGGTGTACAAGAATCAGTTGCTAATGCGTGCAATCTCAAGCTTAACAAATATTACAGATTAAATTTGAAGTTTAATGAGCTTGAAGCTTTAAGCTATGAGCAAAGACTTGAGAAAGACAATTTGCTTCTTGATGTTTATTTTAAATATTTAAAGCTAATCAAAAATGAAAATCTAAGCGACAAGGCAAAAGAAAATCTAAAAGAACAATTAAGTTTAGTTATTTAAAAGGAGTAATTATGGAAAAAATGGCTTCAAGCGCAGACAAAGACAACCAAGAAGATTTAAAAGAGCCTAGAAGCAAAAACAATGAAATTTTAAGCGACGATTTGATTCATGAGTTTTTAGAATATAAAAATCTCAAAAGCGCAAGTAATAACTTAGCTGGGAATTTTTCTCACAATGACTTAAGAGAATCTGTTGAGATAAATAAACTTGCAAATGATAATTTAAGTTTTGAATATAATACAGAAAATCTTTTAGCAAAAGGGTATTCTTTTAAAGAGGTTGTAAAAGGACAAGCTGAAGAGCTTATTAGAAAGTATGTAAAATCAGCTCAAATATTAGCAATAGCTGGAACTGACAACTTTGATAAGATTGACTTACGTTCCCGTGCAATACTAATAAGGGTTGCAAAGACTAACATTGATCAGAACAAGAATTCAGAAAATTCATACAAAGTAATAAATTCCCAAGGAATAAAAATAGATCAAAAAAATAATTTAAGAGCTGAAAATGCTTTTTTTAACACGTATCATGATTTAAGAAAAGCAATGCTTAATGAATGGGAAGAGCTTAAGAATGAATTTTATTGCAATAAAAAAGCATTAGCTTAGATTTTATAATTTAAGTTTTTAAAGGAGAATTTAAATAAAAATTAAATAAAAAATTAATTTAAAAAAGGAGATTATTAATGAGTGATTCAATTGATTTTCAAAAAGAGATAGAAAAACTAAAAGCATCAAAAGTAGAACTTGAGAGTCAGCTTGAAAGTTTAAAGAAAAATCAATCTCAAAAAATTGTTTTAGACAAGCTTCAAAGCGTTAATGCTAGCAGTTACCCCGTGTTTGAGAGCAGTCATAAATTTCAAGATGAGGGGTTTTATTTTGCTCAAAAAGGCGGACTTAAAAGCTCTCCTGCTGATAAGTTTGAAAATTACCAAGCTCAAGATTTTTGCTACAAATGTGGGGTTAAGCTTATTGTTAATGGCTCACATTTGCAAATAGCAAGAGGCGGTGGCAAGGATCTTTATGGGGTTTGTGTGGACTTTGACGATTTTTCAAGAACCGGTACGGTTGTTCCAATCACTTGTAGTTTTGAATGTGTTTTGATTACTAAAGACAAAACTATCAAAGCATCAGACGAATTAATAATAAATAGCGAAGGGGTTTTAGAAAAATCTAGCAAGAATGCAGCAGTTATTCACGCTTTAGCATTAGGACCGGCTGAAGAATTCAAAGACAGAAGAGATGTTTATGGAGTTAGAGTTCTTTTTTTGGTCAAGCAAGTAAAAGATGCAATTTAAAATAGGAGAATTTAAAATGGATGAGAGTATATTAAATAACGACGAGTATGTAAACACAGTAAGGGATGTTTTGGTTAAAGAATGTCCAGTCCCAGAATATTATCATTTTTTAGATTCACAGCAAATACAAAGTAGCAATATTTCTCTTGGAAGTGATAGAATTATCAAGTGGTATTCTAATTTAACAGACATTCCTACCTTAAAGGTTAATGATTTTAACACAGTCTCAACAATAAAGTTCCAAAGACAAGTAGTAAAAATTAATTATTTGCCTTTTCAGTATGCATTTACTTACTATGCACCAGATGGAAAAGTTAGTGTAGAGGCAAACACAAATATTAACATGAGAGAAGGACTCTTGGGAGCAATAATTGAGATACAAAAGTTAATGAGTGCGCATTATTTAAGGGGTGGACTTACACTTTCAAAAGATAATAAAAGAACTCTTCTTGTTGATGAGTCTAACAATGAAACCATGTACGGACTTTTGAATCTCCCAAATCAAATAGACAAAACAGTTAAACATACAAACATATCAGATCAAATAAAATCAATAAATGATGATCTTTCAAAGATTAATTTAGAAGATGAGAGAAGGGTGCCTTTTAAAATACTTACAACTAGTAAAATCAAAGGTCGTTTGCTTGAAAGGCTTCCAAACAACAATTATTCATACAAAGACATGCTTTTTGATTTTATAAGTGCAATTAATAATGATGCAAATATTGAGCTTGAGACTACAAATTTATTAGACGATGAAATTTTAATATATCCAAGAAGTAGCAAACTACTACTTTTAAAAGACGGTCACCAACCGATATTAAATTCATACACAGAAGTTTCAAGTAGCAATTTTAGAACAAGTTTTCTTGACTTTTCTATTGGAACAATTTTGGCAACAAAAAATTCAATACTTAGAATAAAATTGAGCTAAAAAATGAATGACAGCAAAGTAGATACTAATCAGGCTTTAAGTGAAAATTTAAAAACTCTAGAAAGCGAGAATCTAGGATCACTACAAACAGTGTATGAGCAAATACTTAGTCTTTTAATGCTTGATGTTAAAGATCTAAGCATTAAAGAATTTTCTTTATATTTAAATTTACTTGAGAATATTTTAATTCTTAAGAGAATAAGAATTAAAAGTTTAAATGATTCTACAATGTTTGTTTTGATTTATTATTTTATTGGCTGCGAGCTAAAAAAAAGAAACAGATTAAAAGGTTTTAATAATCCGGTTAAGTCCGAAAAATTCAAGGAGATATCATTAGAATATTTCCCCACAACTTTTGGTAACAGTAGTAGTTGTGGGGGGGATTTTTGTAAATGTTTGGATAGTTTAATAGAAGATTTAAGAGCAAAAGGCTTTCTAATAGGAGTAATTAAATGAAATCTTTAGAGATGATTAATTCAAGTTTAAGTGATATTATAGATACATATTCACAAGAGCTTGTTTTCTGTAAATATAAAGCAATCAAAGATCCAATTAATGCATCTTATGAAACTAGATTTAAAAGTTCTGATGCTGTTGTTTTTAAAGGAATGTTTTTATTAATAAGTCCAGAAGAAGTAGTTGATATTGAAGGTGTAAATATTTTTGACAGAAATAGTTACGCCAAAGTGTATACTCTTGATAATTTGGAATTTGAGTATGGAGATTTGATTAAGGTTCTTGATGATTTTTATTCGATCTTGGGGGTTCAAAAGAGCTACAAAGAAGGTCTAAATTATAATACCCTGGTTTTAAGGAGCTCTTGTTGAGTGTAAAGATTAAACTTAAAGACATTTCTTTTAATACAGAAAATAGCATTAATATCAAATCGGAAGAACTTGAAAGAGAGATTAATTTCAAACTAGCAAAGGTTGCTTACAAAGAGTTTTATTCTAATATTTTTTCAAACAAAGGAATAAAAACAGCTTTTAGGAAATCTATTCAAAAAGGACTTTTTGAAATAAAAGATCAGTTTAGAGTTTTTTGTAACAATTATTCACTTAGCAGAGGCCTTAGGTCAAAAAGAGCTTTTAAAGCTAAAGAGGCTAAAGAAGCTAAAAAATCCAAAGAATTTAAAAGCTTTCTTAAAAGCATTGAAAACCCCAGGCTTTTAAAAGCAAAAGAAAAGGACAGTCATGATTGTAGGACTAAATGAATCTGTACAGTTTTTAATAAAAATACTTTCAAATTTTAAAAAATATTTGGATCTCAAAGAAATAGAATTAGAAATCTTAAATACCTATAACCACCCGTATTTGGAAAAGTTTGCTACAAATACTAGTAATTTGCTTGTATTAAAAAGTGAGTCTTTCGAAGGGCTTACTCCCAGGAATCTAAGGGGTAGAAATTCTTGTAAAGAGTCTAATGAGTTTAGATTAAGGTTTTCGCTTTATTTTTTAAGTTTTATTTTATTTAAAGCCTACAGAGATTCTTATGAGATCATTTGCAAAGTGTATGAACACTTTTTAGAATTTTTACATGAGAATAGATTTAGGTTTGAATTTACAAAAGAGCTTGATGGTGGTTCTTATTTGCTTTTAACTTATTATTTGTGCTCGGTTAGCAATTTAAATAATGATGGGCTACTTGGCGTTTCGAATATGCATGCTAATATGTGTTTTAGTTTTAATCAGATTTTTGTTGCAAATATACAGGTTTTAAAACAAGAGAGATAAATTAAAAAAATATAAAAAAATTAAAAATAAATAAATTTAAAAAAGGAGTATAAATGCCAAAAGATACAATAAGCATTAGTTTGGTGCAAAACAGACTAGCTTTCAACAAAATTAATTATTACAATCCGCTTTTAATCTATAAAAGCAATGTCTTAGCAAGTAAACACTTGGCATTAAGTGTTACAAATTTTGAGGATCTGCTTAAAAAACTTGAGATGCAAAAGGCCCAAGAGTCTGATTCTTCCAAGAAAAAAATAGCAGAAGATCAGTTAAGTGCTTTGCAAAAGTCGATGGGTGATTTTTTTGGGCAAGACGGGCTTAAGTCAGTTGATTTTTATGTTTACAACCAGATTAAAGAGATTAAAGATTTCTTAAAATCCAATTTACATCCGTTTGTAGTTTTTGTAAATCAAGCAGAAGATGCTATTAGTACTGATTTTGAAGAGATTAGAAAAGCTTACAATTTTATTGTAATTTCCACTAAAGATGGCAACTTGCCAAATTTTTTAAAAGGTAAAGACAAAAGTGAGCTTAAAAATGTAATTGCTGTTTACGGCGGCAGTCAAAATTTGCACCTTAAGTTTGCAGCACTGTATTTGCATCAAGCAAGCATTTTTCATGCTGTTAATCCCTATGGTATGATTTTAAATTCTGCTCCTATTTATGATGATTCTCTTATTGATTCTCTTAGAAAATCCAATATTAATTTTTATTCTCTTTTAAATGAAACCGGCAATGACGGCATTTTAGCCTTCAAAGAAGGAGTTAGTCTCTCAGGCGATCCGATTGATGAAGCTTTCACTCTTTTTTATATTAAAAATGAAGCAATCAAAGAGCTTATTAGGATTTGGAATAAAAACAATAGAGCTAACAGCAAGCTTGGTGCCTTAAATTTGGACAGCAATTTGCCAAACGAATATACAGCAGGGCTTGAATGTTTTTTTCATGAACTTAAACAAAGAGGCCTTATTGTTTCTTATAAAGAGATTAGACTTAAAATTAATTCTTCTGAGGGCTTAAGCTTAAGTTTAGAAGTTGCACTTAAGTACAATGACAGTTTCAATAGTGTTAATTTAATAATAACAACACAAGAGATAAACGAATATCTAAGGAGAGCATCATAATGAGAGAATATTATTCACTAGATTTAGTATTTTTTAGCTTTAATGACAATTTAATAGACACAGGTACTCTTGAGTACAGCACAGAGCCTAATGTAATGGCCAAGGCAAGCACAGAAGACAGAAATTTTCCAATTCCAAGCTTTAGAGATCCAAGAACCGTTGTTCATATTTTTGATTTAGAAGTAAGCAAAGGATCTCTTGATTACAAGCTCTTAACAAGGCTAAGCAATGAGCAATTTTACGAGAATGTACCAAAATCTAAAAAGTTAAAAAGACTGGTGTTTAACGATCAGATGGGACTTAAAATTATTTCAAATAGTGCATTTTTTGCAGAAATACCAACTAGAAAGTATTCAGCTGATAATGATACGGTTAAGTTTACAATTCATGCAATCAATTGTGATGTTGAGAAAGCAAGTTAGAAGCAATTTGATAGGACAATAAAAATGTTTTAAAAATGTTTTAATTAAAGGATAAGAATTTAAAATGAGATACAAGTTAAAAATATTAACCAGAGCCAAAACACATACATACATTTTAAAAGATATTCCCATGTACGATTGGGACAGTGTTTTAGGATTTGATGTTGAAAGAGATGAACTTATTGGCAAACTTAATGATCTGCGAACATTAAAAGAGATAACCAAATTAATGATCTCAAGAGGCTTTTTAGATGAATTTTACGAAATCTTAAACAAAGAGAGAAGATATTCTGAGCTTTACAAGTATGCTCTTCCCACAATTCTTTTTTCAGTTCAGTATTCACTTTTTGAAACAATAGAAGGCTTTAAAAAGCCCGGTTTGGTTTACATTGAAAGCTTTCAAGATAAAAACGGCGATTACATTAAGTATGACTACATTGACGAGCGCTGGAGTTATGATTTTTTAATTACGAGCAATTCTTCAGGCTTAAATCAAGAAGATTCTTTAGAAACCGGTTTTGAGTCTTTATTGCAAGAAGGTGGCAATGAATAAGCAAGAGATTGCAACTAGTTATTTTAAATACATAAACTATTTGACAAGAGAAGCTAATAAGTATTATTTTCCTGTTGTAATGGGCATTTGCACATACAAAGATGTTAAAAAAATGAGCTACAAAGAGCTTGTAGAGGTTAACCGAGTGGCTAATTTAAAACTTAACAAGGAAATATATGAGAGGTTTTTGTCCTTTAGTAGCATGTTTTAAAGGTTTTTATGTACGAAGAAAACAATAATCCTAAATTCACAATTACATTAGAAGGCGTTCTTGACAGAAATGCCACAAAGAGTAATTTAAAAAAAGAGTTTTTAAGTCTAAAAAGGGAAAATTTTTTCAATCAGATTGGTTTTGGTGGTTTGAGTGGGAAAAGTAGTAAAGATTTTTTATCTGCAAGTTTTGAAAGGCTTAAAGGACTTAAAACCCCCAAAAGTGACAATCTTCAAAAATCAGCAAGCTTTAAGTCTTTGAATGTTTTGGGTAAAAATAATTCTTTTAAGGATTTTTTAAGCTATGATTCTCAGAAAAACAATCCAAAGAGTTTTTTAAAAGATTTGGATTTAAATTTTGACTTGAAAGATAAAATCGGTTTGCCTGTTGGGCGCTTAAATGAGAAAAATAGCAATCTTAGTTCTTATTTAAAGCCAGAAGCAGATAAATTAGATCTTGTCTCTAGCCAGTATTCATATTTTAAAACTGAAAATATTAAAAATGCTTTTAAGCAAAATTTTATTAATAATTCTAATAAAGATCAAACTAATGCATCAGAAGACTTTAGATTAAATTCCAATTTTGCCAAGATTTTCCCTTTTAAAGATGATTTACAAGAGCCATTGGGCTTTAAAAACGAAAACAGTCAGATTGTTTGGGAAAATTTGATGACTTTTAGAAATCTTTTTAAAGATTCAAGCCCTGTTGATTTTTTTAATATAAAAAATGGTTTTAATGATTTAAATTCTTCTAAAGACGAATTTAAAAATTTAAAAGACAAAAAGACTGAGCTAAGTCTTGAAAATTTTGTTTTCAAAGATAGTCAAAAAGAGAGTGCAAATAAAATACTAAAAAGAAAAAGATCTTTTGAGACAGAGCTTGAGAGAAATGATTTTTTAAGAAAACTTTATATTCTTCAAAGTTCACAAAATTCAAATTCAAGTTCAAGTTCAAATGATTTTTCTTTTATGGTTGAGCTTGCACAGAAATTAAAAAACGACGGGCATGCAAAAAATGATTCAAAAGCTATTAGCCTTGTAAGAGATTTTCTAAAGGGTGAGAATAATTTAGAAAAAGTTTTAAGTTTTAAAATGCCAACAATTTCTTTAAAAGATTCAAAAGGTGAACCTGAGGTTTTAAACAGCAAAATAATAAGCAGTGCCTTTGAGCCTGAATTAGGCCCACTCTTAGAAAAAACTTTAGAACTTTTAGAGTGGGCTAAAAATTACGATTTTACTAGCAGTGTACTGGACCCATTAAGAAATACTTTTTCAAATCTTGGCAGCATTTTAGCACAAGCATTTGAAAGTTTACCTTTGGTTGAGTACATGACAAATGTGTTAAATAGTGGTGGTGAATTTAATTCAAGAGGAATTGATGATGATTCTAGAATGCCTTAAGTATGAAAGAGGTTTTAAGTGATTAAAGAGCAAGCTAGCAGGTTAATAAAAGAGATTGTAAATCAAATCTCAAGTTTAGCAAGCATTTCTAATTTTGTTTTACTTTTTCCAAGGCTTGATTTTAAAGGCCTTGGGTACATTCCCCAACTGTTTTTTATTTTTGTAAAGCACGATCTAATAGAAGAAAATCTCTCAAGTGTAAGCTCAGATCGTGCAGTAATTGATTTTACAAATACAAAAAGCGAATATGTGAACTTTAACATTACTCCAAGGCCTGAGATTGTAACAATTAATAAAGGAATTTTGTCATCTATTTATGACCAAACTTTGCTAAGAGTTTTAAAAGAAACTCCTTTTATGAACAGTGCTTTAGAATTTAATAGCAATTTTATAAAAATGCAGTTTAGGCAAAGGTTTAACCTAGGAGTTTATTACAGTATGTACAGCCCTTCAGTAGGATTTCACGAGGTAGTAAGCATTAGTTCGTTAAAGCTTAAAGACACAGTTTATCTAGAAGAGGTGGAAATTAGCTTGCAAGTAAAAATTTGCAAAACGTTTAATATTTTGACTTATAAAGGTTAAAATATTAATTAAAAACATCTAAATATTGGGAGAATATTAATGATAAAATTTAAATTTATTTTGATATTTTTTTTATTTATTGTTTTAACGACATATGCAAGTGTGGCAAGACCATTTGATTTTAAAAAATGGAATTTCAAAAAAGACATAGATTTGGCGTATGTATTAATGCACGACATTGACAATGGGATTTTAACCAAATCTCAAGATAAAGCCGGCAGCATTAAAAGGCAAGAGGTACTTGCTAAACTTAATGCATTGAGTGTTTATTCTAATAGTTTGCAGAAAATAATAAAAGCAAGGCTTGTTAGGAGTAGATTTCAAAAAGAAGTGGAATTGCCACTACTTAAGATTATTAGAAAATATAAATATTTAACAAGAAATTATAAAAATAAAGTCTTGATTGAAAATCCGGAATATACGAAACTTATTGCAGAGAGAATTATTAAAAAAGTTCTTTTTCTAGAAAACTATTTTCAATCTAGGCTTAAGAATGTAAAATCTCGTGAAAATATTAAAAAAAGAATAGCTGAAAATCAGAGCAACTTGAAGTCTTTAAAGGGTAAAACTAAAAGGTTTGTTGGTTCAAAGGTTTCAAGCTTTAAACCTTCCAAAGGACCACAAAGCGTAAAAAAATGTAACAAAAGTCGAATCTTAAACAAGTATGATCTTAACCACGCAGAAGATGAGTTTTTAGCTGATCCAGATCAAGACTCAGATGAACTAGAAAGCGAAGACCCAAACGATCGAGAAAGCGAAGACCCAAACGATCGAGAAAATGAGGGCTCAGATGAGCTAGAAAACGAAGATCTAGATGATTCAGGAAGCAAAGATGATGCGTTTAATGAAGATCAAAGTGAAGATGAGTTTTTTGATTCTCTTGAAGATCAGTTTAGCTAAATTTTTAAATTTGAATATTTTGTTAATTTACTTTTAAGTTTTTAATCTTTTAAGTTTTTAAGCCACAATAATTTTTGTTTGGAGAATATTAATGAAACAATTAATTTTAATTTCTTTTTTATTTTTAAGTTTTAATCTTTATTCTTATGATCTTCAAGATGATGAAGAGATTGCAGTCAAGTTCTTATACGAAGAAGTAAAAATTAGTGGCAATTTAACCGAAGATCATGCTGTTGCTTCTGTTGAAAGGTTAATACAGAATGTAATTAATAAAATAGGATCTGAGAATATTTTAAACATTGAGCATAATATAACTTTTAATGGTTTGTCTATAATGGTGATCTATAAAGTGAAAAAGCATAGTTAGTAAAGTATTTGCCTAAGATAAGTTGGTAGCATTTGTGAGAAAAGTTTTTACAATTTTTATTTTATTTTTTTGTTTATTTTTTAATTTGCATTCTTATTCTGTTGGGAATGATGCAGCTATTAAGATTAAAATTTTTAATTTTAAACTAAATCAGCAGAGATCTTTTGAAGAATTAGAGAGAAATTTAATACTTTTTATTCAAAAGGTAGGCTTGAAAAATGTGTTAGACATTAATCATAAGATTTTGTTTACCGGGGTAGAGGTTGCAGTGATTGTGATTTATAAATCAAATCAGAAGCAGGAATCAGGAGTAGAAAATTAAACTTTGCTTTAGGCTGATTTGTTAAGAATTGAATTCTTAATTCAATTAATAGCTTATTAATTTAAAAAGGAGTTTTATTTAAAAAAGATGTTAATATTTCAGTACGATTTTAAAATTGAATTTTACAATGCAGGTGATTCTAAGAATAGCATTGGCGGCGGGCTTGCAGGTCTGAGGCCCAGAGTTGTTATTGCCACTCAAAATGGCGCTCCAGATTTGAATATTTTTATTCAAAATACATATTCTGAGAATAATTTAATAATTAGTAAAAAGGTCAAACTTCAAATTTTTAATGTACCTTTAGATTTTTCTTATTTTAAGACTGCAGATATTGTAAAAATTTATTATAAGAAGTTTGCACATCAGCAAGATTATCAGTTTATTATGGCTGGGTATTTGGGAGCGCCTTTTGAGAGAATTGGTGGGTCTGAGAATTTTAGCTTTGAGTGCGAATTGTATCTTTTGTCCAGAGCTACCTTTTTGGAGAGAAAATTTGAGTATCAAAATTTCAAAGGCAGCACCATTGCTGATGCAATAGAATATGTGTTTAAGGACAAAGCAATCTTTTGTATGAATGAACTTGAAAAAACAAAAGTGATCAAAGAGAGCTTTGCTTGCAACTCGCCAAAAGGATTAATAGAATACTTAAGGCGACAAGGATACGTTGACTGTGTTATTGTTGAGATTGGAAATCTCGGGCAAGATGTTGATTCGAAATTTATTTTTATGAATTTTGAGCAAGTTGTTTCTGGTGATTGTAAAAGGCTTGAAGATTATGGACTTTTGTTTGTGCCCCAAAAGGATGCTTTAGGTTTTAAGTCCGGTTTAAGTTTGTATCAAGCGCAAGTGATGTTTACTCACAACATTAAAATTGCAGACAGTCTAAGCTTTAAAGACAGGCATGGAAATACCATTAACTGCAGGGTTAAAAACACCAGTGCCAGATTAAGTAGTACTAGAGAGTGTGTTTTAAATCTAGAGCTTTACTCAGATAATAAAAAAGGAATGTATTATGCAAAATAATGATTTTCGCGTAGGGCCAGGCGGCCTAAAAGCCCCTTCTACTGGTGTGTTAAAGCAGTTTCTTTTTGAAAATGTTTTTATTTGCAGAATAGGTGTTATTAAAAGCTTTGACTGTGAAACTCAAACGGGTGTTGTTACTATTAAAGAGTACGAAGGGCTAGAGATTAGCACTTGCAGTATATCTAACTTTAATCTTGATTTAGCAGAAGAAGATGAGGTGGTTTTGCTTCAAAGTAATTTTAATATTTTTCAAGAAAGTGATAATAATCATTTTGACAAAAATTATTATTATATTCTAAGTGCTCTTAATCCTAAAAAAATTGGCATTAAGCTTGATCAGTTTAAATTGAGCTTGCAAGAGTTTGATGCACAAAGCGAAAATATGAAATTTAAAGCCAAAAAATTGATTATTGATGTAGATAATATTGAAATTAAAGGCAATTTAAAGATTAATGGAACTAAGTTTGAAAATCATATGCACAGTTCTGGTACTCTAACTTATGTTAATAGTAGTGGTGCGCCAACAACCACAACCGGAAAAACAGGCCCGATTGCTTGAAGTAGTTTTTTTCTTTTCTTTATTTGTAGGCTTTTTGTTGTCAAAGTGCTATTGATGATTGTTTTCTACCAATAAGATTAAGTTTATTACTTGGTTTGTAAACTCTTTTGTTGCTTCAATTATTTTGCTGATGTTGTTAGTTGTTAATTTGGATTCAGCTTTTAGTTGTTCTTTTGTGTTTTTGTATTCATTTTTTACTTTAGTAAATTTTTCAGCTAAAACTTTATATTCTTGAGCTACTAATTTATTGTAAAGTTTTGGGTTTGGATGAAATTTTAAGCCCAAGTCCCAGTCTATTTGGTTGGAGTTTTCTTTTTCCTGCCATTTCTTAGCAGCATCTATGACCTCTTTTATTGTGCTTGCTCCTAGGGGATCTTTAGTGTCTTCAAAAATAAGCTCACTTTTGTTTAGCTCTTCGAGTAGTCTGTTTTTTGTTATTTCTATGTTCTCGGTGTTAACATTATTAATGTTGCCCTCAATTGAGTCTTTTGTATTGTTTAGAGAGTTTTTCTGATCCTTTGGTAAATTTTCAAGCTCTCTAAATTCTTTAGATGTTTCTAAATTTTTTATTGCATTTAGTGCTTTATCTAGAGAATCTCTAACTTGCTTTGCGTATTCTTTTGTTATGAAGTTTTCATTGCTTTTCAAGTGGGTGCTGTATGTTTGGAATTGATTTTTTAGATTTTGTGTGAAGGTTATTGTACTTTTGTTAAAAGTTTCATTTTCTAAGGTGTTATTTTCTTCTTTTGGGTCAAAAATTTTGTCTTTGTCATTATTAATTTCTTCTTCTTCAATTGGGATAAGTATTGCTTCTTTGGTGGTTGTTGAAATTTTAAATTCTATTGTAGTTGGATTTAAAGATTTTTGCGTATTTTCGTCTAATTCTTGATCTGTGATTTCATCAGAAGCTCCGATTAACAATAATTTTTCTTGTATTTTTGCAATTTCTTCTTCTGATTTTACCATATTTGCTTCTTCTAGTTCTTCTGGTGGCATTAAGCTTTCGCTATCAAATTCAGATTTTAAGGACATCTCTTGTTTTCCAGGTTCGATTTTTTCAATTTCTAAAATGGGAGGAGTACTTTGATTTATGTTTGATTCAGGTTCTTTTTTTAAGTTGGGGTCTGATTCAAGCCGCAAGCTGTTCTTAATGACTTCTGAAATATTTTTTAATTTATATTCGTTTAAGGCTTTGTTTTTATCATTTGTATCCATATTTGCATTACAGCTAATAGCTAGCAGCAATGTTGCAAATATTAAGATTTTTAAAGCTTTTCTAAGCTTGCCTTTCAAAGCCTTACGCTCCTTTAAAACAAGAATATTGAAAAACATTATACCACAGTTTTTGGATTTTGATTTTATTTTAAAATATAAAAATCCCCTTTTAAGGGGATTTAAGGGGGGGGTATCATAGATTTTGTATTATTTTTTTAAATTTTTGTTCTTACTGTTTTGCAGAAATTAAAATTTAATAATTTATAATTGTTACCTTTGGTTCACTTGTAATTTTGTGTTGAAGTGGTGGTGCTGTTTTTAAGTTTTCTAAATTTTTCGAAAATTCTCAGCACCATTCTTCTTTATTTTATCTTTATACAAAGGATTTGCTTTGTAGTAAGTGTATAGCATACTTGGAATTTTTCAGATTTAACAATAAAGGAGAACATCGGGTGAAAATCGATGTTCCTTTGAATATATTAATATATTTAAATGTAGGCTTAAAATTTTAACTATTAGCTAATAAAATGTTTCCAAAATATTAGAATGTTTTGATTACCCTACTCATTCTCTTCATTTTGATCTTCATCTTCTTCTTCAGGATCGTTGTCAGTATTTTCTTCTATTGCGGCTTTTGATTGTGAGTTTTTCTTTTTTTCATCTTCATCTTTTTTTTCTTGTTCCAATTCTTTGTGCATATTATTAAGAATAGAGTCTATTAAAATCCCACGACCAATTGCACTGCAAGACATAATAAATATCGAAAATGAAATAAATATTATTCTTTTAACCATTTAATCATTCCTTTAACCTAAGCAATTTAAATGTAATTATATACCATAAAATTATATTAATCAATTAAATGTATTTTATTTTCAAAGCTTGATTTAATTTTAGACATATTCTTTTTGAATTACTAATTTTAGATTATTTACGTCTGTTAGCACGTCTAAAATTCGAGTGAAATTTTTATTCATTTTAAAGATTTGATTGTGAGGTAGCAGGTCTAATTCTATTGTTTTTTCGCTAATAGATAATTTGTTGTAATCTATTGAATGGTAATCTTTTTTGGTTTTTATTTGAAATCGATAGATAGGATTTAAGTATTTTTCACTTACATCTTGTTTAATCATGTTTTTAAGGTCCAGTAAAACATAATTTTTAGGGTTTTGATTGTCGTTTGGGGGATTGAGCATAATATTAATGATATTGTTATCATTTTGATTTTTAAGGTTTAAAACAAATAATAAATCTTGGTCTTGGAATAAATTTTCAATATTTTCAATCTCTTTGAAATTTTTTAAAGTTGATTTTTTTTGGGTTTTTAAGTCTAACAATTTTTTATTTATTAAGATGCTCAAAGATTCTACTTTTCCTTTTGCAAGCAAGATCTTATCTTCTGCTTGTTGAAATTCTTTTTCTCTGCTAATGCTAAAATCAAGAGTGAATGTTTGAATCGGGTAAGCTTGCTTGTAGTACTCCTCAATGCTTGTTGGAATTTGATTTGATTGTCTTATTTCTACCGTTTGAATGGATACTGTAGGGGTTATTTTTGCTGCAGGCTTTTTATTTTTTTCAATATTTTGTTTTTCAGGAGTTTGCTCTGGATATTTTTGTTCTTTATTTATATATAAATCACAAGACAAGATTAAAATTTCTAGCAATATTAAAATTACTCTTTTACTCATTTATTTTTCCTTATCCTTTTTATTTTTTCATTATATAATTAATATTAATTATTAATAAGTTGTTTTAAAGCTTGTTTGATTAAAAGTTTCAAAAAATAGTAGAAATTAATTTTTTACAAAAAGAAGTTCTCTAATGCAATAAAAGAACTTCTTTGGAGGTAGTTAAAAAGTAGTGTTATTTCTTGACCAACAGTCTACTGGCTTTGATGAAGTATGTAGCCATTCTTAAATTATAGCTCACATTTTAAAATATGAATTTTACTTATTTTTGAAATTTATACAAAGAGGACCCGCATTGAGAGCCTCTTTGAAACGTGTGTGGGAAGTGTTTAATATTTAATTTTAATAAATAAAATTATTTAATGAATTCTTTTAGCTTTGAAGGATTGGTTAATATTTTTAGTGTATCGTAAATGTTTTGACTTATTTTAATATAATATTTTTTATTAGAATAAGGGGAATAGATAAGTTTAACTTTATTTAGGGTTTTTTGAAATTTGGCAAAGCTTATATATTTCCAGCTATAATTGGTTGATACGTAAAATGAGCTTCCAAATTGCAGATCGCCATCTTTTTCTTTTCCTAGAATTGCCTTGTTGATGCTTAATAAGCTGTGATAATGAAACAAGGGCATTAAATTTATTTCTTTTTTTTGTTTATCTTCGAAATTTAAACAACATCTTATGTAATTATTTTCATAAAAATTATAAAAATCTTTGTGATTTTTTAATTGAAGTAGGTTTTTTAAACCTTTTTTATCCATGTTGTTTTTTTGGGCTAATATGCTAATTGATTTTAGTTTGCCTTTTGTTAGTGTTATTTTATCGTATTGGTCTAAATATTGCGCTTCTGATTTTATTTCAATTGTTGCATTTGAATCTACGTTGTAAGTTCTAATATAAAATTGTGTATAAAGAATAGGGTTTAAAGGCTTTAAATGTTCACTTTTGTAAATTAGATTGTTTTTAACTGCACTCATATTTATCTCTTGTAATATTAAATTTATTTAAATTCTTTTTTAAAAGAATCAAAGTTGTGTGCATATAAATATTTAATTATTCCTCAGTCCAAATTTATTTATACATAATATCATTTTATACAGATTTTATCAATAGTTTGTGAATTATTTAATACGTTTTTTATTTGAAATAAAAAATCAATTTATATTGATTATTTTAAGATTATATTTTAATATAATCTTAGTTCTAAAGAAGGAGAATAAACAATGACAAAATTAATGTACGCTATATTTTTAAGCGCAATATTATTTGTTGCTTGCGAAACTACAAGAATTTCAGATGAGATGGAAAATACTAGCGGTGAAGATTCAAAAGTTACAACTCCAATGACAGACAAATCTATGCCAAATAAAAATATGAAGCCAATGAAAAAGTAATAAGATTTGCTTTTAGATTAATTTAATACAACATTAAAAATTATTTTAAAAAACTTTTTTAATAGATTTATTAAAAAAGTTTTTAATTTTTAATTTTTAATTTTTAATAATAGTAAACATTTTTAAAATAAAATATAAAAAAGGGGAGAGAGGTTTAAACCCCTTTCCCCTTTTGAATGTAAAACTAGTACTACTGAATTGGAGCAAGAATGCTTGTAGTTGTGTTTATTAAATTCAAAATTGTATCGTGAATGTCTGCAAATTGAGCTCTTGAATTTTTTAATCTTAAAGCGTCATTTAATTTTGAAACGTCAGTTTGCAGGCCAGGATTAGCGTTGTACTCATTAATAAAGTCATCTATGTCTTTTAGCCATTTTTCTTTAAGTGTTGTGAGTTTTTCAAAGTCGTAGTAGAGTGTTTTCAAATTAGATTTGTTTAGAAGTTGTAGCTTGTCTTTTACATTTAGTATTTTTGCGCTGATTTCTTCCATTGCTAATTGAATGCTAAAGCCTCTGTTTATAAGGGTTTCTTTAACTAAGTTTCTGTAGTTTGAGTCTTGGCTGAGTTTTGATAAAATTTTCCCAAGATCTACAATTTTTCCTTCGTTGAAGTTTAAAGATGTGTAAAGCATTCTTCTTTCACTTGTATATTCGTTTTCGTCAAAATGTACAGTTGAGTTTGCATTGAAAAATATTTTGCTAAATATTTCTGCTTTCATTCCAAATTGGTCATCAGGTTCGCCCTTGTAAGAGTCAGTCTCGCCTATTTGAATAATATTTTCAGATCTATCTAATATTTTTTGTATTAGCTCTGCAGCCTCAGGATCTAATATTTGTTTTGGAGCATTATTAGCACCAGCATTAGAATTGGCATTAGCATTAGGATTGGGATTGGCATTAGCATTGGGATTGGCATTAGCATTGGGATTGGCATTAGCATTATTTTGTTGCTGAAAAGCTGCTGAATTTGGTTTGTTTTTCTTGCCAGCTGCGGGTTTTGTTGGATTTTTTAAATTATTAATAGCAGCAAGCAAATTGTCTATTTTTGATTTACCGTGTTTAGACACCTTTTTCTTGCTTGATGAATCATTTTCGTTTTTTGTTATTTTTGTCTTTCCTTTTTTATGCTTTTCATTTTCATTACTATCTTTGACCTCCAGAGAGCAAGAAAGCAAAATTAGCACAGTTAATATATGCAATAAAAATATTGCAATTAATTTATTATTTTTCAAAATGTTATCCTTCAATAAAAATTTTAAGTAATTATTATTAATTAATAATTTTAATTACTCCATTAATAACTTTAATTCAAAATTGTTATTGTACAAGAAGAATTTGAAAAAAAAGAGAGCACGAGCTCTCTTTGGGTAAAAGGTTTTATTTTTTTGATAATTTTTAATTATTATTCAATTTAAATAATGTATCTAAGTGAAGTAATGTTTGCTCGGATTTCAAGCAAAGAGAAATCATCTTGTCTTTATATAGTTGCTCGATGTGGTCGTTTAGCTTTTCTGTATTGTATTGTAGCTCCAAGGTAGCATTTGAGCTTTTAATCAATGTTTCTATTGTGCTAAGCCATTCTTTTTTTATTAAGGTTAAATCAACAATTAAATTATAAATTTCTTCTAAAGTATTTTTGTTAAAATCGTTTTCTTTTAGATTGTCCATGTTAATTGCCAAATCTTCAAGCGCAACTTCAAATCCTTGTTGAATTCGTATGCCCCCGGATATTTTTTTTATTGTATCGTGGGCTTTTGGGTCTTTGTAAAGCTTGTTTACAATCTCTGCTAAATTGAAAATATCAGTGGTGTTGTAGCTTAGCGATGAATAAAATTGTCTTCTCATTTTTTGAGATTCTGCAAGGCTTGAGTTCATTTTTTCTTGAAGCCTTGTGCCATTTTTGGAGTCTGTTTTATAAACATTAAGTAGTTCAAACATGCTATTTTTTAGTCCAAATTGGCTAGGTATTTCTGTTTGAAGTTTTTCTTTTTTTATTATTGTCATTTCTCTTGCTAAGATTTCAAAGAGCTTGTCAATTAGATCTGCTTCGTTTTTATTTGAAACTTTTAATTCTTTTGTTGATATTTGATGTTCTTGCGTTTTTGTGTCTTTTTGGGGATTTAATTCATCGTATTTTGTTTCTGTAAAGCTTGCTACTTTGTTTTTGTTGTCTTTGTTGTTTAGATCGCAAGAGAAAAATGTCATTATTCCCAACAATGTTATAAATATTGATAATTTTGTTTTATTCAAAATTTAATCCTTTAATAAAAATTTTAAGTAATTTTAATTATTTAAAATTAATACTTAATGATTTAAATTTAGTGCAAATTTGGAATAGAACAATAAAAAAAAGAAGAGATCCGGTCTCTTCTTTTGATTAAATAGTTGCAAAATAGTTTATTTTCGTTTTTTAAATAAACTATTTGAGTTCTGTTATTCTAATGTATGTGTCAAGAACAGACTGGCGAGTATTTTGCATTTTATCTAAGTGCTTGTTTTGAATGTACTCTGCTAAAAATTTAGAATCTCTTAAGCTTGAATTAGAGTTTGCATTGGCAATAAGTGCATCAGCTTGTCTTGACCATTTTTCTCTTTCATCTAATATTTGATTTAGTGTTGATTTAAGCTCTTTTAGCTTAATGGTGAAATCAAAGCTGTTAATTTTAGCGTTTAAGTAATCCTGGTTAAAGATTTCAATTTTTTTATTTATTTCTTCTAGTGCAAGCTCTAAAGAAATTTGTATTCCAAGTCCTGATATTATTAATTCTCTTATTAATTCGTGATTTTGATTCTCATTGTAAAGAGTTTCCATTATTGATCCAAATTGTTCGATTTTGTTTTGATCAAAATTCATAATTGCATAGAATTTATTTCTTTCATTTTCTGCTTCTGGTGTGTTGGAGTTAAGCTGTGGTGCGTAACTTCTGTCATAAACTTGCGCATTTGAAATAACATCTAGTAGGTCAAATGCAGAATCTTTCATTTTAAATTGATCGTAAGTTTCTCTAAATCCAAAGTTGTTTTGTGTTTTATTTTTTTCTTCAGAAATTGTTCTAATAAGTTCATTTTTTAATGTTTGTAATTTGCTGATCTTGCCAGAAGATGTTGTTGTTTGTACAGCAAGGCTTGAATTTGTTGGCTGGCTTGTTGGTTGACTAAAGCTGTAATTTAAGTTAAATGTTGGCAGCCCGTTATTTTTGCTGTTAAAGGTTCTTGTTGCCTGGGGCACGGTTGTAACCGCTTGAATAGGCATTATTTGTTTTGGCAATGCAATTTTTGTTGCTGCTGCTGTTGGTTTATTTGGCAGATTTGATAGATCTGCGCTAAAACTTAAGGCTTGCAATTTTGGATTTTGTGCTACTGTTGCTGCTTGTGGTTGATTTTGCGGCTTTGCTGCTGCTGTTTTTGCTGCTTGTGATTGTTTTTTCAACTCCGCTGCTACTTTATCAGCGATCGGCATATTTTTTACAGCATTTGAGTTTGTACTAACATTTGTTGTTTCTTGATCGTCTGTTGTGCTATTGAGTATTCCTTTTACTTTGTTTTTATAATCTTCGTTTAGATTGGCATCAATTGTACAAGAAAATAAAAACAATCCCAGGAGCTTTAAGTGTATTAATGATTTAATTTTCAAAATACTATTCCTCGATTTCTTTTTAATGAATTTTAATAATCAAAATTAATTAAAATTTAAAATTAATTATTAATTAATAAAAACTTAGTTCAAATTAAGGAATAATCAATAAATATAAACAAAAAAGAGAAGAATTAACTTATCTTTTTAAAATATCAAGTGCAACATATTATTTTTTTCTTAAAATCATTAAGATATAGGTTGTAAAGTATCAGGGTCTTGGTAATATTTATTAAAGTGTTCTGCTAGTATTTTCTCATTGTTTTTAGTGTTTTGATTGTAAACGCTAAGAGTTTCGTTTAAGGTTTTTTTAAGTCTTTGCTTTACCTTTAAGTTGGATTTTATTCGCATTAGCAAAGATTTAGATTCTTCTTGGTTTAAGCTGTCTACTCCCTTTTGAATTAATGCTAAATCCTGCTCTATTTGGAATTGAATGCTCCATGATATGTGATAAAGCAATCTTCCAATTATATTATGGTGTTCGGGATTTTTTTTAAGTGTTTCAAGAATTTTTTTTAATGTCTCTATATTTTCTTTTTTGTAATCTAAAGATGAGTAAAGTATTCTTTTTACTTTAGTTTGGATATTTTCATCAATAATATCGTAAGGCCCGACTTTAAAAGTGCTTAGGGAATCAAATTGTTCCTTGGCAATTTTAGCTATTTGTATATTTTCTTCTTTTTTTTGATCTTCCAGGTCCTTGCCAATTGCTTTTAATTCTGAGATTGTAGTTTCTGAAAATTTTTGATCAGAAGGCCTAAAGTCAGCAGATTCATTTTCAGAATTTTGGGTGTTTTTTTCCGGATTGGTGTTTTTTTTCAGCTTAGTGTTTTCATTTACTTTGGGATCGATTTTGCTAAAAGGTGCACATGAAATGCAAATTAAAGTTAATATCATTGCAACAATATTAAGCTTGATTATATTTAGTTTGACTTTTGTCAAAATACTCTCCTTATAAATTAAAACTAATATTTATTAATTCTAATATAAAATAATATTGTAACTATATTGCAACAATTGTTAAATAACAACATTCTTATTTAATATTTGAAGATCAAATTTATTTTTAGTTTGGATTTATTTAGATTTAATTAGGTTTAATTAGATTTAGATTGTAAGTCTAAAAAAAAAGAGAAGAATTAACTTCTCTTTTTAAAATATCAAGTGCAACATATTATTTTTCTTAAGATTATTAAGATATGGGTTTTAAAGTATTAGGGTCTTGGTAATATTGATTAAAGTGTTCTGCTAATACTTTAATTTCTTGAATGTTGTTAGTATTTTTGCGGTAATCCTCAAGTGTTTTGTTTAAGTTCTTTTTAAACACTTCTTTTAGCTGTAAGGCAGATTTTGCGCGTGCTGGCAACCCTTTTAAATCTTCTTTGTTTAGAGTGTCCAGTTTTTCATTTATTGATTTTAAGTGATTTTCTAATTGTTTTTGAATGCCCAGTGCTGTGCGAAAAAGGAATTTTGCAGCAATTTTAGGGTCGTTTTTTGGATTAAATATAAGTGTTTCAAGAATTTTTTTTAATGTCTCTATATTTTCTTTTTTATAATCCAAGGATGAATAAAGCATTCTTTTTAAAAGCATTTTTTCATCTTCTTCGTTAACTAGTGCAGGATAAGCACCAATATAAGGATCTAAGAGACTAGATTCTTCCTTAGTCATTTTATTTATTTGTGTATTTTCTTCTTTTCTTTGATCTGCTAGCTTCTTACCAATTTCTTTTAATTCTGAGTCTTTAGTTCCCATAAATTTTTGATCAGAAGGGCTAAGGTCTCCAGATTCATCTTTAAAATTTTGGGTGTTTTCCCCTAAATCGGTGTTGTTTTTAAGCTTAGTGTTTTTTTTAAGCTTAGAGCTTTCAGCTACTTTGGGATCTATTTTGCTAAAAGGTGCGCATGAGATGCAAATTAAAGCTAATATCATTTTAATAATATTAAGCTTGATTATATTTAGTTTAGCTTTTGTCAAAATACTCTCCTTATAAATTAAAACTAGTATTAATTAATTATAATACAAAATAATATTATAACCATATTGTAATAATTGTCAAATAATAATATTTTTATTTTGTATTTATTTGGATTTGGATTGCAAGCCTAAAAAAAAGAGAAGAATTAACTTCTCTTTTTCAAAATATAAAGTTTAATATATTATTTTTTCTTTAGATTATATTACCTGTAATTCATTAAATTTGTTTTGTTTAGATTTGGTGTCGTAAGTAGCATAATCAAATATTTGATAATTTTGATATATGTGAGCTGTTACATAATATTTTTTTATAATATTTTCATTTTCTTCAAGTATTTTTATATCAAGACCCTCTTTACTTTTTTTTAAAGAGTAATCTTTTTCGATTTCTTTAATTTCTGGGTAAACTTCGTTAACAGTTTTTGCCAAAGTTTTTTTAAACTTTTCTTTTAGCATTAAGTCAAATTCTACGTTTATTAGTAGTTCTTTTAATTCTTTTTCGCTTAGAGTGTTTAAATTATCTTCTTGTATTGATTTTAAATGTTTATCTAGTTGTGCTTGAATGTTTAGTGCTTTGTGATAAAGGAATATTCTAATTATATCTTCGTACTCAGGACCACCTTTAAGTGTTTCAAGAATTTCTTTTAATTTATTTATTTCTTCTTTTTCGTAATTTAAAGATGATTGAATTATTCTTTCTATTTGTAGTTTTTCAGTTTTTTGAATTTCTGCGCTTACTACAGTAAATGTATTTTCTGTAGCTTTTTCAAGCTCTTCTGTGTCGGTTTTATCTTTTCCATAATACATGGGGTAAACTTTAAGAGTATCTGTCAAGTTATCCTTATTAGGGTTTTTAGCCATTCCGTTATCTTCTTCATTTTTTTGAGTTTTTAGTTTATTGCCAAATTCTTTTAATTTTGCGATTGCAGTTTCTTTTGGAGATTTTTGATTTGAAGACTTTGGGTTTCCAGATTCATTTTTAAAATTTTCGGAGCTTTCTTTTAAATCGGTGTAGCTGTTTATTTTTAAATCAAATGGATTAACAGCACATGAAATGCAAATTAAAATCAGTATTGCTGCAATGATGCTAAGCTTGATTGTGTTTCGTTTAGTTTTTGTCAAAATAATATCCTTATAAATTAAAACTAGTATTAATTAATTCTAATACAAAATAAATAACACAATTTTATTGCAATACGCTGAAATATCAATTTTATTATTTAATAATTAGAGATTAAATTTATTGTTGTTTTTAGTTTGGATTTATTTGGATTTGGATTGCAAGCCTAAAAAAAAGAGAAGAATTAACTTCTCTTTTTCAAAACTTCAAGTGCAATATATTATTTTTTTAGATTGGTTTGTTTTTAATTTGGTTGTAATTTTTTTGTTTAAATTGAGCACCTTTGACAGAATAA
>NZ_JACHFC010000003.1 GCF_014205895.1 Borreliella lanei | reverse complement strand
GTCATTGGGATTGTTTTTCAAGAATTCGTTTAGATCTTTAATGGCTTGTTGACGTGTTTTTGAGTTTTCAAGATCAATAGGCTTTATTGAATAAACCTTAGATTTAAGATCCTCTAGTTGCTGCATTTTATAAGCTTGAGCTAAAGTTTTAGAGGCGTGGGCGTCATTGGGATTGTTTTTCAAGAATTCGTTTAGATCTTTAATGGCTTGTTGACGTGTTTTTGAGTTTTCAAGATCAATAGGCTTTATTGAATAAACCTTAGATTTAAGGTCCTCTAAGTGCTGGGGCTTCTTGTCTTCTTTATTTAATTGAAAAATTTCTTTTTTGTAAGGATCTTTTGGTATATTAATTAGATTTGGTTCAATATCTTTTTTTATTAAGGTTAAAAGTAAATTTGAGGCTTCTTTATTTTTTAAATTTTCAATCAACTCATTTACTTTTTGAAATTTATTGCTTAGGCCTTTTTTAATTAATTCTTTTAATCTGTTTTTTCCAAGTGTGACTCTCCCGGTATTAATATCGTCTAATATTTCATAGAGCTCTTTTTTTATTAAGTAACTATATGGCCTATGAATTTTCCCTATTATTGTTTGACTGGGTGGAGAAAGTTCACTTTCTTTTTGGGAATTTAAAGGAATTTTTTTTAAAGATGTAGCATCATTATTGTTTGGATATTTATTGTTTTCTGGAGTTTTTAAAATGTGCTCTGAATTTTTTTCTTTGGATAAATTTGTGTTTTGCTTGCCATTTTCTATTTTTTGAGAGTTGTTTAAAATATTTTCACTATTTGATTTTTCACTTAATTTTTTTTTTAGTTTTTCCAAATTAAATAAATTTTTTTGTTCATTAACACTTAATTTAGGATTTGGAGATTGTATTGTTTGGTCTTCTTCTTTTGGGTTTGTATTTGGTTGTATTTTTTCTGGTATTTTGCTTTTTTTAAATTCAGATATGTCTTCATCTTCAATGCCAACATCATCGTTTCTGTCAGAGTAGTTTTCTGTTATTGCATTGTCTTTGATGTATCTATTATTAAATGCTATGTCAAAATTTTCGTTTATATTTGTTTTTTCATTGTCTTGACCTTTGATCTTGTCTAGGATTTGATTAGCAGAATCTCTTTGTAAGTCGTTTGATTCAAAAGGACTGCTGTTGGCAATTTCTGCTAGTGTATTTGTAAGCATTGCAATGTCTTCATTTTGAGGGTATTTATCTTGCAGAAGTTTTGCAACAGAATATGCTTTTTTATAGTTTCGATCTATTACACTATTTTTAACTTCGTTTAGCATTATTTCTCGATTTTTGTCATTTAATTTGCTTTGATATATATAGTAACCAAAGCCTCCAAATGATAAGATAAGTAAGAAAATTAAAAGCAATAATACCGAAAAATTTGTATGTTTTTTATTCATCTATGTATAACTCCTCTTGCCAATTAAGTTTTTCTAGCTCAATTAAAGAATTTGTTTCTAGGTTGTCTTTAAAACTATCTTTAAGTATTTGATTTTTGTCTTCTTTTGCGTATACAATATGTTCGGTTCTTCCCTTTAAACTTTTGTCAAGTTTTTCAAGATTAATTTTTTCATTTCTTAAATAACTTATTATAAGTAAAATGCTGTCTTTTTTTTCTGTTTTTGATCTAAGGGTAATAAATTGCGAGTAGTCATGGATAGCCATAGTATAAGAGTCCCAGGCCTTTTGGTATTCTTTTTCTTTAGATGTTATTTTGCCCTGTTGAACATAGGCATTAGCTCTGTTTAGTAGTGCGCTGTCATAATTAGGTCTACTTTTAATAGAATTAGAATAATATTTTATTGCTAAGGGATAGTAACCTTCTCCTCTGTTAAACATTATGTTGCCTAGTTCATAATATAGTATGTAATCGATTTCACCTCCTACTGCAATTCCATCAAGCAATGCTCCTTCTGCTTCTGTTAGTTGATTATTTTCTCTGTATGCTATTGATAGAAAGTAATAGCCAAGTTGTACTTTTGGGTATTTTTTAATGGCATCGCTTAGTGTTTCGATTGCTTGAATGTAATTTTTGTTTTTCATCTCTTCTTTGCCAATTCTAATTAGCCTTTGAGAATATGCCAATTTTGAATTAAATATTAAAATTAGAAATAAAATAAAAATCTTGCAATTTTTATTTAAAAATAAATAAATCCTCATTCTTTTCCCATTATACTTAATTTAGATTAAATGCCTTTAGATTTCATAAGCTCTTTTTTTAAAATTTATTTTTTGCTTCAATTTTGTTTTGAAAAAAGAAATAAATTCTAATAAACTATTTTTTTCATTAGATTTTATCTTTCTATTGTCTTTTAATTCTACCAGATTCTCACAATATATTAAATAGCATATTGCAGGTAATAATTTTTTTTCATTTTCATCTTCCAGTTTTTCAATAAGATTAAATCTTATATTTTTGAGAATAATTTTTAAAATCCTTGATCTTGTTTTTAGTGATTTTATTAAAAGATATGATTTTTGGTAATCTAGTTGGTTGGGATTTATTTTTTGTATTTTTATTATTTTTTTAGGTATTGTAATTTTATTTTCGTCAAGGTAGAGCAGTATGTCTGATATAAATTTGAAATGCTTATATTCAATATTTGGGTAAAAAGATAGAAAATATACAAATATTTGATTTTGTATTTCAAAGGTTTTAGATTTGAAAAATTCTTTCATGTGTTGGCAAAAAATTTTTTTATCCTTTTTATCAGCATAGATGTAGAATGCAATCCATCCATAAGTTTCTATATTCTGAGAATTTTTTTTGACATAATTCATAATACTTTCTAAAAATGCACTTTTAATGTATCTTTCTTTAAAGATTGAGCTTTCGTAGGGGTTGAAATTTGTTTTATCAAAAGATATAAAAAAGTCTTCTGTTTGAAATTTTGCAGTTATAATTTCTTTTATTTTTTCTTTTATGTTGATTAATTTGTGTTTTTCAATGTATTCAAGTGCATCTATGAAAGATTCCCAATTATTAGATATTTTGTCTTTGAAAAACCAAGTTAAATATTTTTTTGTTATTGTTTTTTCAATTACATATAAATAACACTTTAATGTGTCTTGGAAATCTTTTGGAGCGTATTGTGTAAAATCGCTAAAAAAATAATTAAAGTTAATATTTTTACTCGAACCTTTATAAAAAATTTCATTAAGACTTAAAGTTTTTAGTGCGCGTAAGTAGTTTAAAATTTCATTGTATTTTAGCGCTAGAATTTCTTCTTCCAAGTATTTGTAATGTTTTATTAAAATTTTAATAAAAATGTTTTTACTTAAACACCCAACCGGCCAATGTGTAAGTATTAACATTCTTTTTAATTTTATTAATCTGCTTTCTTTATTAGTTAAGCTTGATTTAAAAACTTTTTGATTTTCTGGTTGATATTGTAAATTTTTATTTAATATATTTAATATTTTAATTTTATTTTTGTTTCTTACAGCCACCAGAATGTCTATTGTTTGTTCTAGGTTGTCAATATTAATATTGCTAGAAAAATTTAATATAATTTGCTTGTAAATGTCTTTTTTTTCTTGAGAATAATAAGGGTTATTTTGTATTTCAATTAGTTTTAAAAAGTTGCTAGATTTTAGTTTATATGTTGTTCCTAGTTTTTTGGTGTTGAGATTGGTTTCTTTGTTTATTTGAGTAAAGTTTTTCCTTCTTACTATTTCTAATATCCATTTTTTAATTGCTTCATTTTGAGTTTTTTTGTAGTAGTATTCTTCAAGTGAAGTGTTAAATACATTTTTTTCTTTTTCGTAATCATTGCTAATTTTTATAAGTTCAATTATTTCAGGCTTTTCTAATTTGTAAAGCTGGGAAGAAATACTATATTTTAAAACTTTTTCTTCTATATATTTGTTTATATACTTTTTTAATGTGGTAAGGGAATCATAAAATTCTGAATCCTTTTTAATCGTTTTCATTTATTCCTTTTTTTATAATTTCCATTAAATTTTTATCTTTTTTTGCAGAATTTATTATTGCCTCTAAATAACCTTCAAGAGTTCCTATGTCAATTCTTTTCCCTTTAATGTTTTTATATAATACTTTTTTTTGATCCATTAGCTTTTTTAAAGCATAAATGTGATAGTATTCACCTTTTTGATGTAGCTTGAATCCTTCTTCCAAATATTCAAAAAACTCATAATTGTACAAAAATCTTCCAATAGATGCTTTATTGCTAGGCTCGCTTCCAACTTTTGGTTTTTCAATAATGTTTTTTACATGGATTTCGTCTTTGTAGAGATCTATTACTCCATATCTGTTTATATTTTCTGGGTTTTCAATGATAGATATTATGTTCTTTCCAGTTTTTTCATAAAGTTCGATCAATTGCAAGCTTAATGGTGGATTTCCAATGTAAAGGTCATCAGGGTAGGCCACAATTACAGGTTCTCTATTTATCCAGGGTTTTGCATAAAGTAGCGCATTTCCTGTGCCCAGCATTTCTTTTTGCCTTATGAAGCTTATGTTAATTTTTTTGTTTTTAATCTTTTCTAATTCATCTTTTTTATTTTCTTTTAAAAAAATATTTTCAAGTTCAATTTCTCTGTCAAAATAATCTTCAAGAACTTTTTTTCGTCTTGAGCTTATTAATAAAATGTCTTTTATTCCTGAATCAATAAATTCTTGAATAATATAATCTATGGCTGGTTTGTTTAAAATTGGTAGCATTTCTTTGGGAATTGTTTTTGTTATTGGTAAAAATCTTGTTCCATATCCAGCTGCTAGAATAATGCCTTTCATATTTTTTCTCTCTTGAAATAAGATTATAGCAAAAATTTAATTTTATATATTCATTGTTTTTTAAAATTGTTTTAGAATTTTTATTTATGTATGTAAGTTCGGGCAAATATAAAGGTAAAAAAATTTTGTTTCCTAAGAATGGCGTTGTTCGTCCTGTGATGTCTCTTGTTAGAGAAGCCTTTTTTTCTATTATTTTCAAGGATATTGTTAATTCAAAATTTTTGGATGTTTTTGCAGGTACTGGTATAATGTCTATTGAAGCTCTTAGCAGGGGGGCTAGTCTTGCCCATCTTGTTGAATGTAATAGAAAAATTAAAATTACATTAGTTAAAAATTTTAGTTTTGTTGAGGAATTTTATAAATTCTTTTTTCAAAAAGCAGAGGATTTTTTGGGGAAAAAAGATCTTTTTTATGATTTTATTTATCTTGATCCCCCTTTTAATTATAAAAATAAGATTAATTTGCTTGAGATTATTTTAAAAGGTAAAATTTTAAATGATAAAGTTAATATCATTATGCATTATCCTTCCAGTGAAGATTTAAAGATAAATACATCAAAATTTTCAGTTTATAATTTAAAAAGATATGGGGGATCAAAACTTATTTTCTTGAGAATATTGTAGTATTTATTTTTTTTCATAGCTAAAGAGAATTAGTTGAATGTCATTTTTACTTAATTCTGAAATGCTGTTTTTTATTAAAAAATCATCCACATTTTTTAATGGATTTTTTTTGTAATTTCCATTTGCATCTTTTATTAAAATTTCCTTATTTTCAAGATCCATTATTATTTCTCCTATTTTATAAGTTTGGTTTTTTTTATTTATTATAGATAGATTTGGCATAATGCCCATTTTGTATTCAATAACAGCAGCTTGAAAAAGATTTTCGTTATTATTTTTTTTGTTTACATCTACTATTTGACCATAATCAAAAGGTGCAAGTATTGTTAAAAAATTTTCTAGCATCTTAATGTCAAATTTTTTGTTTTTTGTTTGCTCGTTTGGCTCTTTTCTGCTCCAGTAGTATTTTCCACTATTTTCTATTAGGAATTTAATAGCCTCTAAAGGGTTAGCGCTTTCTTTTATTATTATTGGATTTACCAATTCATCGTAAGTATCTACTATGCAGAAAATTCTAATAAGTTCATGAATAAATTTGTTGATTTTTAGCTGTGGATGTCCAGTAGAATCAAGGTAGTCTTTTTGCCCATTGATTATCATTTTTGTAATAGCTGAAATATCTTCCCTTATTCTAAACAAATTTTTAGCAATATTAATATTTTTTTCCAAGTGTTCTATTTTTAATTTATGCTGTTCTTTTGAATTTTTGTCTTTAAGGCTTATTTTGTTCCCGATATTTTCTAATATTGTTACATGCATTAATCCTATTGAGTGTAGCAACGATCCAAGTGCGGCTTGTAGTATCATGTCTTCTGCATAAAAAAATTCTGTAAATTCGGTATATTCAGTTTTATCAAGAAAAAATTTAATAGTTGAACGAGGTGCATTTTTCAAAGACCTTATTTTGTTTAAATTTGCAATTGTAATTAAAAAGTAAATTGTTGTGTCGACTGAATGTAGTAGTATTGAATCGCCCTCTGTTTTAACTTTTCCTTTAAAAAATTCATAGTCTCTTCTAGCAGAATATAAATATAATTTTTTTAAAGTTTTTTTATCTTTAAGGTTTTCTTTTGTCCTAAGCTTTTGAACATCAAAATAATGGTATATTTCTAATAAAATTTTTTGCAAAGATGTTATTTTATGTCTTGGAAGTATTTTAAAGCTTCCTTCCAATATTTCTTTCCAATAAATTTGATTAGGCTCAGCCTCCATTAATGTATTTATTTTCATGAGCGGTTTTTTACCCTTGGTAATAAATATTGGGTCATCTTCCTTGAAGGGCTTATATATGTCTTTTAGATTGTCTATTAACTTTTCTCTTAAATAGTTAAGATCATCATTTAAAATTTCTTCATTTATTTTTTTTATTAGGTTTTCATATGATTCATCTTCTTCTTTTTTAAGTACAGGAATGTACGGTGTATTACCCTTAGAAAGTATTTTAATGATTTTTTCGTTTACTCTTGTGCCAAGTTTTGATAAGTTTCCTATTCTTGAAAAAATTATGTCTTGTTCGTTTAGATCTTTTATTTGCTTTATTTTTTTAAGTATCACTTTGAGATCCTTTTAATCTTTAAATAAATGTCGCCGAGGAGAATCGAACTCCTGACACAAGGATTTTCAGTCCTATGCTCTACCAACTGAGCTACAGCGACAATTGTAATTTAAATAAATGTATGCTGCCGAGGAGAATCGAACTCCTGACACAAGGATTTTCAGTCCTATGCTCTACCAACTGAGCTACAGCAGCATTTTTATTCTAGTATCTTAATTTTTTCATAAGTATATATGTTTGTCAACTCTTTTTAAATTTTAGCTTTTGGTGTAGTACTAAAAAAATGATTTATAGCCAGCTTTTAGGTTTTAAAATGGACAATTATAAAAATTTAATTAATTTTTTAAGGTGTGCAGTAATATATTTTTGGGTATTTTTTAAAATGGTTTTTTATTTTTTAAAATTTAAATAAAGATTTGCATTACTATTTAATTTATAGTAACAGAATTTTAGAATTTGTGTTTTACAGACATTTAAAGAAAAATTTATACTAATAAACTTTCAATTTCTTTTGTGAAGATATTGAAAGAAATCCATATCTGTTGAGAAAATTTTTCTTTTATCTTTTAATACTGCTTTATAGCTTTCTAATGCTTGCCAGAATTTGTAAAATTCAATATTTTTGCCGTATGCATTTGAATAAATTTTTGCGGCTTCTCGATCTCCTTCAGCTTTTATTTTTGCAGCAGTGGCTTTTGCTTCGCTTAATATTTTCAGCTTTTCTTTTTCTATGCTTCCAAGAATTTCTGTTTTTTCAGCTAATCCCATGCTTCTTTGTTCTTCTGCGATTTGTTGTCTTTCTGAAATCATTCTATTGTTTACAGATTCAATAAGACTTGGATCATAAGTAACTTTTCTTATTAGTACGTCTACAATTTCAATTCCAATATCTTTGGTATTGTTGTTTGCTATACGAATTATTTCTTTTTCGATTATCTTTCTTCCTTTTGTTATTTTATAAATACCATTAATTTTTGTTTCTTGTGGAGTGAGTATTCCATTGGACAAACGTTGAATAGGATCGTTTGAGCTTCTTATAATTTCAAGCAAAGGATATTTTGCAATAACACCTCTAACGGCAGGTTCAATTGCTGCATCAATTCTAATGTAAGCTCTACTCATTGTTTTTATTGTTGTATAAAATTTATTTATGTCTGCAATCTTCCATCTAGCAGTTGTATCAATCCATATTAATTGCTTTTCTTCCCCTCCTGTTGGGATTCTTTGAGGTTCTCCATCCCATCTGAGAATGATTTTGGGAAATATTTGTACATTTTCAATTAATGGGATTTTATATTTAAGTCCAGCTAAATTTTCAGTTCTTTGAATTTTTCCAAGTCGAGTGGTTATTGAAATTTCATTTTCTTTCAAAATATAAATTGGTTGAAAAATAGACAAAATAGCTAAGCAAACTATTACTGTAAAGGTTATAATTTTTGCAGCAGATAATAAAAGATTTATTATAAATTTCATTTATTTTACCTCTTTAAATGGTAGAAAATTTTTGAAGTTTTTGTCAATTAACTCAATGTTATCTTTGTTTTCAAGTATTTCTTTCATGGTTTCATTGTAAAGCCTTTCTTTTGTAATATCGGGATTTTTCAAGTAAGCGTCTAGTATGGCATTAAAAATTTCTGTATCTGCTAATGCATTGTTTATTCTGCTTTCTTTGTATCCCCTTGCTTCTTCAATAACCTTTAATGCTTCACCTTTAATTTTGGGAACTATTTGATTAAATTCTCTTTTTCCTTCGTTTATGTATTTATTTTTGTCTTGAATGGCAATGTTTACATCTTCAAAAGCCTCATAAACTTTTCCTTTTGGGGGTAGGGCATTTCTAATTTGTACTTGCACTACATCAATGCCTAAATTATAATTATCTATTATTTCATTCATAGAAGATTTTACACCTTCTGTTACTCCCACTCTGTTGTCATTTATTATTTCAAAAATAGTATTATCCCCAATCAATCTATTCATTGATGACTTTGCAATATCTTTAATTGTTGTCTCGGGATCTTCTACTTTAAACTTGAATGAGTAAGGGTCTCTTATTTTGTATTGTACTAGCCATTCAATGTTTATGATATTTAAATCTCCGGTAATAATCATACTTTCGTCGCTTGCATTATTATTTTCTCTAATATCGTTTGGAGATATTAGAAATCCAAATTTAATTTCTTGGACTATTTTTACGGGTACAATAAATTTTTCTTCAATTAATGGAATTTTCACATGTATCCCTGAATCAAGAGTTCTGTTAAGCTTGCCAAGACGAAGTACAATTGCTTCTTCTGATGGCCCTACTATGAATATGTTTGCAATAACTATTATTGATATTAGTATTAAGGTAATAATAATTATTAAATATTCGTAAGTTTTATTAAAAATTTTTTTTATGTCAAACATTTGCTTCTCCTAATGTTTTAAATTATTAGTAAGCGAAATTTATCACTACTTTTTGGATTTGATAAAAGTTATTGTTTCGATTTTATTATTCTGAATTTCCTTAATAAAATATTCTCCATCATTTGTTTTTACGGTTTCGTCTTTTGTTGGTATTTTGTCAAGTAGATCTATTAAGTATCCTCCAATTGTATTTGTATATTCTTTGTGTTTTATAGATATCCCAATTGCCTCTTCAATCTCGTCAAAGGTGGTTTCTCCAAGTATTGAGTAAGTATTTTCGTTGATTTGGGTAATCAGAGGTTTTTCCTCTTTTATGTCGTATTCGTCAGATATTGCTCCAAAAATTTTTTCTACTATGTCTTCTATTGTAAGTATTCCTGAAAAACCGCCATACTCGTCAATTACGATTGCCATTATTTTTTGTTTTTTTCTCATAATATCTAGTATGTCTTTTATTCTTTTGTTTTGTTGTACAAATACAGCCGGTTTAATAAATTGAGAAACGTTTTTATTCATGTCTTTTTTATTGACTTCTATGAGGTCTTTAGCTATTAAAATTCCAATTATCTGTTCTCTACTTTGTCTTTTGTATATAGGAATTCTAGAGTATCCTTCTTCTTTGATCAATTTGATTACATCTTTTAGCTTTGATGAGCTTGAGAGTGAAAAAACTTCTGTTCTATGAGTCATGATCTCAGAAGCTCTTACTTGATCTATGTCTAACATTTTTTGCATAAATATTCTAGAGTCGTTTTTTAAAATTCCTAAACTTCCTGCTAAAGAGAGCATATTTTTTATGCTCTCTTTAGTCATTTGGTAACTGGCCTTAACTTTAAAGAGATTTAATATTTTTTTTATTATTTTGTTTATTATGTATATTAGTGGAGTAAATATAAAAATTAATGGTTTTAAAAAAAATGAGGTAGATAGAGCAATTATTTCATTATTTAGAATTGCAATTTGTTTTGGAAGTATTTCTGCAAAAATTAGAACGATTATTGTTATTAGTCCTGTTGATATTGCAAGTGAGCTGTTTCCATACTTTTCAAGTACAAATTTTGCTGTAAGTGTACTTGCTGCAATATTTGATATATTGTTGCCGATAAGAATAGTAGTAATTAATTTTGAAGGAGATTGAACCAAATTGTACACCGATATTCCTGATTTTCCTTTTTTTCTTATGTCTTGTATCTGAATTATGCTTAATGAAGTGTAAGCTGTTTCAGATGCTGAGAAAATAGCAGATAATATTATAAATAGTAGTATTGTGATTAATTCTAACATATATGTATTATTTTAATTTATCTTTAATAAAAATGCTTTAAATTATGCCTTTAAGTATAAAAATATTTTTGACTTGACCTTAAAAGGCGCTGACCGGAATCGAACCGGCGAATCAAAGTTTTGCAGACTTCTCCCTTAGCCACTTGGGTACAGCGCCTTGTAACATTGCTTAGTTTATTAAAAAAATAGAAAATTGTAAATATATTTTCTATTGAAGCATAATTTTGAATTTCTTAGCTATTTTTATTAGTTTTATGTAAAATTTTAATGTATGAATAAAAAACTTAATGACGTTTTATTAAAATTAGATCAAGATTTAATAAAATGCGTAAAAGGTTCTCTTGATTTAGAAATTTCAGGAGTTACTTATAGTTCTAAATTGGTTTTGCCCGGGTTTGTGTTTTTTGCTCTTCCAGGAATTCATTTTGATGGGCATGATTTTATTGAAATCGCAATTCAAAAGGGCAGCAATGTTGTTGTATGCTCACAAGATGTGGATTTTTACAATCCTAATGTTACTTATATTAAGGTAGATGCCTTTAACATAAGAAAATTTATGTCTAATTTTTCAAATATTTTTTATGATGAGCCTTCAAAAAAATTAAAAGTTATTGGAGTCACTGGTACTGACGGCAAAAGTTCTGTTTGTTATTATATATATCTTCTCTTAAAAAAAAAGGGTGTTAAAGTAGGCTTTATATCGACGGTATTTTTTGATGATGGGAGTGGGAGCTTGATTAAAAATCCTTACAGACAATCAACTCCTGAGTCTACAGAAATTCATTTATTTTTAAGCAATATGGTTAAAAATAAAGCTCAATATGCAATTCTTGAATCTACTTCCCATGGACTTGACCTTGAAACAGCAAGGCTTATTGATGTTAATTATTTTGCAGCTGTTTTTACCAATATTGGACATGAGCATCTTGAATTTCATGGTACAATTCAAAATTATTTGAATGTCAAGCTAGGTCTTTTTCGGGCTGTTAGTGATGATACTGGTTTTGGTGTTATTAATCTTGATGACCCTTATTCTTCTGATTTTAAGAATGCTGTTAAAAAATCTTTTACTTATAGCTTGAAAAGTAGTAAATCAGATTTTTTTGTCAGTTTTATTGATGAGAAAACCGATTCTACCAGGTTTGAATTTTATCACAAGGGGGTTAAATATTCCGCTAATGTTAATCTGCTGGGGAGTTTTAATGTTGAGAATTTAATGGCTGCTCTTATTTTAGTTTCTCAAATTTTAAATAGTGATATTCAAGACATTGTTGACAAGCTTATTTACATTAAAAGTCTTGATGGGCGTATGGATAGTATTAATTTAGGGCAAAATTTTTCTGTAATAATTGATTATGCTCATACTCCTGGTTCTTTTTCTAAACTTTTTCCTATTTTTAAAAGATTTACTACCAATAGATTGATTTCTGTTTTTGGTTCTGCGGGGGAAAGAGATGTTGAAAAAAGATTTTTGCAAGGACAAATTTCAGATATTTATTCTGATTTAATAGTACTTTGTGATGAAGATCCAAGGGGCGAGAATAGTATGTGCATAATTAAAGACATTGCAAAAGGAATTGTGAATAAAGTTGTAAATCAAGATTTATTTTTTATTCCTGATAGAAGGCACGCTATTGAAAAAGCAATAAGTCTTGCAAAGGCGGGAGATTTGGTTGTAGTTTTGGGTAAAGGTCATGAAAGTTCAATAATTTATAAAAATAGAGAAGTTTTTTGGAATGAACAAGAGGTAGTTAAAAATGCTATTTTAAGTTTAGAAAAATCAGAAAAGGAGAAGTGATTTGAAAAAAAATCTTATGTTGATATTTGGTGGCGTTTCTTTTGAGCATGAAATTTCTTGCAAATCTGCTTATAGCATTTATTTGGCCCTTTTAGATCTCAATAAATATAATATTTATCCTGTTTATATTGCTAAGTGTACAGGTATTTGGTATTTATTAGATTCTGTTTCTGATCCTCCAAGGCCTATTAATATAGATGATTTGCCCATTGTTAGTTTATTACCGGGTATTGGAATTTTTGCGAATAACAAAAATCTTGAGATTGATGTTGTTTTTCCCGTTATTCATGGAAGAACCGGTGAGGATGGTGCTATTCAAGGAGTTTTAAAAGTTATGGACATTCCTTGTGTTGGTGCTGGTATTATAGGGAGCGCTATTTCTAGTAATAAGTATTTTTGCAAACTTTTGCTTAAAAGTTTTGATATCCCTTTGGTGCCCTTTATTGGATTTAGACAACATGATTATTTTTTAGACAAAGAGGAAGTAAAAAGAAATGTAAAGGAGGTTTTAGGCTATCCTGTTATTGTTAAGCCTGCAGTATTAGGCTCTTCAATTGGAATAAATGTAGCTTACAGTGAAAATCAGATTGAATCTTTTATTAAAGAGGCTTTAAAGTATGACCTTACCATTGTAATAGAGAAGTTTATTGAGGTTAGAGAGATCGAATGTTCTATTATTGGGAATGAAAAGATGAAGATATTTTCTCCCGGGGAAGTTGTTGTACAAGATTTTATATTTTATGATTATGATGCTAAATATTCTGTTATTCCTGGAAATTCTATTATTTTTAATATTCCCGCACATCTTGAGACAAATCAGTTGTTAAGTATTAAAGAATATGCCTTTCTTGCTTATAAGAATCTAGAACTTAGAGGTATGGCAAGAGTTGATTTTTTTGTTGAAAAAAAATCAGGAACAATTTATCTTAATGAAATAAACACTATTCCGGGATTTACCGATATATCTATGTTTGCTAAAATGTGTGGTCATGATGGTCTTCATTTTAAAGACCTCGTAGATAATTTAATCGATTATGCTTTTCAAAGTTACATTAATAGAAAAAAAATAATTAATTTTTAAGAGTAATTTAGATTAATTTAATTTTAAATTTTTTAGATTTTCAATCTCTTTATCATCTTTTAGTTTGAAGTATTCAAGATTTTTATATTTTTCTGCTTTAGGCAATATTCCTGAATATTTTATTTTGTAAGAGTAATTTATTTTTATATTTTTTTCTTCTGTATTATTAGTTTTATTGTAAATTTTAACTTGATTTTTTTTAATATGAAGATTTGCAAATGCTTCATATGCTATGTCATCTTGAGATTTAAGAGTAAATGCAATTGTTGTTTTTTTAGAGTTAATGTTTTTAAGCGAGAAGATAATTTTATTAGCTAATATTTTATAAGGAGTATTGCTTTGATAAATTATTAGTTTAGAGGCGTTTTTAAAATGCAGTTCGATTTGATTTGCAATTTTTTGAGTAACCAAATCGATGCTATAAACAGCTCTTTCTGCTATATCTATTTTTTTAAAATAAATATTCATTAGCTCTTCATCGGCTTCAATGTTGGTTTTTAATATTTTTTCGTTTGCTTGTAAAGTTAGGTTAAAGTCATTTGAAATTATTTGAATAGGATGTTTCTTGCCTTTTGGATATTCAATTTTTATTTTATTTATTTTTTCTGGAAAGCTAACCGTTTGTTCTATTTGTATTGTATGCTCTTTTTTATCAATATTACTAGAGATTATGATTGTGGTTATTAAAAAAAAAGTTATAAGACCAAGTCTTTCAGCTTTTTTTAAATTTTGTTTAATTTTTGGGAGTTTGGATTTTAAATGTTCTGAGATATTAATAAATATGGTAGAGAAAAGACAAATTGATATTAGATAGCTTAGTGTAAGTGTATTTTTGATTGATGTAGTATTTTGTATTAATGTTATTAATACAAAATTGATTATCCAAATGATTAATACCACTATTTTTCGAATAATAGTATTTTTATTTGGTTTTATTAATAATAAAATGCTTTTTATGATAATTATTAGGATAAATTCTATTTTAATAAACATTAATATTATTAGTTCAATAATAGAGGTTGATATTGCTAGGTATTTAAGTTGTCTGTAATTTAAATATATTGTGAAATTATATGTAAAAAGAGACAAAAGATTATGTATTAGTAAAGTTGCAAAAAAAGTTATTAGATATTTGGGATTTGTTATACTGTAAACAGTTGTGTTTTCATGGCCTGCAAATATTTTATTTGTAAGCAATAAGGATAGGTAAGTGCTTACAAATAAAGTAAAAAACAATCTTACTAATTTGTAGTAATTATTTTTTACTTTTTTCATAACTAATCCGGCTTCTTTAAATTTTCTAATAAAGATAATTATAATTAAGTTATAACAAATATAGATTAATGCTATTAAAGCGATTTCATTAATTATTAATTTTTTAAAAGGTGTATCAATTACAATATAGTGTGTTTCATCGGTATTTTTACTTTTGTACTCACTAGTTAAGGCTTCTTCGATTGATTTGTAAATTTCAAAAATAGTATTTTTATTTCGAGCTAATATAGGGTTTAAATTATTATTTATTATTAAAAAGGGTATAGATTCATCACGATATAGATTGTATAAATTGTTTGATTTTTTTTCAGTTATTTTTGATGTATTAAAATCAAGTTTATTCTTTTCAAAGGTTTTTATAATAGCTTTTAAAAATCCCAAATTTGTTTTTGAATTTGTTATGAAAGATTCATTTTCTAAGTAAATTTTATTTTTTATTTTATTTTCGTTTAACATTAAGTATATTGTATTTGTATTTTTCCCTAAATACTTATTGCTAAGTAAAATTCTGCTACTAATTATTGTATTTTGTTCTAAAGAATCATCCTCAACAAAAAAAAAATTTATGTTGTTTTCAGGATTAGTATTTTTAAGTTTGTTTAAAAGCTCAATTGCAATTCCAATTGCTAAATTATTTTTTAAATCATTTAGTATTTTAATTGGAACAATTATATTATAAGTATTTGCACTTTTTCCTTTGATTTTAGAATGTATTATTTTTTGTGAATACCCAATAAATCCAATTTCTTGTAAAGAGTATTCCATATATTTAACTTCATTTGTATTAAAATATTTTTTTATATAATTAAAAGTGTTTATTATTTTTTCTTGTCTTTCATTTAGTTGATGAATTTTCCTAATGTGCGTTTTTATGCTCTTTTCAGTTTCTGTGTTTGTAATTTTGTTGCTTGAATTGAATACATTTTTTTCCATTTTATTCGGCACAATAGTAGTGCCTGTTAAGCTAAGCAATAATAACAATATATTAATTGTCATAATTTTTAATATCTTCTTCTATTTGCATTATTTGTAAGATATTTGGGTTTTCTTTTAAAGCAGAAATAATTTTTTTTATATTTTTAGCATTTGATGAGACTATTATATTTGTTATTCCATGACCATTTCCGCAGTCTTCTATTTTTTCGCTAATAAGTCTTACGTCATTGAGTGTGAAAATGTTTTCAAGATAGCCAAATATTCCTTTAAGTTCTTTTAAAAGTAAAATAATGTGGTGCACTTTTCTAGTTGGTGTTGCTTCCCACTCAACTTCAATCAATTGAGTTTTTTTATAGGATTTAAGCTTTTGACAATTTTCATTGTGCACTATTATTTCGTCTTTATGTATTATTCCAATAATATCTTCACCTGTTGTTGGGCTACATTCAGGGTCTATTACAATTCTTTTTATTTTGGTTTTGGTATAAGATTTAAATAAGCTAAAAAGCTTTCTTTGTTCTTTGTTTGCTCCAACAAGATACGCAATAATATTGTTATCTACAAAAATTGTGTTGTCATTTTTGTTAAGCCATGATCTAATTTTTGATCGCGCTTTTTTTGTTCTTACGCTGTTTAGCCATATTACATCCGGTTTTGAATCTTTTGATGTGAATATTTCAACAATTTGTTCGTTTTTAAGCGGCTTTGTGATTGAGCTTATTTTTCCATTTATTTTTGCATAAAGAGCTTGGTCTCCAATATCTGTGTGGATTATGTATGCAAAATCAATTGAATTTGATCCAAAGGGAAGCTCTACTACTTCTCCTTCTGGGGTGTAAACATATATGAATGTATTTAGCAACTCTTTGTGTATGTCATTCATTGAATATTGACTTTTGTTGGCCGATTCTTGTTGCCATTTTTTTATTCGGTTTATAAATGAAAGATCATCAGCTTTAAGCGCAATTTGTTCTTTATATATCCAGTGGGCTGCAACCCCATAATTAGCAATTCTGTCCATTTCTTCTGTTCGAATTTGTATTTCAATAAGCTGGTTATCCTCAGGTATTCTTACGGTAGTATGTAGTGATTGATATTTGTTTTCTTTGGGGCTTGCAATATAGTCTTTAAGTCTTCCCGGGATTGGTTTCCACACCCGGTGAACAATTTCTAATATCTCATAACATTCTTTTTGTTTTTTACAAATTATTCTTATTCCTAGAGTATCAAAAATTTGGGTAAGTTTGTTTGTTCTTGTTTGCATTTTTCTAAATATTGAATAAAAGTGCTTTGATCTTACTGTAATTTCTGCTTCAATTCCGCTTTTTTGAAGTTCTTTTTCTATTGATAATTTGCCTTTGTATAATTTTTTTTCTCTTTCTATTTTTGTTTCAGATAAAAAATTTTTTATTTCTTTATAATCTTTAGGATAAAGATGCTTAAATGAAAGATCCTCAAGATATGTTTTAAGAGATGATATTCCAAGTCGTTCTGCTATTGGAACATAGGTTGAAAGGCAATCTTTTGCAATCCTATCTTGTCTGTTTTTGGGCAAGTAAGAGAGAGTTGTCATATTATGAAGTTTGTCTGCCAGCTTTATTATTATTATTCTAATGTCATGTGTCATTGCAAAAAACATTTTTGAGATAGTATTAGCTTCTTTTATGCTTCTTGTTTTATTATGTAAATCGTGAATTTTAGTTACGCCGTCGATTAGGCTTAAAATTTCCTCGTCAAATTCTTTTACTATTTCTTCTTTTTCAATATTTGTATCTTCAAGTACGTCATGCAGTAGTCCAGCAATAGTTGCTTTAAAGTCTAGTTGAAATTTGGCAAGAAATAATGACACCATTATTGGATGAATAATGTAAGGCTCTCCACTTTCTCTGTATTGGCCATAGTGGAGCTGTTCTGCTATTTCTAGAGCTTTGAATATGCTTTTTCGTTCAAATTCATCTTTGTAAGTATTCTCAACAGTTTTTTTAAAAATATTCCTAGCTTTTTCAAGATCATTTATCTTTATTAAGTGTGCAATCTCGTATGCTTGTATCATCTTTTTGTCCCAATATCAGCGCCCTTGCTCTCTTTTCAAGATCGTAAATTGTTTTTAAATGTGAAAATCCTTTTTTGATTGCAAAATCTTTCAATCTTTTTATTTGCCAAGGAGCTGATTCTATTATTATTAGTCCATTTGGGTTAAGCTTTTCTTTTGCTTGGCTTAATATTTTTCTAGAAATATTAAGCCCATCTTTTCCAAATCCCAAAAGAGCTTTTGTGGGTTCTTTTTCTATTTTATTTTTTATTTCTAATTCTTCTTTGTTTAAATAAGGAGGATTTGTAATAATTATATCAAGCTTTCCCTTTATACATTTTAGCAAATTAGAGTGAATTATTTCTACAAATTTTTCAAGTTTGAGCTTTTTTGTATTTTTTTCAACTATTTGTAAAGCTTTTGTTGAAATATCTGAGAGTATTACTTTTTTTCTCATGTAATAGGCAATCGAAAGCCCTATGCACCCACTACCGCAGCATAAGTCTAATATTTTTTTAAAACCGTTTTGTTTAATTTGAATTAAGGCTTCTTCAGCCAAACATTCTGTATCAAACCTTGGAATTAATACATGCTTGTTTAAGTTAAATTCAATCCCCATAAATTCTTTCTTTTGAAGTATGTAGTGAATAGGGGTTCCTTTTTCTATTTTATCTATTTGATCGAAAAAAAGTTTTTTTTCTTTTTTTGTTAAGCTTTTTTTTATATTTGCAATTATTAATTCTTTTCTGGTTTTTAAAATTAATTCAAGTATTAGTAGCGCTTCTATTGCATTTAAATTTTTACTTTTAGCATAATTTATAACTTCTTTTACATTCATTGTTATATGTTGTTGCTTTTTAATTCTTGTTCTTGAAGCTCTATCATCAAGGGGTCAAGAAGTGGATCAAGTTCTCCTTGCATAAATTCTTCTAGTTTATAAAGAGTGATGTTTGCTCTATGATCTGTTATTCTATTTTGAGGGAAATTATAGGTCCTAATTCTTTCAGATCTATCTCCTGAGCCGACCTGTTGCTTTCTATTGCTTGATCTTTGCTCTTGTTTTTTTGAATCTTCAAATTCATAAAGCCTTGCTCTTAATATTTTCATTGCTTGATCTTTGTTTTTATGCTGACTTCTTTCGTTTTGGCACTGCACAACAATTCCTGTTGGCAGGTGCGTTATTCTGACTGCAGAATCAGTTGTATTGACATGTTGCCCACCAGCTCCAGATGATCTGTAAACATCAATTCTTAAATCTTTTTCATTGATATCAATTTCAGTCTCTTCAATATTAGGTAGCACTGCTACAGTGGCAGCCGAAGTTTGAAGCCTTCCGTTAGACTCTGTTATGGGAATTCTTTGCACCCTGTGAACACCACTTTCGTATTTTAATTTTTTAAATACATCTTTTCCTTTAATTTCAAAGATTATTTCTTTAAATCCCCCAAGTTCTGTTTCATTGAAGTTTATGATTTCTGTTTTCCATTTTTTTTTCTCTGAGTATTTTATATACATGCTATAAAGATTGTTTGCAAAAAGAGCAGCTTCTTCTCCACCTGTTCCAGCTCTAATTTCAATTATTATATTTTTGCTATCATTTTCATCTTGAGGCAAAAGTAGTATTTTTATTTGATGTTCAAGATCTTCTTTTTTTTTGTCCAGATCAATTAGTTCTTGTTTTATCAGTTCTTTCATTTCTTGTTGCTCTTCTTCTTCCAAGATGGTTTTGTTATTATTAATTTGACTTAGTATTTTTTCGTATTCAATTTTTTTAGTATTTATTTTTTCTAAATATGTATATTCTTTTATTATTTTTGAATATTTTTTTTGATCTTTGATTAGATTTATATCTTGCAATTTTTCTTCTATCAATTTAATCTTACTTGTTGCTGAATTTAATTTTTCTAAAAGCATTATGATTTCTCCTGAAAGATAGTAATAGTTTATATTAATTTTAGATTTTTTTGTTAGACTTTTTAATAAGTTTTGTGTGGATGTCTATTTTTATGTTTTATTTTAATATTTTTTAAAATTGCTTTTATGAAATAAATAGAATAAGCTTGATTAAAAAAAATCAATTATATTTTTTCATGTTTTTTTATATAATGAATGTTATTAAGTTGGATATTAAAGTTAGATTAATTTTTGTTGTATTTATATATAAATTGAGCTTTACGTATTATTATTTGTGGTGTGTTCAAGGTAGTTAAAGTTATATCTTTGATAAACCGATTTAAAAGGGGTATTTATGTTAAATGAAAAAATTTTGGATGCTTTAGAAGATCTCTCGAGTATTTCTGATGATCAACTTCTTGATGTCACTGAGAAATCAAAAAGAGGGTATCAGTTGATTAAAGAAGAAAGACTTTCTGAGGCGGAAAGTTTATTTTCTGATATCCTTGAAAAGGATAATGAGAATAATTATGCTCTTGTTGGGCTTGGGGACATTGAAAGGAAGAAGAATAATTACGATAAAGCAATAGTTTATTATCAAAAATGTCTTGTAAAGCATCCAAGCAATAATTATGCTCTTTTTGGACTTGGAGATTGTTACAGAAATTTAGATAATTATAAAAAAGCCACAGACATATGGGAAGAATATTTAAAATATGATCCTGAGAATATAACAGTTTTAACAAGAGTTGCGGCATCTTACAGGAAGCTAAAAAATTTTCAAAAATCTAAGCAAACTTATCTTAAGGTAATGGAATTAATGCCTGATAATGATTATGCTCTTGTAGGTATTGGTCATTTGTATTACGACTTTAAAGAATATAAAGAGGCTTTAAAGTATTGGCTTAAAATGTATGAATTAAATCAATCCAAAGTTGATGTTAGAGTATTAACTTCAATTGGTAATTGTTATCGCAAGCTAAGGGAATTTACTAGAGGAATTTATTTTTTTAAAAAAGCTCTAGAAATTTCACCTAGCAATTTTTATGCCGTTTTTGGACTTGCTGATTGTTATAGGGGGAATAAGGAGTACAAAGAGGCTTTAAAATATTGGCTTGATATTATCGAAAAAGATCCAAAAAATAATTTGGTTCTTACAAGAGTAGGAGATGCTTATCGCTATTTGAATGATTATGAAAATTCTCAAATTTATTATAAGAAGGCTCTTGATGTTGATTTTGATATGTTTGCTATACTTGGACTTGCTCTTATTCAAAAGGAACAAGGTAAATATGAAGAAGCATTAATGGCTATTAAAAGTTTAATTAAAAATAATCCTAAAAATTCAGCATTGTATGTTAATGCCGCTGAATGTTATGAATCATTAGGGCAGATTGGAAATGCCATTGATATTTTATCAAGCTTTTTGCAGCTTGGTATGAAAAATATTGTTGTTATTGATTATCTTTCGGCTCTTAGGAAAAAAATGGAATGACGGACTCTTTACTTGAAACTGAAAAATCTATTTTTTTTGATAAATTAATAGATACTCATGTTCATTTTTATGAATTAAAGAAAAGATCTTTGGATGTCAATTACATTATTAATGAATGTTTTAAAAACGGCTTTTCTTATTTTCTTGATGTTGGTTTGCATCCTGGTGATTTTAATGATAGAAAAAATCTTTTAAGCCCTTATTCTAATGTATTTTTAACAGCGGGTATTCATCCTTTAAATTTAAGTGATCATTTTAAAGATGATATTAAACAGCTTGAAAAAATTTTGATTAGTGAAAATGTTGTTGCTGTTGGCGAGATGGGTCTTGATTATTTTAAAGCAGATAACAAGAGATTTCAAATTCAAGCTTTTGAAGAGCAATTGTATTTGGCTAGTAAATATAAAAAGCCAGTTATTTTGCATATAAGAGATGCGTATGATGATGCCTATAATATTGTAAGGTCTTTAAATTTTTTAAATAGGGGTATATTACATTGTTATTCGGGAACTTATGAATATGCTAAAAAATTTATTGATTTGGGATTTAAAGTTTCTTTTTCAGGTAATATAACTTTTAAAAATGCAGAACCTTTAAGGATTCTTGTTGGCAAATTAAATACCAACGATCTTTTAATAGAAACGGACAGTCCCTTTTTAGCCCCAGTGCCATTGAGAGGCAAAATAAATTCACCTTTGTTTTTAGGATATGTATGTCTTGAGATTGCAAGGATTAAAAATTGCTCTGTTAATGATGTTGCTATTGCTGTATACAATAGCTTTAAAGATCTTTTATTGCTGCATTAAATTTTATTTATAATTATTTGCTTGTGTATTTTATTATTAGCTTTAAATTTAACCATTTTTATTGCTTATAAATGTTAAATTCATATTGAAAATTTTTTTCAACTTCTTTTGCTATTTTTATCAAATCAGGCTCTTTAAGAGTGATTACATATTGTAGCTTAATAATTTTTAAGTCTTTTCTTGTATTACCAATTAATACAAATTTTATATTTTTGAAAAAAGGCGAATTTAATATCTTTTTTAAGATAATATTATTATCCCTTAAAGAGAATAATATTATTGTTTTTATTTGAGGAGTAATGAATGTTTGAATATAGGATATGTTTTTTTCGTTTATTAGTGTAACATTAACATTTTTTTCTTTGCCCTTTTTTTCTAAGTATTCAAGGTCTTCGCTATTTAGAGATTTGTCTCTAAATAATAATGTTTTTTGCAAGTTTATTGATTTTTCGTTAAGCAGAAAATCAATAGATTTTTTAAGAGAAAATTTTATTTTTGATAGATAAAAAATTTTCTCTTTTAGAATTTCATTATTTAGAATTTCATTATTTGATTTGTGGGTTAATAGTATTTTTTTTGTTGTTTGAAGTTTGTCTTTTATAATTTCTAAATTTTTGTCATTTATAAATAGTATTTCGTTTTTTATGAATGGAGTTTTTTGAATTTCAAAAAAATATTCGGTTGCATCTGAAAAAATTATTGCATAATTAAATTGTTTTTCAATAATGGAAGATTCTTTGCATCCTTGTGTTGAAATTACTAAGAGCGCTATTATAGCAAGTTTTTTTGGGTCAGACATTTTATTTTCCAGTATACTTATTATTAATAGCTATATATATTAAAACCAAGCCAAGTATTATTAGTGCATAGATACTCATATTGGTTAGAATTAATGTTTTTAAAGTTGCAATAAATAATCCTAAAAATATAATAGGAGAAAGAATGATTTTGTATTCTTTTGCCGAGTATTTTTGGCATTTTTTAATTTTCTTTTCAAAGATTGTGGCTGAAAATATTAGCTCTATTGCATTAAGTATTGGTAATTCTATATATTCATAGATTTCAAAAATTTTGCTATTTAGAATTATTATTTCTAAATTTTTAGAAAAAATTAGTCCAAATGTGAAATATATAAGAATTTTTAAATTTTTTTTAAATAAAGAATTTTCATTTAGAGTAAAAAAAAATATAAATATTGATAATGGAAATATATAGTAATATAAATGTTCTTTGATAAATATTGAAATCCCTAGACTTATTCTTGATGTATAATCCAATTCAAATGATCTGTATAGAATAAATTCTTGAGTTAAATAAAGAAAAGAAAACATTGTTATTGCAAGAAATATTGCTAAAACATGGGCTTGGGTATTTTTTGTTTGACTTTGTTTTAACCGAATATTCATATAAATTTTTAATATTAGTGGTAGACTTGTTAATAAAAATAAACTCATTGTAATTATAATTCTACTTTTAAACGTTTTTTAAATCAATTGATTGACTAGAAACTTGTGTGATTTGGATATTTGTTTATCAATGTTATGATTTTATTATTTTTTGCAAACATTATTCTTAGAATTTACTTTTTAGTGAATGTATAATAAAATTAAGTATTAATGTTAATTATTAATTGATTTAGGAGTATATATTTTTTAAATGATAAATAGAAATGCCAATAGAGATAGGGATAGGTCCAGATCAAATGACAAGGAATTAAAAATTAATTACAGAATTAAGGCTCGCGAGGTAAGAGTTATTTTTGAAAATGGAACACAAGAGGTTTTGTCGATTGAAGATGCTATTAAAAGAGCAAAGGAATCTGGACTTGATTTGGTTGAGGTTTCTCCTAATGTATCTCCTCCGGTTTGTAAGATTATTGATTATGGGAAATATAAATTTCATCAAGAAAAGCGTCAAAAAGAGCAAAAGAAGAATCAAAAAGTAATTAAGCTTAAGGAAGTCAGAATGCAGCCCAAGATAGATGCTCATGACCTTGATTTTAAATCAAAAAACATTTTAGGTTTTCTAAAAGATGGCAATAAGGTTAAAGTTACAATAAGATTTAGAGGTCGTGAACTTGCTCACACATATTTAGGATATGGTATCTTAAATAGCATTCTTGAAAAAGTAGGGGATGTGAATTATGTTTTGGAATCTGCGGCTAAAATGGAAGGCAAAACAATGTTTTTGATTGTAGCGCCTAAGTTTAAAAAATAAATATTAAATTAAAGGGGATGAAATGGCAAATAAAATGAAAACACGCAAAAGTGCAAAAAAAAGGTATTCTTTTACTGTAAATGGTAAAGTTAAGCATAAAAAGCAAAATTTAAGGCATATTTTGACAAAAAAATCTTCTAAGCGCAAGAGAAATTTAAGGAAATCGGGCAATCTTTCTTGTTTTGAAGTTAAAAGAATTAAAACTTTATTACCTTATGGTTAAAATAATTTTAGGAGATAGATATGGCTAGGGCTAAAAATGGTACAGTTCACGTTGCAAGGCGTAAGCGAATTTTAAAAAAAACAAAAGGGTTTTGGGGTACAAAAAAGAGTAATTATAAAAAAGCTAAGGATACCTTGAGAAAGGGCATGATGTATGCCACAAGAGATAGAAAGGTTAGAAAAAGAGATTTTAGACGCTTGTGGATTTCAAGAATTTCGGCTGCTTTAAGTGATACTGGGGTTACTTATTCAAGATTTATTGAGGGTTTATTGAAGTCTAATATAAAAATTAATAGAAAAATTTTGTCTAATTTGGCAATTGAAGATGTTGAAGCTTTTAAAAAAATTGTTTTAGAAATAAGAAAATGAAAAATCAAAACTCCTGGGAGGTTTAATTTTAAGAATTAGAGTTATTTTTTTGCGACATCTCATAAAATTTAGGAATTTGAATATTTTTAGTCAATGATAGCTAAAAGCAATTCAGAGGTTAAGAATAAAAATTCCGCCTTGAAAAATAGCGCTAAATAAAAATGTTCTTATGTTGGCTTTTTGGGAGTTTAATTTATTTAAGGATTATTATTGTGCAGCTTATTTCTCTTAATAATATTGAAAAGCAAGAGAGTTTCATACACTATAGAAATGTATATTTTGCTGATGTTATTTATAAGTATAATGACATCTTAGAAATCAAAAAAGTCAAGTTCGTAATTGAGGCTACACCCTTGGGAGAAAAGCATGTTACTATTGATTTTATAGATCTTTTAAATTATCCTGTTTTAAAGCTAATGGTTGCAATTAAAAGGTGTGTAATTGATTTGGAGCTTAAAGGTAAGCTCCCTTGATTTTAGAATTTAAATCCGAAAAAAAAATGATAAATTTTTCCAAATCTTTTTTTTATCCTTTGCCAATTGGTAAGATATTTGTTTTAAGTGGTGATATGGGATCTGGAAAAACTAGTTTTTTAAAGGGACTTGCCCTTAATCTTGGAATTTCTTATTTTACAAGTCCAACTTATAACATTATTAATGTTTATGATTTTATAGATTTCAAATTTTATCATATTGATTTATATCGGGTGTTTTCTTTAGAAGAATTTGAGCTTGTTGGGGGATTAGAAATACTTATGGATCTTGATTCAATTATTGCTATTGAATGGCCACAAATTGCTTTGAGTATTGTTCCAAAAGACAGATTATTTTCTTTAACTTTTAAAATAGTCGGTTCAGGCAGGGTTGTAGAATTTAATGATTAATACACTTGCATTGGAATATTCATATAAAGCATTGATAGTTTATTGTAGAATTAATAATAAGAATTTTTCATTGGTTGAACTTAAATCAAATTTTAATTTTAGTGTTCCAAAAATTTTCAATGATTTTGTAATTAAAAATAATATAGATCTTAATCAAATTGAATTAATTATAAATTCTTGTGGCCCCGGTTCTTTTACTGGCCTTAGAATTAGTTTAAGTTTTGTCAAAGGTCTTGCTTTAGGTCTTTCTATTCCCTTTGTCAATGTTTCCACATTAGATGTTTTTGCAAATTTAGTTAAAAACAGCCCCAGTGTAATTGTATTAACTTTTACTGCAGGTAAATATTTTCTTGGGCATTATAAAAGTTGCGAATTGATAGGGAGGATTTTGTGTTTTTCTAAGGAAGATTTGTTTGAATATCTAAATCAGATTGATCCGAATTTAGTGCTTATTGGGAACAATCTTGAGGATGTTTGCAAAGAATTCAATTGTAAATTTAAAATCATTGAAAATCTAAATTCGTTTGGAAAAATTTTGACAGAACTTGGAATAGCTAAATACTTAAAAAATCGCAAAAGTGATGATATTTTGTCAGGACCTCTTTATATAAGACAAAGTGATGCAGAGGTTAATTTTCATTCTTGAAATAATGATTAAATAGGCTTTTAATTTTACTTATATTGTGTTTGTCTTTTAGTAGTGATTTTTTATTTTCTTCTATAATAAATTCATAAATTTCAGATCTAAATATTTTAATGTTTTCAGGGGCCTTAATTGCTATTTTAACAGCATCCTTTTTTATCTCTAATATTAAAACTTCAATATCAGAATTTATTTTAATACTTTCATTTACTTTTCTTGACAATACTAGCATCTTTATTCCTTGAAAACTTTATGGTGTAGTGAATATTTTTCATTTGTGCATATAGCTTGTTTTCCAAGTAATTTTTTTTTGTTTATTATGATTGGTGCTTTTAAGTTGGCTGTAATGTCTTTATAATCATTGACATGCATATTAATTATGCATAGTATAACTTTTTCATCTTCTGCTTTCGCCTTAATGTCCGACCAATCTTTTTCCTGGATATTTGGTAAGTATTCGCTTAAAAAATTAAAAGGAGATGTTACCAAAAAACTTACGTCTTTATTGATGGATTGCATAATAGAAAAAGGCTTATACTTAGAGTCTTTTATTATAAATTTTTTAATGTTTTCAAATCCAAGTATTCCTTCGGGAAAATCAAATTCTATACTTTTTTCATCTATCATTCTATTTTATAAAATCTAATAGGGTTGTTTGCATTATTTTAGCAGAGATTCCTATAGATACTTGATAAGCTAAGCTTGCCATATTTAAATTGGTTATTGCTTTTGTTACATCAAGATCTGTATATTGAACCATATCTTCTTTCATATCTGCAGCCTCTTTGCTTATTCTTTCATAGCTTCTATCAAGTCTATTTTCTTTTGCTCCAAGATCTGCAACGGATATAAGTAATCTTTTTAAGCTTTCGTCAATTTCTGCCAGGCTTCTGCTTCCAATAAGCTCTTCTTTGTTATTATAAAGTGTGTCTCTAAGCTCAATAAGAGCATCGAAAATAGATCTGCTTCTAACTTCTGTACTGCTAGAAAGGTTGTAAGGAGGTAGTTTGGTATCATTGTTTTTAGTAAGTATTCCAAGTGTTTGCAAAACATTTGATTCTTTTTCTTCTGTTATCCAAATTTGGTGTGGAGTTGTAGTTTTGATAGATAATGAGTTTAAAACCGGATCAATGCTTGCTTCAACAGGTGCTGAAGATTCATTGATTTTTGCAACAATGTCAAGAGCAGTGTCTCCTGCTGTTAGTCCTATCTCAATATTGTCAATATAAATTTTTGTATTTTCTTTTACGGCAAATCCATTAGTGTTTATTGATGAGATTATATTTTGGTTTTGTAAGAAAAATATAACATTTCCAGGATAATTATTTGACATATGAATATCATTGTATACTTCTGTTTTTTTTTCAGCTTGGTTGCCATTGTATTCTACTTTGATTATTTGGGGGCCTGCACCGTCTTTGCTTGTTTTGCTTATTTTATTCTCTCTAGTTACCTTAAACGCCTCACTATCAATTTTAGTCCCTGAGAATATGCTATATCCATCAGGCCCTTTAGCGTTTGCTATTGCAACAACATCTTCAAGCAAAGCATTTACTTCTTTTGATATCATTTTTTTGTCATCTGCTTCATAAGTTCCGCTTGCTCCCTGAACGGCAATTTCTTTAGCTCGTGTTAAAATGTTTGTAAGAGATTGTAAATATCCTTCCGTATACCTTAGGTTGCCTTTAGAAATACCAATATTTTTTATGTATACATTAATTTTAAATATGTCATTATCTAGCCTTATTGCGTGATTAACACCTGTTGGATCGTTTCTTAGTTTTATAATCCTTTTACCTTTGTATAAGTTTTCTAAAAGTTTTGTAATTTTAGACTCTTGCTCTGCTGTAGAGGTTTTAAAATTTTCATATGTTAATGGATGACTTACTCTATTTATCATGCTTATACTCCCATTTTATTTATTACTGTGTCTATTAGTTCAGCAGAAACAGTGATAAATTTACTTGCTGCAATAAATGCTTGTTGAAATTCGATCATGTTTGCAAGTTCTTCATCTTTGTTTACTCCAGAAATAGACATTCTTAGATCTGTTAAATCTTTTAATATTTGAGATTGGCTTTCTTTTGTGATTTCTGAAATTTGTCCTTTTATTGCTATATTTGATGCTGTATTTGCAAAGTAATCATTTAGTGTTAAATTTTTGCCAATCATAATCTGAGAATTTCCAAAAGAGGAGATTCTCAGCGCTGCTTGGTTATCTCCAATGGATATTTCATTTGTTGGATTTTTAATTCCTGATGCTATTTTTGAAGGATCTGAGTCTATTGTATCTGCAACTTTTATCCATGCTGCAGGATTTTTTAGAGGTGAGATTGAATAGGTTGATTTAGGTGCCAATTTGTCTGTTGTGTCAATATTTTTATAATCATAAGCTCCCTCAGGTCCAGATGCATTTAATATTCCTGTGTATTTTGTTAGAAATAATCCAGAATCTTCTAGGTGCTTGATTTTAAATGTTATGTTCTCATCTTCTTGTTCTTTAACTGCTTTGATTTCAAACTTGCCTTCTGAGTTAATTCTTGCTGTAACTTGTGCGTTGGAATTGTTTATTCTATTTATCACATCTTGAACTGTATCTGGAGCATTGTAGGGTATTTCTATAATCTCATTGCTATTTGTAGTCCCAAATTTAAGAGTTCCGTAAAATCCCAATTTTTCTTCTGGAAATATTTCGTTTGTGCTATTAATTTTGAAAATATGAACTGAATCAAACTGGCCATTTCCGTTAGTATCATATCTACCTCGATCATCAGTTAGTTTTAGTTCTTGAGAAAAAAAGCTTCTTCCATTTTTTTTATCCATTCCATATCCTGCTTCATGTATTTCGTTAACAAGCTCTATAATGTTGACAGCTATATTATTTAGTTCATTGATTTCATTTTTAACCTCTTTGTCTCTTATGTTAAGCAAAGATCCCAGTTTTCCCGTTTTAAGGTAAGTTTTGTCATTATTTGTCCATAAAATGTTCCATCTAGTCCTGGTAGGTCCGTTTGTAGCTTCTAGTTTAAATTCATTTGCAATTGAACCTTGTACGAGGTGTCTTCCTTCTGAGTGGATTAAAAATTCATTGGGATCTTGTTTGTTTTCAATTGATATACTTATTATATTGCCTAATTTTTCAACCATTAAGTCTCTTGCATCCATTAAGTCATTTGGATTGTCTTTCATTGCTTGAGATTTTGCAATTTGTTTATTAAGACTTGCAATGTTTCTAATGTAATTGTTTGCCTCATCTGTTGTAATTTTTATTTCATCGTTTGCCATTATGTAAATTCTTTCAAGCGAATGGAATCTGTTTCTTATTCCTTCGCAGAAAGATTTGCCCCTTTCTAGAATTATTTTTCTTTCTGCTAAACCTTGTGGTTGATTTGCTAGATCGTGCCAACTTTCCCAAAAATCATTTAATCTTTTTCTTATTGATTGATCCTCAGGTTCGTTATAAACATCTTCTAATATTGATATAAACTTGTCTTGTGAGGTCCAGTATCCTAGTCGGTGTGATTCTTCAATGATTCTTGTGTTAAGTAGTTCATCTTTTACTCTGTCTATAGATTGGACCGCGATTCCCTGGCCCAATTGTCCTTGCTTTTTAGCTCTGTTTAATTGTGGAGCGTAAAGAGGAATTTCGGTTTTCATTGTTACTCTTTGCCTTGAATATCCAGGCTTTGTAGCATTGGATAAATTGTGTCCAACTGTATTCATAGCATCTTTATGTGCAAATAAACTTCTTTTGCCAATTTCTATTCCTGAAAATGTTGAATCCACTCTAAACTCCTTTAAAGTTTTTTATTTATTAAAACGGAAGCTTCGTTTGAGCGTCCAATTTTTGGCCCGTAAGGGTTTTTGTAAGTTACATTTTCTACGCTTTCTTGGATATCTTGGAATATTATTGATAACATGTCAAGGGACGTGTTTACATAGTTTCGTATTATGTAGTTTAAATTTTTGATATTAAGTATTCCAATTTTCAATTTGTGTAGATAGTCGTATATTTCTTGTTTATAAATTGTAGTCAATTTTTCTACAGCTTCGTAAGTTGACTTAAAGTTTTCATTTTGAGTAAATTTTTTCCAAATTTCGTCTCTTTTGCTCTCAATTTCTTTAAAACTTTCAAGCAATATTTTTGTGTTGTTTGCAATCTCTTTAAGTCCCGTTTCATTTTTATTGTCGATATTTTCTTTTATTTTTAAGTATGAATTATATATTTCTTCTACTAAGAGAAGCTCTTTTTTTAAGACTTCTCTTAGTTCAATTTCAAGTTTTGTTTTCATTTTTATAAAATTAATTATAAGCTATTATAAACATATTTACAAATCAATTTTGTCTTTTTTATTGTGTTATAATACATTAAAGTATGAGTAAGTTTTTTGAGAGAGATGATGATATTGTAGCTCTTGCAACTCCTTTTTTAAGTAGCGCCTTATGTGTGATTCGTAGCAGCGGCACTTCTTCTATATCTAAATTTTCTAAAATCTTTTCAAATCATTCAGCTCTCAATTCAGCATCTGGGAATACGATTCATTACGGTTATATATTAGATAATGAGAATGATTGCAAGGTAGATGAAGTTGTTGTTTGTTTATATCGAGCACCAAAGAGCTTTACAGGGCAAGATGCTATTGAAGTTATGGCGCATGGTTCTGTGATTGGGATTAAAAAGATTATAGATTTGTTTTTAAAAAGTGGGTTTAGGATGGCTGAACCGGGTGAATTTACTTTGCGAGCATTTCTTGCTAAGAAAATTGATCTTACAAAGGCAGAGGCAATTCATGAGATTATTTTTGCCAAAACCAATAAAACTTATTCTCTTGCAGTTAATAAACTTTCTGGAGCTTTGTTTGTTAAAATAGATTCAATAAAAAAAAGTATTTTAAATTTTCTCTCAGCTGTCAGTGTTTATCTTGATTATGAGGTTGATGATCATGAGATTAGTATTCCTTTTGACTTAATTTTAAGTAGCAAAGCTGAACTTAAAAAATTAATTAATTCCTATAAGGTTTATGAAAAAATTGATCATGGTGTTGTTTTGGTTTTAGCAGGCTCTGTTAATGCTGGAAAGTCTTCTTTATTTAATTTGTTTCTCAAAAAAGATAGATCGATTGTCTCTTCATATCCAGGCACTACAAGAGATTATATTGAAGCAAGTTTTGAGCTTGATGGTATTTTATTTAATCTTTTTGATACAGCAGGACTCAGAGATGCTGATGATTTTGTTGAGAGATTGGGAATTGAAAAAAGTAATTCTTTAATAAAGGAAGCATCTTTAGTAATTTATGTGATCGATGTTAGTTCAAATTTAACAAGGGATGATTTCTTATTTATTGATTCAAATAAATCTAATAGTAAAATATTATTCGTTTTAAATAAGATAGATTTGAAGATAAATAAGTCCACTGAGGAATTTGTTCGCTCAAAGGTTTTAAATTCTTCAAATTTAATAATGATTAGTACTAAAAATTTAGAAGGAATAGATATTCTTTATGATAAAATAAAGGCTTTAAGCTCTTATGAGAGAGTTGAGATTGGACTTGATGATATAATAATATCATCAAGTCGTCAGATGCAACTTTTAGAGAAAGCTTATGCTTTGATTTTAGATTTACTAAGTAAAATTGATCGTCAATTAAGTTATGATATGTTAGCATTTGATGCTTATGAGATTATCAATTGTTTAGGGGAAATAACAGGAGAAGTTAGTAGTGAAGATGTTCTTGACAATATGTTTAAGAATTTTTGTTTGGGGAAATAAATATGGATTTTGACGCGATTGTTATTGGAGGAGGGCATGCAGGAATTGAAGCTGCTCTTGCTCTTTCAAGGTTGAATTTTAAAACTTTAATGATTACTCAAAATTTAGATACAATAGGTAAACTTTCTTGTAATCCTGCTATTGGTGGGCTTGCTAAGGGTAATATGGTTAGAGAAATTGATGCTCTTGGTGGTGAAATGGGTCGTATTATTGATTTTAGCATGATTCAGTTTAGAGTTTTAAACAAAAGTCGTGGTCCTGCAGTTCAAGCTCCACGTGCTCAAGCTGATAAATTAATGTATCAAACCAAGGCCAAGGAAACTTTAGAACGTCAAGACAATCTTGATCTTTTTCAAGATACAGTTGTTGATTTTCTTCTTAATTCTATGAGAAATGAAATTGAAGGTGTTGTTACAGAGAGAGGCAATAAGTTTAGATCAAGCGTTGTGGTTCTTACAACGGGGACGTTTCTTCGAGGTAAAATATTTATTGGTGAGTATAGAGCTGATATGGGTAGGCTTGCTGAATTTTCTGCTTATGGGCTTGATAAAACTTTACTTGGTCTTGGATTTGAAATGGGGAGGCTTAAAACTGGTACTCCAGCAAGAATTCATAAAAAAAGTGTGGATTTTTCAAAGACGGAGGTTCAATTTGGAGATTCAGACATTATTCCTTTCTCTTTTTCAAATGGCAAGTTAGATAAATCTCAACTTTCATGTTATGTAACCTATACCAATAAAAAAACTCACGAAATAATTAGCGAGAATATGCACCTGTCACCTCTTTATTCTGGTGAGATTGTGGGTAATGGTCCAAGATATTGCCCTTCTATTGAGGATAAAATAGTAAAATTTAAAGATAAAGATAGACATCAAATTTTTATTGAGCCTGAAGGGTTTAATACTGAAGAAATGTATCTTAATGGTCTTAGCTCTTCTTTGCCTGAAAATATTCAGCAAAAATTGATTAACAGTATTGAAGGTCTTGAGCATGCTGTTATTACAAGGCCTGGTTATGCTGTTGAGTATGATTATATAAATCCAATTGAACTTTATCCAAATCTTGAGAGTAAAAGAGTCAAAGGACTTTTTATAGCAGGTCAAACCAATGGCTCTTCAGGGTATGAAGAAGCAGCAGCTCAAGGGTTAATGGCTGGAATTAATGCTGCTCTTAGACTTCAAAATAAAAGGCCAATGATTTTAACAAGAACTAGTTCTTACATTGGAGTTCTTATTGACGATCTTGTTACCAAGGGCACTAAAGAGCCTTACAGAATGTTTACTTCTAGAGCTGAGCATAGACTTAATTTAAGGCATGATACTAGCGACAAGCGTTTGATTAAGATTGGACATGATCTTGGGCTTGTTGATAAGGAGAGATATTCAAGATATCTTTTTAAGGAGAGGAGAGTTGAAGAGATAAAGGAGCTTTTAAAGCAAAGGCGCCTTAGTTTAAAAGATGTTGCTGATGAACAGTTAAAAAAACATGTTAGTAAAGATTTTTACCATATTTTAAAAGATCCTTCTATTAGTTTAGATAATCTTATAAAGATTGATCCAAGTTTAAGTGATTCAAAAGTAATTTTAGAACAAGTTGAATTAGATGTTAAATATGAGGGTTATATTAATAGACAAAAAGATTTGATTAAAAGGCTTGATAATTTAGAGCTTGTCAAGCTACCATTTGATTTTAATTATGGGATTATTGAAGGCCTTTCAAGAGAAGCTAGAGAGAAATTTTCCAAGATTCAACCAGCTACTCTTGCTCAAGCAAGTCGAATTCCTGGAATAAGAAGTACAGATATTACTGTTTTGTTAATATATTTTTCAAATCCTAAAAATAAGGTAGTTATAAATTTTTCTTTATGATAAGTGACATTGAATTTGCTTTGTCAGAACATAATTTCCAGTTTGCTTACAGGGATCTTGAGAAAATAAATTTATATATAAAGAGAATTTTACTTTTAAATACACGATTTAATTTAATTTCAAGTAGTAATAGCAATTTTAATTCTATTCTCAATCTACACGTTATAGATTCTCTTTTGGGATTGTCTACTGTTAAAGAGATTAATCCTTTTGAAGTTCTTGACGTTGGAAGTGGTGCTGGATTTCCGGGCATTATTTTGGCTATTTTTGACACTTCTAGAAAATATTATCTTTTAGAGAGAAGTAAAAAAAAGTCTACTTTTTTGAAAATGATAAAATTAGAACTTGATTTAGAAAATGTAAAAATTTTAGAATATGAGATTGAAAGAGAAAAAAAGAAGTATGAATTTATTACAATTAGAGCTTTTAGAAGTATGAATGAATATGCATTAATTTTAAAAAATCTTTTAAAGAGTGGAGGATTGATTATGGCATATAAGGGTAAATTTGATAGAATTAACCTTGAAGTCAATCAGATTAAAAATTTATTTAGTAAAATAGAAATAAAGTCTTTAAATTCAAAATTAAGAGTAGATAGAAATTTGGTTTTGCTTTACAGATAATATTTATTATCGTTTAAGTTCAATTTATATTTTAGATTGATTTTGACTAGGAGTATTATGAAGAGTAGTTTTCAGATAGATTCAGAAGTAGAGAATGCATTACATTTGATAAATAAATTTAGAAGAGAGGTTGCAAGCAGAGTTCTTGGTCAAAAAGAAATGATAGATGCTATTTTAATGGGTCTTTTAACAGATGGGCATGTTTTACTTGAAGGTGTTCCAGGTCTTGCCAAGACTCTTGCAATTCAAACCGTATCTGATGTTCTTGATCTTGAATTTAAGCGCATACAGTTTACCCCAGATCTTTTGCCATCTGACCTTACTGGTAATATGGTTTATAAAAGTGCTACAGGCACTTTTAAAGTTAGAAAAGGTCCAGTATTTTCAAATGTTATTTTAGCAGATGAAATCAACAGGGCTCCTGCAAAAGTTCAGTCTGCTCTTCTAGAGGCTATGGGAGAAAGACAAGTAACTCTTGGAGACGAAACGCATAGACTTCCGGATCCGTTTTTTGTTCTTGCTACTCAAAATCCAATAGAGCAGGAGGGGACTTATAATTTGCCAGAATCTCAACTTGATAGATTTTTATTAAAAGTTAATGTTCATTATCCATCAGTGCAAGATGAAGTAAGGCTTTTGAAAATATTTTCAGTAGATGGACGTCTTGAGAATATTAAAGTTGCGAAGGTGATGAATGCTTATTCTTTGGCTGATATTAAGAGAACGGTTGGCAGAGTAAAAGTTGATGACAAAATAATGCTTTATATTGTTACTTTAATCTCGGCATCTCGCGAGAGAGATAAGAAAACATATCCCTTTGCCAAATATATTGAATTTGGCGCATCTCCTAGGGCTTCTCTTAGTTTATTAAAGTGTGCTCGTGTTAATGCTCTTTATGAGGGGCGAATATTTGTTCTACCAGAAGATGTCAAAGCTGTTGCTTACGGTGTATTAAGGCACAGAATTACACCATCTTATGAGGCAGAGGTAGAGGAAATGAGTATTGATGATATTATTAGAATGCTTCTTTCTGCTGTAGCACTTCCTTAGGAAATAATTTTGAAATGATACAAGATAATGAGATAAGTAGTAGTACTAAAACTAGGATAAAAGCTTTAAAGTTCTTTTCAAGGAAAATGCTTTCAGAGCTTAATTTTGGTGGGTATCGTTCAATTTTTAAAGGTCTTGGCCTTGAATTTCATGAATTTAGGCCATATGAGGATTCTGATGATGCTAGATTTATTGATTGGAATGTGAGTTCAAAAGCTGATAGTATTTTTTCAAAGGTTTTCAAAGAAGATAGGGGAATGAATCTTCATCTTCTTGTTGATAATTCACTTTCCATGAGCTTGGGAGACAAGGTAAATAAAAAGGATGTTCAGGATTTATTGGTTTCTATTTTTGCACATATGGCATTTTTTAATAATGATAAAATAGGTGTTACTTTTTTTTCAAGTGGAACAGACAAGTTTATACCCTCTAGCAAGGGTCATTCACACTTAGGATTGATATTAAGTGAAACGATTAATAGAAGTCTTAAGCCGGGTAGCAGCTTGGCTTATATTTTTAAAAATACGGCAGAATATTATAAAAAAAGATCTTTAGTTATAATTATTTCTGATTTTAAGGCAAATGCTTATTTTAAATCTTTAAATGTTTTGAGCAAGAGACACAATGTTATTGCTATAAGAATTTCAGATTTTTTTGATGAAAATTTTCCTAAAATTGGGACTTTAATTTGTGAAGATATTGAAACTGGAGAAAATTTTTTAGTTTCAGGGTTTAGTAAGTCAACATTAATTGGTTATAAAAACTATTGGACGCTTGATAAAATAAAATGGAAAAAAGAATGTATTAAAAAAAATATTAGTTTTATTGAGATTGATACTAAAGAAGATGTTTTTAAAAAACTTAAAATTCTTCTTAAAAAGGGACAATAGATTTTGAAGAGAGCTATTTCAAATCTTTTTCTTTGTTTAACCTTATCTTTGCATTCTTATGAAATAAAAAATGAAATATTTATGCCAACTCGTTATTATGTAGGTGATTCTGTTGATTTTAAAGTTTCATTGATTTTAAATGATGGTGAAGAGTTTTTCCCTGTAGATTTTAAAGATATTAATATTAAAGATGAATTTGTTGAAATAAATTCGATTAGTTTTAATGACACAACAAATGAAATAATAGTTAATTTTGTTTCTTTTTATATTGGAAGCAGCTCTCTTCCTTCTATTTATATTGGGGATGTAATTAGCAATGGTAAGAAAAACAAGGTTATTCTAAAGAATATAAAAATTAATACAGATAAACTAGTATCTAATAATTCTGATTTTAAAATTAAAAATATAGAAGGCGTTTTATTTATTCCTGGAACAAGCACCTATTTGTTTTTATTCATATTTATTTTGTTTTTGATTCCTTATTTGATCATTAAGCTTTTAAAGCTTTTAAATCGGCTTTTGATTTACTTGATAGTTAGGCACGGACTTAGAAAGCCTTATAAAGTATTGCAAAGGCAGTTTGTTATTTTATCTAAGTACGTTAGAGAAGGTGGAGATCAAAGTACATTTTATAATTTAATAAATTCTTCTTTAAGAGTTTATTTATCTAAAAAAACCGGTTTCGATTTTAATGCGATTACTACAACAGAAATTTCTATAATTTTGCAAGATCTTAAGGTTCCTTACGAGATTCGTTCAACTTTTATTAATACGTTAAGACTTTCTGATTTTAGTAAATTTAGTGGTGTTGATTTAGTATTTGATAGTTTGTCGTTTGTTTTAGAGGATTTAAGAACCGCAGCATTGAATTTTGAAGAATTTAATAGAGGTGTTAATGTTAACATTTAATGAGCCTTTATATTTGTTTTTATTGGTAATTTTTCCTTTAATAATTTATTTTAATCATTTTTTTAAAAATAGAGGGGGCAAGATAAAGTTTCCAATATCGCCTTATGGCAATTTCAACTCCTTAAAACTTAAGGATTATAGATTAAATTTGATGTATTTTTTTACTTATTCTTTTTTATATTTAGCTGCAATGGTTATGGTGTTTGCTTTAGCAGGTCCTTCAGTTTCAAAAAAGAAGATGATACATCTTAGTGCTGGTGCTGATATTGTTATTGTTCTTGACATATCGCCTAGTATGGGGGCTATTGAGTTTTCTTCTAAGAATAGACTTGAATTTTCAAAAGAATTGATTAGAAGTTTTATTTCTCAACGCGAAAATGATAATATTGGTTTGGTAGCTTTTGCAAAAGATGCTTCAATAGTAGTGCCTATAACAACAGATAGGGAATTTTTTAATAAAAAGTTAGATGATATTTATATTATGGATCTTGGCAATGGCTCTGCCTTAGGACTAGGTATTTCTATTGCGCTATCTCATTTAAAGCATTCTGAAGCTTTTAAAAGGTCAATAGTGGTTTTAACGGATGGGGTTGTTAATTCAGATGAGATTTATAAAGATCAAGTGATCAATCTTGCTCAAGGTTTAAATGTTAAGATTTATTCTATTGGTATTGGAAGTTCTGAGGAATTTAGTGTTGAGTTTAAATTAAGATCTGGAAAATTTTATCAAGGAAGTCTTAAAGAGGTTTATGATCCTAGTATGCTTGTTGAGATTTCAAATAAAACGGGGGGGCTTTTTTATTCGGTTAATGATGATTTTTCTTTTCAATTTGCAATTCAAGATTTTTCAAAAAAGGAAAATTTGGAGAGAAAAATTAAAATAGCTGTGGACAATAAAGATATTTATAAAGAGTTTTTAGTTTTAGCGCTTTGCTTATTGCTTATTTATTTTATTTTTTCAAAAATTTTCTTAAAAGAGATACTATGAGTATAAATAATTATAGTGCTTTATACTTTTTTTTGATTTTATTGTTTATTTTTTTTGTATGTGTGCTTGATTTTAGACGAAATATTCCGTTTTTTAAAACTTTAAGTTTCATGTATGCAGACAATTCCTATATTCAAAATTATTACATTAAAAAAGTTCTCATGACAATGTTTTTTATTTTGAGCTTGATTTTTTTAATTTTATCCATTTTGGATATTTCTTGGGGACAAAGAGCTGTTGAGGATGAAAGAAGTAAATTAAGAATTTCTTTTATTTTTGATATTTCTCGTAGCATGTTAAGTGTGGATGAAGGTAAAATTATTAATAGGCTTGAGAGTGCTAAAAATATGATTAGTTTAATTTTAAGTAATTTTGAGAATGCAGAATATTCTCTTACTATTTTTAAAGGCAAGTCTATATTGGTTTTACCTTTTTCTAAGGATAAAAACAGTTTAAACAAGATGTTAAATTATATAGAGCCTGATTTAATAAGCTCCCCGGGGAGTTTTTTAGGAGATGCTGTTTTTAGTGTAATCTCTAGTTTGCAAGATGACTCTTATTATAATTTTTTAGTTATTTTAACAGATGGTGATGATTGGGGAGAAAATAATTATTATAGGTTTTCTAAATTTGTCAATAATTTAAAGTTGGAAAGTTTTGTGGTTGGGATTGGCGGGAGTAATCCCGTTTTATTTAATAAAAACTTAAGTATTAAGGATAAAAATGGAAATCTTATTAAAACCGGGATAAATGAAGAAAATTTACTTCTTCTTGCCTCTTCTCTTAAAGGATCATATTATAATTTGTATTTAAAAGGGATTAACTTTGTTGTCAATGATATAAGAAATGGTATAATAAGAAGAACGTCAAACGACATTATACTTGTTGATGTATCAAGATATAAAATTTTTTTGGTTATTTCATTATTGTTTATTTTTATGTATTTATTTGTCAGGATGATAAAGTGGGACGAAACTTTTTAGCAGTTTTATATGTTTGCTTTTTGTGTTTAGGTTTTTTGTCTTGTTCAAATGTTAAGTCCATGTCTTTAATGGCTATTGGCAATTACGAATATGTTAGAGGAAATTATCAAAATGCAATTTCAAATTATTATAATCTTGTAGAGGACAAAAAATATTCTGCTTGGGGATATTACAATCTTGGTGTTGTATATTATTCCTTAGGTGAGTATGAAAGTTCTCTTAGAATATTCTCTTATGCAAAGAAGACCAATGATATTTTTTTAAATTTTAATGTCAGTTATAACGAGGGGATAATATACTATAATCAAGGACTTTATCATAAGGCTGAGATGGCTTTTAGAGAAGCTTTAAAGATTAATCCTGGCAGTTATAATGCTAAATATAATCTTGAACTTGCAATAATAAAAAAACGAACGGTGCGCGATAGTTTGAATTCTTTAAGTATAGAAAAAAGTAAAAATTTTGTTGAAAGTAATGAAAATTTTTTAAGGTATATTGAAAATCTTGAGAGGGTTGTATGGTTGAGAAAAATAGACGAGGATCTAGTTGTTCCAAAAGAAGATTGGTAATATTATTTATTTCTTTTTTTTCAATCGCAAGACTTTATTCGCTTACGGGTATTGATTTTGTTAAAAATATTAAAGTTTTAAAGGGCGACAAATTTATTCAGATTGTAAGGCTTAACAATCCTTTGCAAGATATTGACATAAATTTGCTAAAAGTTGAAATAAACAAAGAAATTCAATCCAATTCCAATGTTTTATCAATATCTAGGACAACAGATAATAATAACTTTTCTTTTATTGAGATCAAGGTTGAATATCTTTTTGAGAGTCTGGGATTTATTAAGATTCCTCCATTAAAAGTAATTTATAAGGGTGATTTTTATTTATCTTCAGAGGTTGAAGTTAGTGTGCTAAGAGCTGATGAAATAAATTCTTTTGGTTTGCCAGTTGATTTATATTGGGATCTTGATAAAAAAGAAGTTTATGAATATCAAAGCATTGGGTTTGTTTTGCGTTCAAATTGGCTTTCAGATAGTAATTCTAATGAAATGTCTGGATTTTTGCCTGCTATTAAAGATGCAATGGTTGAAAAGATGCCTATATTTGGAGATATTAAATATAGAACTTTTCATAATAAAGAAATTTTAGATGTACCTTTTTATAACTTTGTTCTAACTCCTCTTAAGGGTTCAAAGAATGTTTTGATTCCCAGTTTTTCTTTTAATATTGGTTCTGGTCTTGTTAGGAATACTCCCGAGCTTTTATTAAAAGTAAAACCAATTCCTGGAGAGGTTAAATCTTTAGCAGTAGGAACTTTTAGAATTGATTATGAGACCCCAACTTATTCGACAATTGAGCAAGATATATTTACTATTTTAATAAAAATTACAGGTCAAGGGAATTTTCCACATTTTTACTTTCCAGAGATTGAAACTTATAATTCTAAAATTCTTAATAAAAAGAAAAATTATAGCTTTAAGCCTTCTCAAAATGGATACAAGGGCAGTATTTCTCAAATTTATACAGTTAAGCCTGACACTAAAGGTAGTGTATTTTTAAATATTGGTGATTTTAATTATTTAAATCCCGACAATGATACAGTTTATACCCTTAAAGGGAAAAAATTAAAATACGAATATTCAGGAGAGTTTAACAATATAAACAAAATACAAAATAATGTAGATTCTGATTTTAAGCTATTATCTTATACCGATATTTTGAATTATAAAAATAAAACTTTTTTATTTTTTGTTTCATACTATTATTTACTTTTGATTCCAGGATTTTTATTATCTTTAGTTATTTTAATTAACTATAAAAAATTTTTTGCAGCATCAAGTTTTGGACTGGTTATTTTAATATTGGCTGTTGGCATTAGTTTAAATGCTGTAAATGATGGTTTATTGTCAGAGAAAAATATAAATGATTTGATTGAAAACTATAATACTAAAAATTATAATGCTGCACTTATTAAGATTGATAATATTCTTAAAAAATATCCAAATTATTCAGGACTTTGGTTAAATAGAGCTCTTGTTTTAAGTAAAATGGATAGGGATTTTGATGCTATTTATTCAGCTTATAAGGCATTTTTGGCTTCTCCGAATAATGAAACCTCTTATAAAGTTATTGATTTGATTGAAGCAAAAAATGGAGTTACAGACAATGTTCGTAACAATAGTTTTATTTTTTCTAATATTTTTTTTATTATTAGCTTATTTTTGATAAACTTTTTAGTCGTATCTATTTCTTATAGATTTTTGGCAAAAAATTTAAAAAAAATAATTATATTTTTACTTTTTTCTGCGACTTGTTTTACTATATTTGAAACATATTATTTTTATTATGAGCAACAGTCTGAGGTAGGAATAATTAAGGGTGATTTGGTTTCTCTTTATAAAGTTCCTGACAATTTTTCAAGGAGTTGGAGATTTTTAAAAGGAAATGCAAGTGTTTATATTCTTGACAGTAAAGACGATTTTGTTCTTATTCAAACAAGTTATGGACTTCAAGGCTGGATTCACAAGAATTTTATTGTTTCTTTAAAAGATAATTTGATCTAAAAAATAAATATTTACAACATTCTGAAAGTTTTTTAAAAGGGTTTAATTTTATTTTTCCCTGTATACTATTCTGCCTTTTGTAAGATCATAAGGAGATAGTTCAACTTTTACTTTATCACCAGGAACTATTTTTATGAAATGTTTTCTCATCTTGCCAGATAGATGAGCAAGTACAATGTGCTTGTTTTTAAGCTCTACTCTAAACATGGTATTTGGAAGGGATTCTTTTACAACTCCTTCAGTTTCAATAGCTTCTTCTTTAATATTCAAGATAACCTCCATAATTTTCTCTAATAGGATAAATTTTACATGATTAAACATATCATTTCAATTATTCTTTTTAAGAATAAAAGCATTATTTTTTGTTTACATTATAAGAAATTGTGTATATAATTACACGAAGTTTTTTAAAAATGTAATTTATAGGGAGGTATCATGCAAAAAGCTATTTCTGAGCATGAGTTTGTTGAAGAGATCAAAAAATTTCTTTCAGCTGAAAAAAAAGAGATATTAGATTCTATTAAGTCTGTAGAAAATAGCAAAAAGGAAATTATTAATAATGATATGTATCCAAAGGATGTTGTAGACATTGCTTTTGATAATATGGATGGAAATAATCTTGAGGCGTTAGGTTTTGTTGAAAAGAGAAAGTTGAATTTAATAAATCAAGCTCTTTATAGAATTTCTCAAAATTCTTATGGTAAGTGTTTGGCTTGTGAAAAAGAGATTGCTAGGGAGAGACTTCTAGCTATTCCTTATGCTTTTTTATGTATTAGTTGTCAGACAAAAAAAGAAAAAAAGAGCAAAAGATGATACATCTTAAGTTAGTTATTTAATATTGTAATTTCTACTCGCCTATTTTTAGCCTTTAATGGGGAAGATTTAGGATATTTTGGTTTTTGAGATCCCCATCCTTTAAATAGTATTTGGTCTTTGTTTTTTACTTTCATTTTTATTAAATAATTTCCAATTGCACGAGCTCTTTTTTCAGAGAGCTCAAGCATTTCTTCTTCTAATTCAAATTGTTCGGTATGTCCTTCTATTAGTATGTTATTTTTTTTAAATTTTTCAAGAAGTTTGGCTATAAGGTCAATTTTTTTATATTCTTTTTGTAGTATTTGGAATGAGTTGGGATAAAATTCAATGTCTAAGCTTAAATTAATGCCTTTATTGTTTTTTTCAACGTCAACAGCTTTTATTTTTTTTTCTCGGATGTAATTTTCAACTTCAGTTTCAATAAGATTGTCATTTGGAAGCTCGATTGAAACTATTCTGCCAAGAGAGTTTCCAATTATTTTAAAATGTTGGTTGTTGTTTTGATTTATTTCAAATATATATTTATCGCTATATTTATATGTATTGCCGATTTCATTATCAAAATAAATTTTTTGGTCCACTTTTTGATAGAAAGAGATGTTTTTTACATTGTATTGTGATTCATAATTCGAAAGAATTATGTGGTAATGCTTGCCATTGTATTCTTCTTTGCCTTTATATTCGTAGTTAACATTAAATTTTACAACGAAATCTTTTATATTTTTATCTATTTTTGACGCTTCTATATATTCTTCTGCAGGATATGTCCATTTTTCATTTATTTTAATTGGTGTTTTTGGAAATCTTGGAATGCCTCTAACAGAGGGTCTTTTTTGATTTGCTCCTATTATATATTCTCCTTGCTTATTTACGCTGAAGGTTTCTTCAAATTCTTCATTTAATAGGTAAGGTTCATTAATATTTTCTCTTTTTAAGATTCTAAAAAAAGCTTTAATGTTTGCAAATTTTTCTTTTATATCTTTTATTTCACTTGAAATCTGAATATTGGTGGTAGAACTTGAATTATAATGGCCGTTGAAATATATTTTTTGATTATCTGTACCTTCTAATCTAAACTTCGAACCTTTAATGTATTTAAATTCAAAGATTTCAGAAGAAAAAGCTAAGCTTTGAACTAAAAATAATATCAATAGTACAGTAGCTTTGATGTTCATTAATAGATTTTATCATAAAAGTATTTAATTTTAAATTTTTTTTAAAATTGCTATTTGATATGTTGTTCTGATCTGATATTGATTATAATTTATAACACAGTAAGAAATTATTTAAATTATTAATTAATAGAGGTTTTATATGAAATGTAAAAAAATAAGTATTAATTTAAACTTAAAAAGAAAAAGTGGTATTTTGCTTAACATAAGCTCTTTGCCATCTAAATATGGCATTGGGGATTTAGGCAAAGGAGCTTATAAATTTATAGATTTTTTGTTTGCATCTTCTCAAAGTTATTGGCAAATGTTTGCTTATTCTCCTATTGATTTTACAAGATCTCCTCCCTATTCAATTTTTTCGGCCTTTGCTGGTAATGTTTATTATATTGATTTAGAAGCCATTGACAAATTTATAGATTCAGATTTGGGCCTTTTAAAGGAAAATGAAACCAGGTATTCTGATTTAAAAAAATTGAGCTTTAAAGATAAATTTCTTAAAGAAGCTGCTTTAAACTTTATTAATAGAGCTTCGGCTGATGAGGTTAGAAGCTTTGAAAAATTTAAAAAAAAGTCTTCTTATTGGCTTTTAGATTTTGCAAGTTTTGTTGCATTTAAAGAATATTTTTTTAAAGAATCAAAGGATGCTTTTAATGTTCTTTTTGATAGAGGAATTCTTAAAAGAAATGAAAAAGATTTGTTTAAATTGAGAAATATTCTTTCAAAAGAGATTAAAGTGCAAGAGGTGTTGCAATATTTCTTTTTTTCACAGTTTCAAGCTTTAAAGCGCTATGCAAATGACAAGGGGATTGAGCTAGTTATTAACATGCCTCTTTTTATAGCTTATGATTCTGCTGATGTTTGGGCACATCAAAAATATTTTAAGCTAAGGTTTGATGCAAGCAAAGATAAGGTTGCAGGAATTTCACCAGATTATTTTTCAGAACAAGAGCAAGCTTGGGATAGTGCAGCTTATAGTTGGAATGTTTTAAAGAAATTTAAGTACGAATGGTGGGCAAAAAGGATTGGGGTTTTAAGAAAGTATGCAGATATAATTAAAATTGATCATTTTAAGGGTTTTGTTTCTACTTGGGAAGTTAGTGTCGGTGAGACTTATCCTTTAAATGGGTTGTGGGTAAAATCACCAGGACGAGATTTTTTCAATTTTATTTTAAATGAAGTTAAAGATTTAAAAATTTGGGTTGAAGATTTTGAAAATGATCTTGAAGATGTTTCAAGACTAAGAGATTTTTTTAATTTTCCAGGAATGAAAATGATGAAGCTTGCCTTTGATTTTGATTCGGGCAATCAAAATCTTCCTCATAATTATATTAAAAATTGTATAGTTTATACAGGAATTACTGATAATGATACAATACGAGAGTTTGTTGACTCTTTAGATGATTTGCATAAAAAGTACATTTTTGATTATTTAAATACAAATGAAAATTTTGTTGTTTGGGACATGATAAGAAGTGCTATGGGCAGTGTTTCTGATAATGTAATAGTGCCAATGCAAGATTATATTAATTTAGGAGATGAATTTAGGGCAAATGTCCCAAAAAGTGCTTTAGATAATTGTATTTTTAGATTATTAGAAAGTGATTTAGATATTGCTTTGAGTCAAAATATAAGTTTTATTACAAGGCTTTATGGCAGGGCTTAAGATTTTTAAGAGCAAAGTTGTTATAAAATTTAAGTATTTTTGAATTTAATTGGGATGCAATTGTTCAAATAAAAATCACTATTATTTAATATTTTTTGATTTGCAAGTATCATGTATTAATGTATATGAAAATTTTTATCTATTGGGTAGTTATTTTTTTCTTTTTTGTTTTTAAAGTTTTTAGTATATATTCATTAACCGATGAAGAATTTTTTAAAAAATATAGTTTATTTTTTGTTCATAAAGGATTTTTAAGTAAAAATGTTAATGGTAAAATAACCAAAGTTAAAGTGAGTGGGTTAAATTCTAGATGGGTTTACCCTTTTCATAAGCTTATTCCTAGTCGAATTACTTCTATTTATGAAGATATTTATTCTTCAAATTCATTTTTGACTACAAGTAACAATCTTTACGTTTCTTATGATTATTCAAAAAATTTTAGAAAATTAGTGGGAATTGATAAATTTAATAGCAGTGCATATATTACATCTAGCGCCTTTTCTCAAGGAGAGTATAAGCGTATTGCTATTGGAACTGCGATTCATGGCATTTATCTTAGTGTTAATGGAGCTATTAGTTTTAAAAATTTAAATCGTTTAATTCCACAGATTTATTTAGGTGCAGGGTATTACGATATTATTAGCGCTATTGAATTTTCAAAAGAAGAGACAAATAATTTATATTTTTCTTCTGGAGTTTATGGAGATATTTTTTTAATTAGTCAGAAAAGTGGATTTATTAAAAAAATTTCTTTTCCTTTTAAAAAGCAAATAATTCGTATTTTAGACTTATCTAGCAAGAATATAGAAAAAATTTTAGTCAGAACATATGACAATCATTTTTATTCTTATATTAATGGGCAATGGGTATTTATTGGAAAATTATCTTTGCAGGATCAGGATTTTTTTGAAAAATCACAAAGAATGCAGCTTGCCAAAAATAAAGGGTCTATTTATTTAACAGCATATACATTGCGTAATAAGAGGGCAGTTGATGAAAGATTTAAATTTATTAAAGATTCAGGTATGAATGCCGTTGTAATTGATTTTAAAGATGATAATGGTAATTTGACTTATTCTAGCAAGCTTTATTTGCCTAATAAGTTGAGGTCTGTTAAAAACTTTATTGATGTTCCTTATATTCTTAAAAAAGCTAAAGAGCTTGGAATTTATGTTATTGCTAGATGTGTTGTATTTAAAGATGCAAAATTATATTATTATGATAATTTTAAGCATGCTCTTTGGAATAAAAGAACCAATAAACCCTGGGCCCATTTAATTAAAAAAGTTGATTCTAGTGGTCTTGCGAAATATGTACAAGTAGAGCATTGGGTAGATATTTTTTCTCCTGCTACTTGGGAGTACAATATTTCTATTGCAAAAGAAATTCAATCTTTTGGAGTTGACGAAATACAGTTTGATTATATTAGATTTCCATCAGATGGTCCTGTGTCTCTTGCAATCTCAAGAATAAATAAGTATGAGATGAAACCCGTTGATGCTCTTGAATCTTTTTTGATTATGGCAAGAGAACAGCTTTATGTTCCTATTTCTGTTGATATTTATGGGTACAATGGCTGGTTTCCTACTAATAGTATTGGGCAAAATATTTCAATGTTATCAGATTATGTTGACGTTATATCTCCTATGTTTTATCCTTCGCATTATACTGATGATTTTTTGCCAAGCAATTTTTATTATACAAAAAGAGCTTATAGGATTTATAAAGAGGGAAGTGATAGAGCGATTGCTTTTTCTTTAGATGGGGTTGTTATTAGGCCTTATGTTCAAGCTTTTTTATTGGGAAAAGAAAGATTGGTGGATGACGAGATTTATTTGAAGTATTTGAAGTTTCAGCTTAAAGGAATTAAAGACTCATTTGGTAGTGGCTTTAGCCTTTGGAATGCGTCTAATGTTTACTATATGATTAAGGGTAATTTAAAAGAATATTTAGATTCTTTTTAATTGTTGTTTTTTGTAAAGGAGATTCATTTGGAACATTTGATTCAATTTTTTTACGTAGGATTTGGGATTTTTTTATTGTATCTTGGTGGTGATTTACTTTTAAAAAGTTCAGTTAGCATTGCTACTTATTTAAAAGTTCCAACGCTTTTAATAGGAGTTACAATAGTATCTTTTTCAACAAGTGCTCCAGAGCTTTTTACAAGTTTGGTAGCGGCTTTTAAGGGTAAAAACGAAATTGTTGTTTCTAATGTTATTGGTAGCAATATTATTAATATGTTGCTTGCTCTGCCTTTAGCAGGATTCTTTTTAAAGATTAAGGCAGATTTTAAAAGACTTAAGCTTTCTTTTATGTTTCTGTTTTTATTAATGTTTCTTCTTTTGTTGTTTTCATTTGATTTTAGATCTTACTCTTTTTTTGTAACGCCTTATAATCGCTTTAGCTCGTTAAGTATCTTGATTTTGTTTTTATCCTATCTGTTGCTTTTTTATAAAGAAGAAAAAGCGCATGCCAGCTTGGAAAATTCTTTTCAAGAAAGTGTAACTAGTTCAAATCAGAGTTTTAACTTTATATTTTCTAATTTGTTAAGTTTTGCTATTAGCATGTATTTTCTTTATTTGGGATCGAAATTATTGGTAGATGGAGCTCTTTACATTGCCAACAATGTTTTTAATGTTAGTGAAAAGTTGATTGGGATCATACTTGTAGCTTTTGGGACAAGTGTTCCTGAGCTTGTTGTATCTCTTTTTGCAATAATTAAAAAAGAATCAGATATTGCATTTGGCAACATTATTGGTAGTAATATTTTTAATATTGGGTTTATTTTAGCTAGTAGTAGTTTTTTTAGACCTATCTTATTGCAAGATATTTATATTTTAGATTTTAGTATAATGGTATTTATAACTTTAGTTTTATTTTTAGTTGTTAAATTTAAAGGGGTTTTCAGTAGAGGTATTTCTTTAATTTTTTTGTTTTTATATTTTTTATATAACTTAATGTTATTTAACTTTTATTGATTATTTGATCTTAATTATGGCTTGTTAATATATTTATAATGTAATATGTTTTATTATTTAAATGTAATATAAGGAACAATATGAAAAAATTACCAGAAATTTTTTATATGAGTAGCAAAGAAGTGGATATTTTGATTTCTCAACTGGGAATATCTTCTGATACCCAAAAATCAATTTTGAAAACGATTTTGTCTTATAAAAAGGAATCTATAGATTATTCTTCTTTTATAGAAGAGCATTCTGTAAGAATACGAGGATTAAAAGGGGAGCTTGATTTTTTATTTCGCAAACTTTATGAAGTTAAAAGAGGAATAGTTACCAGTAAAATAGCAGCCAATGGAGAATTTTTGCCAGACAGCATAATTTTGACTGATGAGGCTAGTTATGATTTTTATTATTATTCTATTGATGATTTATTTTTGAAAACTTATATAGGAATAGAGCTTTTTAGCTCTTTGCTTACTGTTAAGAATATAGAATCTAGTTTGTTGGTTTTTCAGAATGAATTTATAACTATAGCAGATTCAGATGTTAACTATAAATTTTTTGAAACAAAGTCACAATTTAAAGAAATATTAGTTTGGAAATCATTGATAATTCCATCTAGCAGGGCTTTATATTTTATTGAATTTGTTAAAAAAATATTTTTTAATATTGCTTCTAATAATGTTGTAAAAGATGTTTTCGTTAGAATAAAAGGATTAAAGCTTATTGATTATGAGAAAACTTTAGAAGAGGGCAAGAATATTATTGGTGCTATTTCTAAGATTCTTTCTGGCATAATTGAAATCAAGGATGAAGTTCTTGGCAAGAAGGGAATTACTTTCTCAAAAAATTATTTTGTTTTTCTGAAGTTTCTTAATCTTTTTATTAAAAATGAAAAAGACTTAGAAGAGCTTAAGGCTATAGAAGCTATTAAAATTGATGAATCTTTAAAGGCAATTGAAAAGACTTTAGAGTTTAAAAAAGGTTCAATTGATACAGAAGAGTTTTTTGGGATTTTAAAAGTTTATTCCGAAGGTCTGAGTGATCCTAAAAATTTTTTGTTAGTTGCTAATATGTACTTTTTTGAATCTAAAATTCATGATATTTTGCCAAAAATATTTCAAGTAAAAGAAAATTTTTATTTGTACAAGCCTTTTGCATATGAGTTTTTTCTAGAAGAATATGAAAAGGTTTTACAATTTCTTAATAGTGAATTGAAGGCTAGTGTATTTAAAATTCTTAGCTTTGGAGATGATCCTTCTTCTATTTTTACAGAAGAAGGCTTAGAGGAAGTTCTCAGTAGATTAATATCTAGATACATTATGAATGAGTATTGCTTAAAAAATAAAGTTAAGTTTCTTGACCTTATTGTTTCTCATTACAGGAGAATTTGTAAAACACAAAGCGTTCAGGTTCATCTTAAAGATTTGATTAAAGTTGAAGCAGCAAAATATTTTAAGAATAGTAATGAACTTTTACCCTTATATAAAATATATAAACTTGATTTGTATTCGATTTTGAATGCTGCTTATAAAGAATTAAGCTTGTTTAAAAGAATTGTTTTGTTTTTGACAGGCAAGCATCAAAGCTATAAAGAGGCTTTGTCTAGATTGGATTTTAGAGCTGGTTTGAATAAAAGTGGAAGTGGTCTTTTTGATTCAAATGAAAGAGTTAAAAGACAATTGGAAAAAATTAGAAAACAAAGAGAGGAAATAAAAGAGCAAGTTAGAAATTCTTTCCCCAAAAAGGGCACAGCGTCTAAGCAAGTAGCAAATAAGAGCTATACAAAGCAAGAGCAAGATGAAGCTTGGGTCAAATTTAGTGATAGGATACAAAAAAAATAGCGTTTATAAGTAAGTGGATTTATTTGTTAAAATAAATCCCGTGGCTTTCTTGCTGTATTTTTTGAAGTTTGACATTCTGCATAATGCTTTATTTTTCCATTTTCAAATTTTGATTTCATTATAATTTTCCCCCCCCATCGACTTATTAGTTCTTTTGAACCCACTCTTTGAGCGTTTTTAGAAATTTTAGCCATTTTAAGCTCCTTTTGATAGATTTATTGTATAATAAAATCTATCAAAATAGGGTTGATTTATCAAGGAATTTATTCATGTTATTTATAATATTTTTTATTAGTGCTTCTCTTTTTTCAAAGGAAGTTTACTATAGGTTTGCAGATTATTCTGTTAATTACAGTATAGTAGGTAAATATGAGATTACAAAAGAAGAGTCTGAGGAAGAGTACGGATATAAATTTACTTATGATCGCAATAATAATCTTATTTTAGTTGATTATATTGGTAAGCTTAGTATTTTAATGCCTTCTTTTTTTAATGCAAGCCAAATTAAAATAGAAAGATCCAAACGCAGTGAAAGGCGTATATTTCTAAATAGAGGACTTGCTTTTAAAAACAATAATGGTGTTTATATTGAACATATAGAATATATGAGTGATGGCAGGATTAAAAATATTTTTAATTATAATAGATCTAATGAAATGGTTAGAGATAAATATGATGTTTCTTATTACCATTTTTTATACGATAATGAGAGAGAGTTTAGTGTTTACAGGTTTAATGAATCAGGGATTCAAATCAAAGATTTAAATAATGTGTATTTTACAAAGATCAGCTATGATCATACCAAATTTGTTAAAACGGTTTTGTATTACGATGAGAATGGTTGTATCATAAGATCAAAAAATGGTACTTGTGGATTTAGATTAACCTATGATGCTAATCATAATCTTATTAAAGAGGAATATCTTGATAAATCGTCTCACACTGTTTCAAATCCATTTTCTGTAGCTACTAAAATATATCATTATGATGTTGATGGAAAAGTTATTGAGATTTTAAATTATGATATTAATAACAACTTGACTCCTGATGAAAATAATGTAGCAATTTATCGTTATGAATATTATTTTAAAGATAAGGATTGCTATTATAAGGAATATAATTATGACAATAATAATAATTTAACAATCAGTCAAAATGGGTATGCCATGAAGAAGACTATTTTTTATATCCAAAATAATGAAAAAAGGATAATAAACTACAGTAATAAGATCAATAAAAACTATAATAGAGATATTCCTACTGTTTATGAGGAAAAGTATGAAATAATGGATAATTTTAAAGGCATTGCTATTTATAGTTATAAATATGATGATAATTTTTATCTAATAGAAAATATTTTTTTTGATAAAAAATTTAATTTAATATCGGATGTTAAAGGTGTTATGATTTACAGATATTCTTACGACAAAGAAGGATTTTTGATTTCTCAAGAACATTTTGGTGGGGATTTTGTTAATCCAATAGATGATTTTGAAGGAGTTTCAAAGTATAAATTTGGTTACGATTCTAATGGCAATATGATTTCAAAGAAAAATTATTCTAAGGATGGAGTTTTGGTTGCTGATTGTAATTTTGTTTTTGAGTATTCATATGAATATGATAAACAAAATAGGCTTATTTCTCAAAAAAATTTTGGCAGCTTGGGACAATTGCAAGACGATATTCATGGAGTTAGTGTTTATAAATATGAATACAATAAATTTGGGAAAATATCAAAGCAGTCAAACCATGGTCCAGATTTGAGATTAAGAGATGATGTTGGGGGATTTTCAATTTATAAGTGGATTTATGATTCTAGAGGCAATTTAATAGATTTTCAAAAATTTGATTCTTTAGGCAATTTAATTTAAGTATTTTTTCTTCTCATATTTGCCTATATTACATAGTAATTCATAATGACTTCTTTTAGAAAATTTGCTCATTTCATCTATACTTAATTTTTCTGATATAATTTCTACTTTTGAGCCCGTTTTAACTTTTAGGTCTTTGGGAATTTCTACTATTGTTAGATTCATGCAAACTTTTCCTCTTATTTTACATTTTTTATTGTTTATTAAAAAATAAAAATCATTACTTATATTTTGAGGTATTCCATCAAAATATCCGATTGGAATAATTCCTATTTTCATATCTTCTTTGGCTTGAAATATACCCGAATATGAAATTTTTTCACCCTTTTTTACATTTTTGATAAATATTACTTTTGAAAATAAACTTAATACAGGCTTAAAATTTGAAGCAATTTTTTTGTTTTTTAGCGATGGGCAGTAACCGTAAAGAATAAGACCCGGTCTTACCATATTAAATTGCGGACTTAGTTTGTAGTTGATAATGTGCCCTGAATTAGAAATATGGACAAATTTGGGATTAATATTTTTTTGTTTTAGCGTTTCCAAAAAAAAGAAGAATTGCTCTATTTGTTTTTGTGTGGTTTTAAAGTTTTCTGTTGATGGGAGATGTGAGCAGATCCCTTCTAGCTCTAAAAACTTTGAATTTTGAATGTATGTGGCTATTTCAAGGGCACCATCTATTTTTATTCCGTATCTATTCATTCCAATATCAATTTTTAAGTGGACTTTTGTTTTAGTTTTTTGCAATGCACATTCTTTTTCTATTAAAAATAGATATTCAAAATCAGCAACAAATGCTACTAGCTCAAGTTTAATTAAATTTTTAATTTCTTTTTTATCCACTTTAATGTACATCAATATTTTTATATTTTTATCAATTTTTTTAAGTGTTTTAGCATCTTCAATATTAGAAAGTCCAAAATAATTTATTTGTTTTGATTTTAAAAATTTAAAGATATTTATAAGCCCGTGACCATATGCATCGCCCTTTAAGGTAGCCACTATTTCTTTTTCACCAATTTTATTTTTAATTAAATTTAGGTTATGTTCTAAATTATTTAAATTTATTATTATTGTTTTATTGCTGCTCATTGTTTTATTATCATATATTTAGCTCTCTTAGAGAAGTAAAAATATTTTTATATTAATTTGTGGTTTATTCTATAATGGGTATTGGGAATTTTTTTATTTGGTTTCCTTTAAAATGGAATCTCAAATTTTTTTGAAAATCATTATATATTTTAGGGTTAATTCTAATTTCGTATTTTTTAGTTTCTTTATTTATATTATTTTTTTCTACTGTTATTGCTGCTAAAATATAATACCAGTTGTTATTTTTGTAATATTCTGCAACTGTTTTTGAAAGAGATTCGGTCCTTAATGTGCCAAATGAATAAGCGTCTTTTGCAAGCTCTTTTTTTGATTGCTGCTTTCCACTAGTAAGACTACTTAGACGATTAATAAAATTGCCTTTATCTGGACTTAAAAATTCTAATTTTGTGATTTTGTATTTTTTTGAAGCTTCGTTTGATAGGTCAAATGAAATAATAGCAGAAGATCCAATTTTTGAAAACACATTTATAAATGAATAACTAATTCCATTAAGTTCTTGTATTGGGGCCCCATTTAAATCTACTAATTCCATGTAGGGTTGGCTAATAGCAACATCAACAGATACAAGTAAAAAACTTTGTTTTAGTTTTTTAATTTCTGTTTTTATATTTTCTTTTACAATATAATTTTCATTTTCGAAGATATTAATTTCGTTTTCAGAAAAGCTATTTTTAGCTATAGAAAGAATTATCACGGTTAAAATAAATTTTTTAATGCTCATAAGATGTTTCCTTTTGTTTGTATTTATATATCTTCAAATAGATCTCCAGCTATGTCTTTTAATATTGAATTTTCTTTTAGTACTTCTTTTAAAAATTCAATAATTAATTTTGAATTAAGAGAAATTTTATAAATTTTAGTTTTTTGAGTAAGTTTGTTTTTGACAGTTAAATTTGCAAGCATATAATTCCAATGACCATTTTGGTATGTTAATTTAAAAGCATTTTTAATTTCGTCGCTCATTAATATTCCAAATGGGTATGAAGTAATATATCCTTCTTCTTGTGAATTTTCAACAGCCAGAAGAGAATTTTTAAGCTCTAGGGTGGAACCAGCTGTTACAAATTTAATATCTTCGATTTCGTATTCTTTATCTCCATTTTTAGTTGTTTCAAAAAGTATTAATAGCGATGTGTAATAACTATATTCATCATCCATTTTTATAGGAGATAGTATATAAGAATATCCAAATTTGTTTTTAAATTCTGGTATTTCTTTTCCATATTCGTCTAAGATTTTCATTGCCTTTGTTTTTATCCAAGTTACGTCATGATTGCCATTTATGATTGGCAATTTTTTATTTGAAATTTTACCTGATATTAACTGTAATTTTTCATCGCTTATTGGTTTGCCAGTACCGCTTTCTTGCTGTATAGATACAGATTGTGAATTTTTTAAATGTAATTTTTCGTCACTTATTGGTTTGCCAGTATTGCTGTCTTGATGTACAGATTGTGGTTTTTTAAAAAAAGCGCAACTCAGCATTAATATGGATAGTATTATTAATTTTAAATATTTATATGTTCTAAATATCATTATATCTTCTTCCTTTATACCATTTACGGCCTTTATTGGGCCGGTAATTAAAATTTACATTAAATTATAGTAATAATATAGAATGACTATGTCAAAGTCAAGTCGCTTGTGGTTTTATTGAAAATTGTATCTTTATTTTTAATCTTGCAATATCTTACAATAAAGGTATTTCTGCTGCTAAAAAATGAATTATTCCTATAATGATTGATATAATGCCAATTAACTGCTGATTGCTCTCAAGTATTGATTTAAATTTTCCATATTTTTTATTATTTTGAACCTCTGTAGGTAATTTTTGTTTTAAAAACAAGATAAATCCAATTAAAAATAAACTTATAGCTGGAATCAAATTTCCAATTATTGGCAATTTGTAGGGCTTGATTATTTCAAGGACGCTGGTTATTAAAAATAATAATCCAAAAATGCTTTTTACCTTTTTGTTATCGTTTATTAAATTTACAAAATCTTCAAAAATTTTAAAAAAACTTATTCTTTCTATTAATATTGGAAATGCAAGTATTATTCCCCCTAAGATGTTAAGTGAAACAGACATGAAGTATATTTGTATCATATTTTATCCTCTAGGTTTTATTCTTTTACTATAAAAGACATTATTATTGCCATTACTCTTTAATATTATACTTAATAAACCTTCATTTTGATAGATTATATTAGCATATGTTATAAAGTTTTTATTGCTTATATAAAACATATTGCTTTCAATTAATTTATTATCTAGATAAATATCTAGCTTGGCTTTTCCTAGGTTGGAAGTTTTTTTTGTTTTTATGTTTATTTTTAGCGATAATCTGTTTTTATCTTGTTTGTAGCTTATTATCATTTTGATGTTGGTTTTATTATTTTCGTGATTTTGAATTCTCGGAATTAATAAAATTTTAAAAAATAAAAGAATTATAACAAAGATTATTCCAATAATAATATGTTTTTTCAATTTTTTTTGATATTCAATTTCTAGTTGTTGATTGCAATTAATCTTTTTCATTGTATTTGCAAATTCAACCCTCTTATAATTATAATTTTAATAACGCATTTAAATTCCACCAGTAAACACTAACACCAGTTTTACCGCCATAAAGTATACTAAGTATTCCATCTTTAGATAAGCTCTCAGAGAGAAATATTAAATTTGGAGGCTCAATTAAAGCTATTTGTTCTTTAATTAAACCTTTGTTGTCTAATTTCCATATTAAATTGTTAGATAAATTTTTCATATTAGTAGATGCTATTATTTTGTCTTTTTGTATTTTTATAATGTTTATGAAGCTTTCTTGTTTATCATCTAGTAGGTTTTTAGGAAGAGCAATTTTACTTATTACTTCTAATTCTTTGTTTTTTTTCAAACTCATTTTATAGATATATTGATCTTTAATTTTAATTCCAAGATCATTTATATTTTCATTGTCACCAATGTTTTCATAGTGAGTAGCTTTTATATAAAGAGTTTTTTTGTTAACTTCAAAAAAAACCTTGTCTATTGAAATATTGTATTTTTTCTTTTGATTGTCTATTGTTTCTAGTAGGCTTTTATTGACGTAAATTTTATAAAGTGGAGAAAAGTCTTTATTATAAGAATATATTATATATCCTTCACTATATATTGATATTATTGCAATGTTGCCATTTTCATCAACATTAACATCATAAATTTGTGGAAATGGCATTCCGTTTAAGCCTTCTTGACCTAAAATTTCTACAGATGAGTTTTTGTTTAGTATTAATATTCTCATAAAGTAGGCAATATTTTCTTTTTGATTGAATTTTAATTTTTTATTATTTAGTTTGTCTGCGACAATAATAAAATCTTTTAGTGGGTATATTGCTTGAATTCCTTCAAAATCTATTTTTTTTATTTTTAAATCGGGGTTTGTTTTAAATATTCCATTTTGATATGTTTGTATTAGTTTTCCATATGAGTTAAAAATCATTAATTTATTTGTTTTTATTTCTGCAATGTACACTAACCCGTTATACGTTTTGATATCAAATTTTGAATTTGTAAATTTGTTATTTAGAGGCATTATTGAACCAGGAAGTGTTCCAAATGGTATTTTGAATTGTTCTTCTCCCAGTTCGTTTAAAGTTTTAGTATTACATGATATAATTGCAAAAAGCAGGCTTAATATAAGAGCTTTATAGTGTTTTTTCATATTTTTTATATTATTATTTAAAATGACTTTAAGTCAATTATTTAGGAGAATTAATACCTACCATGTTAAAAGCAGTACTTGAGACAACTATTGGCTCAAAAAGTAAAAGAGATTTAAAAGATTATCTTCCAACTTTAAGAAATATTAATAAGCTTGAGCGTTGGGCATTATTGTTGGCAGATGAGGATTTTTCAAAGGAGACAGAAAAGCTTAAAGATGAATTAAAATCGGGCAATTCTTTAGAGAATATTTTAGAACGAGCTTTTACTCTGTCTAGAGAAGCTGCTAGAAGGCGTCTTAAAGAAAGACCTTATGATGTGCAAATCATTGCGGGGCTTGCTCTTCACAAAGGCAAAATAATAGAGATGAAAACAGGAGAAGGAAAAACTCTCTCTTCAGTTCAAGCGGCGTATTTAAATAGTTTAACAGGAGATGGGGTTATTATTGTTACTGTTAATGACTATCTTGCAGAGCGTGATTCCAATTGGATGAAGCCGGTTTTTGATCTTTTAGGTGTTAGCGTGGGGGTTGTTCTATCTAATATGGATTATGAGCTAAGAAAGGCTCAATATGCTAAAGATATTACTTATGTTACAAATAATGAACTTGGATTTGATTATCTAAGAGACAATATGCGTTATGACCTTAATGAGAAATCCTTAAGAAAGTTTAATTATTGTATTATTGATGAAATTGATTCTATTTTGATCGATGAGGCAAGAACTCCATTGATTATTTCAGGGCCTACTGAAGGCAATACCAATGCTTATCTTGAAGTTAATTCTCTTGTATCTTTTTTAAAAGAATGTTCCAAGGATCCCAAAACAGGTGATTATCCTTTAGAAATAGATGACCTTGATGGTGATTATACTGTTGATGAAAAAGCCAAAAGAATTTCTTTTACTGCCAAAGGGCTTAATAATCTTGAACAGCTTTTAATTTCTAAGGGCATTATTAGTGGGTCTATGTATACTGATTCAAATTTTAATTATGTTCATTATATGACTCAGGCTTTAAAAGCGCATTTGCTTTTTTTAAAAAATAGAGAATATATTGTTGGTGATTCTGGGGTTGAAATTGTAGATGAATTTACCGGGAGAGTTTTAACAGGGCGAAGATATTCAGACGGGCTTCATCAAGCTATTGAGGCTAAAGAAGGAGTTAGAGTTGCTAATGAAAATAAGACTATGGCAACTATTACTTTTCAAAATCTATTTAGAATGTTTAATAAGATTTCTGGTATGACAGGTACAGCTGATACAGAAGCTAAGGAATTTCATAAAATATATAATCTTGATGTAGTTGTGGTTCCAACAAATAGATTGTTAGCGCGAATAGATGAGGATGATACTATTTATTATACGGAAGAATTTAAATTTAATGCGATTACAGATGAGGTTTATAAAACTTACAAAAAGGGTCAGCCGGTTTTAGTGGGGACTGTTTCGATTGAAAAATCTGAGATTTTATCAGCCATGTTTAGAAATAGAGGGATTAAACATGAAGTTCTTAATGCAAAAAATCATTCTCGAGAAGCATTTATTATTGCTGAAGCTGGAGCAAAGCATGCGGTTACAATAGCAACAAATATGGCTGGTCGTGGTACGGATATTAAACTTGGGGGAAATATTGAACACAGAGTTAGAAAAAAAATCGGAACTAATGTAAGCCTTGAAGAATTTCAAGAGGCTGTTAAAAATGAGAGAGAAAATTACCTAAAAGACTATAATGAAGTTAAAAGTCTTGGGGGGCTTTATGTTATTGGTAGTGAACGTCACGAATCAAGACGAATAGACAATCAGCTTCGTGGGCGTAGTGGAAGACAAGGTGATCCTGGGCGTTCAAGATTTTATGTGTCGCTTGAAGATGATTTAATGCGGCTTTTTGCTGGAGACAATCTAAGGTCATTAATGGGTAAGCTTGGAATGGCAACAGGAGAGCCTATTACACATTCTCTTTTAACTAAATCTTTGATTAATGCTCAAAAACGAGTAGAAGACAGAAATTTTGAAATTAGAAAGCATTTGTTAGAGTATGACGATGTTATTACAAAGCAGAGAGATTTTATTTATGCTCAGAGAAACTCTATTCTTGAAGATACATCTATTAAGGAACGTATTCTTGTTGCTTTAGAAGAATATCTTAGTTTTTTGCTTGAAGGGACAAAAAGTAGCACAGTTTCAAATGTTTTTTTAAATGAAGTAAATTCAATTTTTGCTTATATGCTTGAGAGTCTTGGCTCTATTGAAAATATTAATTCTTTTGATTTAAAGGCTAAGCTAATGCAAATAGCAAGGGCAAATTTAGATGAAAAGGAAAATTTGATTGGTAGAGATCTTTTTAATGGATTTTTAAGATATGAATATTTAAAAAATATTGATTTTAAATTTCAAGAACATCTTGCAAATTTAGACTCTTTAAGAGAGGCTGTTTATTTAAGGTCTTATGCTAATAAAAATCCAATTACGGAATACAAAGAAGAGGGATTTTCAATATTTAGCGAGCTTATTAAAGACATTAAAGTTTCTACCATAAGGCGTGTTCTTCAGTTAAAATTAGATGGCAATTCTTCCGATTTTAAGTCAACAAAGAAGTCTAGGAATGTCAAACCAATACATAAAGAACTTTCTGGAATTGTTATTAATGAGAATAAAAGCGTTTCTAATGTTCAAGTGGTTAGAAGCTCTCCTAAAATAGGTAGGAATGAGCCTTGTTATTGTGGAAGTGGAAAGAAATATAAAAATTGTCACGGCAAAAGTTAAAACAGGAGGTTTTTATGTTTAAACTGCCAGAACTTGGTTATGATTATGACGCTGTTGAGCCTTATATTGATGCTAAAACTATGGAAATTCATCATAGCAAACATCATAATGGTTTTGTAGTGAATTTGAATTCTGTTTTTGAAAAAATGGGGAAAATTCATTTGACAGATGTGTCAAAGATATTAAAAAATATTCATGATTTTCCAGAGGAATTTCAAACTTTAATAAGAAATAATGCTGGGGGCTATTCGAACCATACTTTATATTTTAGAACTTTAAGGCCAGGAAGCAAGAGCAATCTTTTTGAAAGGTTTAAAGATGATATTAATACAGCTTTTGGAAGCCTAGATGTTCTTAAGGCTAATTTGAAAGATACTGCGATGAAAATTTTTGGAAGTGGTTGGGCATGGTTAGTATTATGTCCTGATAGTGGGCTTAAAGTGATTTCAATGCCAAATCAGGATAGTCCTTTAATGAAGTCTTATAAACCAATTTTAGGTATTGATGTTTGGGAGCATGCTTATTATCTTAAATATCAAAATAGAAGAATTGAATATGTTGATGCATTTTTTAAGGCTTTAAATTGGGAAGAAGTTTCAAAAATTTACAATGAAGCTAATAATTAGCCCTTATTTTGTAAAGATTTTCAATTTTAGGTTTAATATTTTATTTTAAGTCATTATTTCATTATTAAAGTTTTTTCTTTCTATGTCGTTAAAGTATTCTACTGTTCCGACTTTTAATTCATAAGTTGCATTTTTGTCAGATACTATGATTGCATTTTTATGTAATTGAAGAGCGCTAATTGTCCACATATGGTTAATGCCTTTTTCAATAGCATGCTTTAATGCTCTTGCTTTGCTATGTCCGTTTACTATTATTAAAATTTCTTGTGAATCCATAATTGTTCCAACTCCAACAGTTAGTGCACTTTTGGGAACTTTGTTAAGATTGCCTTCAAAAAATCTTGAATTAGCAATGATTGTATCTTGGGTTAAAGTTTTAATTCTTGTTCTTGATGTTAAGGAGGAACCGGGTTCGTTAAAAGCAATGTGACCATCAGGTCCAATTCCACCTACAAAAAGCATGATTCCCCCGAAAGATTTGATTTTTTTTTCATACTCTTCACATTCTTTTTCAAGATTTAAAGCATTTCCATTTAGTATATTTATGTTTTCTTTTTTAATATCAATGTGAGAAAAAAAATTTTTCCACATAAATGAATGGTAACTTTGAGGATGATTTTTTTCAATTCCTATATATTCATCCATGTTAAAAGTTATGACATTTTGAAATGAAATTTTTTTATCTTTATTTAATTCAATTAAATTTTTATACATACCAATTGGAGAGCTTCCTGTTGGAAGCCCAAGGATAAATGGCTTTTCTTTTGTTGGAGAAAATTCTTTAATTTTTTGTGCTACATGATTAGCTGCCCATCTTGACATCTCTTCATATGTAGGCCTGATTATTAATCTCATTGCTATCTCCTTAAAATGGCTTAAAGCTATAGATTGTTAAAAATTATTTTAGATTCTATCATTGTTAACTTTAGATTAAAATCTTTGTCTAAGACATTAATGTTTGCATCATATCCATGGCATATTAATCCCTTTTTATCAATATTTAGGATTCTTGTTGGATTGTAGGAGCTTGCTTGAACAGCATCGCTTAAACTGTATCCGAATTCTACTAAATTTTTAAGACCTTGTATCATTGTGAGTGTTGATCCAGCTATGGTGTTGCTTTTCACGCTATGAAATAATCCATCTTCTGCAATATAAACTTCGTCTCCGTTTGCAATTAGTTTTCCACAAGTTTGACAATTTGGAGTAAGCCCGTCAGTTACAAGGACTATTTTACTTATATCTTTAAGCTTTCTAAGCATTAAGACTAATTTTGGGTGTATATGGTGGCCATCTGCAATAATTTCACAAGAAACATCGCCGTGTATTAATACTGCTCCTATGGCATTTGGATTTCTGTGATCAAGTTTTGACATTGCGTTGAAAAAATGGGTTGTATGAAGTATTCCAACTTGAAATCCTTCTATCATATTTTCATATGTTGCATTAGTGTGTCCTGCTTGAAGGTTTATATTGTTTTCAAGGCAAAATATTGCAAGCTCTCTCATGCCTTTAAGCTCAGGAGCAACAGTCATTGTACTTATATGTGTTTTTCTTTTGCCGTTTGATCCTGCAAATACTCCACCAGCTGCATCTATTAATTTTTGCATAACTTCAATACTAGGTTCGTGAAGATGAGAAACCGGATGAGCTCCTTTTTTTTCGGGAGAAAAAAAAGGTCCTTCAAGGTGAAGTCCTAGAATTTTAGCTCCCTTTTCTTTGCCAATTGCTGCTGTGCAGGCTTTTATTGCTTCAATCATTTCATCTATTGGTCTTGGATAAAGAGTTGGTAAAAATCCTACTACACCGTATTGTGCTAAATGTTCTGACATTTTAAGTATTGATTCTGTTGAACACTGGTCTGTCCCATGACCGTGGAATCCATGAATATGATTGTCGTAAAGACCGGGAGTTATATAATTGCCTTTTGTATCAATCATTTGGTATTCTCCCAGATCCATTTTTTTAAGCCTATCGGACGTTACAATATCAAAAATTTTATTATCTTTAATTAGAACCGCTGAATTATCTATTTTATCATTTCCAGTTAAAACGGATTTTGAGTTGAATAAGCAAAAATTTGGCATTCTTATGCTCCTTTTAATTTATTTTACTATAAACATTAATTTTTTTTAAAGTTTTTACTTTTTATACTTTTTTGTTTTAAAGTGTTTGGATGCTTAAAGTTTATGTTTTTTATTTATTACATATTGTATTTTATTTTCAATTTTATTAATGATATAATTTATCCCGGAGGGCATTATTTTGGCATCAGGATTTTTTGTTCCTGGACTTGAGAGTAAATACAATACTAAAGAAATTCGTGAATCCATGCTTAAGTCCGATAAAGCTAAAATTGATTCTTCTTTTAAGAAACTTGAATCTTTAGAGCAAGAGAAAAGTGCTTGGCAGTTAATTAATAGAAAAATCTCTACTTTGAATTCTCTTGCAAAAGAACTTACATCGCTTAACAGCCCTTTTAATCTAATGTCAGGAAATTCTAGTGATAGCGAAGTCTTAACTTTGTCTACTAGATATGGATCTAAGAATGAGACTCATAAATTAATTGTTGATCAAATAGCCTCAGCTGATGTGTTTTTGTCTTCAAATTTTGATCCTAAAAAAGTTACAATTCCAGAGGGAGATTATATATTTTTAGTTGGCAAGAAAGAAATTAATGTAAAAAGTAATGGTAACATTGATTTACTTGTAAGGGATATTAATAATAAAGGAAAGGGCTTTTTATCTGCAAAAATAGTAAAAAGTGATAAAAATGGAAATAGTCGTTTTGTTTTGCAATCCTTAAAGGAAGGCAAAGAAAATAAACTTGTTATCAAAGGGAAAGGATTGTCTTTTGCTAAGCAAATTGGAATTTTAAGTGAACTTAAAACCAATTTTAATCCTAATCTTTCAGATATTGTCGCAAACCAATCTAGCAGTAACAATAAACTTGCTTTTGAGAACAATAGCCTTGTTTTAAATCCGCTTTCAGAAGTGTCAATTGAAATTCCTGAAGATATTGAAATTACATCTAGGAGCAAAATTAAATTTGAAGTTAAATATTTTGATACAGGCTTAGAAGAGCCTGATAGCAAGATTATTTTTAATCCTGGCGGGGCTACGTTTAAGGATGCAAAAGTTGAAAGTGAAGATAGTGTAGTTGATCTTGGATCTGATTTAAAAGCTCCTTTGGAAAAAAGATATATTCAAATGAATATGGTTAAAATATGTAGCAAGGAAGGTTCTTTAGAGCTTCCTTTAATAAATATTTCAAATAATTTTGAAAAAGTTGAAGTTGATGTTGGAGCTCTTTCTAATCTGGAGGAAATAAATATTGAAAATAAAGCAAATAATAAAGTAATTGTGATTAGCAATGTTGAAATTTTTGATCCAAAAAATAGAGATGGCCATTTGCCAATAAATGCTAAAAGTTTTGCCGAGAATGCAAAAATTAAATTTGATGGAGTAGATGTTGAGAGAGATTCAAATGTTATAAATGATTTAGTTCCAAATGTGACATTAAGTTTAAAAAAAGCCTCAAGTGATATGGTTGAGGCTAAAATTGAACCTGATTATGAAGGGATTAAGAGGGTTCTTTTAGATTTTATTGGTGCTTATAATGAGGTTCTTGCTGAGATTAATATTGTAAGCTCCAATGAAGATCAGCCTAATAATCAAAAGTCTAATATAGTTGAAGAGCTGACTTATCTTAGTGATTCTCAAAAAGAAGAGGCTTATAAAAATTTGGGTATTTTAAGGTCTGAATTTTTATTGAAAAATCTTAAGTCCAGACTAGAGTCAATAATTTTTAAGCCTTATGTTACTAGTGATCCTAATTTTTCAATAATTAATCAGATGGGAGTTTTTACTAATTCTATTTCTTCTTCTGGTGGACTTTCTAGATATTTAAGACTTGATGAAAAAAAGTTTGATGAATCAATTCGCAATAACATTGATAATGTTAGAGAACTTTTTTTATTCGATCTTAATGGTGACAGGGTATATGATAATGGAATTGCTAAAATGCTAGGAGATTGTCTGGCGCCTCTTGTGGCTTCTGGAGGAGTTATTTATAATAAAATAAAGAATTACGACTTGAAAATTTTTAATCAAAAAAATAAAGTTGAAGATTATAAAAAGAAATACGAAGACAGAGAGAGAAAAGTGGAAGGTGAGCTTAATACCTTGGATTTTACCGTTAAGCGTATGAAAGATCAAGAGAATACATTAAGGGCTTTTGATTTTAATCAAAGAAATAAGTAATAACAATTATTTATAATGCTATTGCTGTTTGCGTTTCTTTTTTTCAAATTTTTGTGCTATTCTTTTTAACAGGCAAAAGGATTTGCCAAAAATAAATAATTAAATTTTATCATGGAGGAATGATAATGATTATAAATCATAATACATCAGCTATTAATGCTTCAAGAAATAATGGTATTAATGCTGCTAATCTTAGTAAAACTCAAGAAAAGCTTTCTAGTGGGTACAGAATTAATCGAGCTTCTGATGATGCTGCTGGTATGGGAGTTTCTGGTAAGATTAATGCTCAAATAAGAGGTTTATCACAAGCTTCTAGAAATACTTCAAAGGCTATCAATTTTATTCAGACAACAGAAGGGAATTTGAATGAAGTAGAAAAAGTTTTAGTAAGAATGAAAGAATTGGCAGTTCAATCAGGTAACGGCACATATTCAGATGCAGACAGAGGTTCTATACAAATTGAAATAGAGCAACTTACAGACGAAATTAATAGAATTGCTGATCAAGCTCAATATAACCAAATGCACATGTTATCAAACAAATCTGCTTCTCAAAATGTAAGAACAGCTGAAGAGCTTGGAATGCAACCTGCAAAAATTAACACACCAGCATCACTTTCAGGGTCTCAAGCTTCTTGGACTTTAAGAGTTCATGTTGGAGCAAACCAAGATGAAGCTATTGCTGTAAATATTTATGCAGCTAATGTTGCAAATCTTTTCTCTGGTGAGGGAGCTCAAACTGCTCAGGCTGCACCTGTTCAAGAAGGTGTTCAACAAGAAGGAGCTCAACAACCAGCACCTGCTACAGCACCTTCTCAAGGTGGAGTTAATTCTCCTGTTAATGTTACAACTACAGTTGATGCTAATACATCACTTGCTAAAATAGAAAATGCTATTAGAATGGTAAGTGATCAAAGAGCAAATTTAGGTGCTTTCCAAAATAGACTTGAATCCATAAAGAATAGCACTGAGTATGCAATTGAAAATCTAAAAGCATCTTATGCTCAAATAAAAGATGCTACAATGACAGATGAGGTTGTAGCAGCTACAACTAATAGTATTTTAACACAATCTGCAATGGCAATGATTGCGCAGGCTAATCAAGTTCCCCAATATGTTTTGTCATTGCTTAGATAAAATTCTAATTTAATTGGTACAAATTTTTAACAAAAGATCCTTTAAAGGGTCTTTTGTTTTTTTATTTCGGATCGGCAAAAATTTAATAATTTTAGTATAATTTATAATGATGTGTTATAAAGTATAATGCAGGCTTATTGAGGAGTTTGCTTTGAGTAGGGTTACTGTTAAAATTAAAGATTGTTATAAAGTATTTTCGTATTATGTTGACAAAAAGCAGATAAGTCAAGCTATAAAAGACTATGAAGATGGCAAAGATAGAATGCAAATCTACAAAGAATCTTCTATTTTTATTGCAAATGCCAATATTAATCTTGATGTTTATGAAAATGAAATTTTAGTTATTATGGGTATGTCAGGCTGTGGCAAGTCTACTTTAGTCAGGTGTTTAAATGGTATTTATAAAATAGATTCAGGATCTATTTTGGTAAATAATATGGAAATGAATGCTATAAATCGCAAAGATCTTTCTAATTTAAGAAAAGATAAATTTGCAATGGTTTTTCAAAACTTCGGACTTTTTCCCCATATGAATGTATTAAGAAACGTTACTTATGGACTTGAGGTCAAACATATTCCTAGGAAGATCAGAGAAGAGCGTGCTATTGAGGTATTAAATCTTGTAGGGCTTGAAGATTCAAAATATAAGTATATTAATGAACTTTCTGGAGGAATGAAGCAAAGAGTTGGAATAGCAAGAGCATTGGTGGTTAATCCGGATATTCTTTTAATGGATGAAGCTTTTTCGGCACTTGATCCTTTAATTAAAGGAGAAATGCAAGAAGAACTTTTAAGGTTGGTAGCTAAACTTAAAAAAACAGTTGTGTTTATTACTCATGATTTAAATGAAGCTTTTAAATTGGGGCATAGAATTGCTTTTATGAGAGATGGAAAAATTATTCAAGTTGGCAAACCTTTAGAAATTTTAGCCAATCCTAGTACAGATTTTATATCTGATTTTATTAAAAATTTACCTGTTTTAAATATTTTAAAAATAAAAGATATATTAAAAGATGATTTTGATTTAAACTCTGGTAGTGATAATGGTTTAAATGTTATTATTAAATGTCAAGATGAAAATTTTAGCTTGTATGACAAAGTTCTTAATAAAAGGTATGATAATCTTGTATCTTTAAATTTAGATCTAAATGATGAGATAAAAAAAATTGTTGAATATTTGAATAAGCAAGATTATTTAATAATAAAAGAAAAGGGAACTATTGTCGGATATATTAGTTTAAATGAAATCTCTTATTTATTATCAAGATAGGAATTTATGAATAAAGATTTTTTTATATTAAAAATAGATAATTTTTTTGATTTTTTGGTTGATAATTTTTCAATTTCTGATGGGGTAGGTTTTTCTAAGAGTATAATTTTTTTATATGAAAATTTGAAAAATTTATTTCTTTTTGTTAATCCACTTATTTTTATTTTTACTGTATGCTTGCTAAGTTTTGTTTTCTTGAAAAAGAGATTAGTATTTTTAATTTTGCCTGGATTCTTTTTTATTTTGTATTTTAATCTTTGGGAAGCTTCAATGGATACAATAGCTATTATATTTGTTTCTGTATTAGTTTCTGTTATTTTAGGAATTCCTATAGGTATTTTGGGGGGATATTTCCCAAGGTTTTATGTTTTTTTAAAACCCATTCTAGATTTAATGCAAGCCATGCCCCCTTTTATATACTTGATTCCTGCTATTCCTTTTTTTGGAATGGGTACAGCTTCTGCTATTTTTGCTACAATAGTTTTTGCTATGCCCCCTGTTATTAGATATACAAGGCTGGGAATTGTTCAAGTTTCAGATGAAGTAATAGAGGCGGCTAAGTCCTTTGGTAGTAGTAATTTGCGCATTCTTTTTCAAGTTCAGCTTCCTCTTTCTCTTCAGAGTATAATTGAAGGCATTAATCAGTCAATAATGATGGCGATATCTATGATAGTAATTGCCGCAATGGTTGGATCGTCTGGTTTGGGCAGGACTGTGATTTACTCTATTGAAAGATTAAATTTTGGTGAGGGCTTAATATCTGGATTAGCAGTTGTTATTATAGCTATTATTTTAGATAGGATTATGCAATCTATATTTATTAAATTTAGCTATTTAAATACAGATCATTATGGCGGAAAGAGAGAAAATAAATTTAAAAGATTTTTAGAAATATATAATAAATAAATGGATATTTATTGGACTTTGTATTTGGAAGTTATTTTATGATAGGGAGATGATTTTATGAATTTTATATATAAATTATTCATTGGACTTTGTATTTTTCTTGTTTTTTTGTCTTGTGATGAAAAAAAGAGTTCAAAGAATTTGAAATCGGTAAAAATTGGATATGTGAATTGGGGCGGAGAAACAGCAGCTACAAATGTATTGAAGGTTGTTTTTGAAAAAATGGGCTACAATGCAGAAATATTTTCAGTTACTACATCTATAATGTATCAGTACTTAGCATCTGGAAAGGTAGATGGTACGGTATCTTCTTGGGTTCCTACAGCTGATAAATTTTATTACGAAAAGTTGAAAACAAAATTTGTTGATCTTGGCGCAAATTATGAAGGTACCATTCAGGGTTTTGTGGTGCCAAGCTATGTCCCAATTTCTAGTATTAGTGAGCTTAAGGGTAAAGGTGCTGCGTTTAAAAACAAAATGATTGGCATAGATGCTGGTGCTGGAACTCAGATTGTTACAGAACAAGCGCTTAATTATTATGGATTAAGTAAAGAATATGAGCTAGTTCCTTCAAGCGAGAGCGTTATGCTTGCAAGTTTGGATTCTTCAATAAAAAGAAACGAATGGATTTTAGTTCCTTTGTGGAAGCCCCATTGGGCTTTTTCTAGGTATGATATTAAGTTTCTTGATGATCCTGATTTAATTATGGGAGGAATTGAGAGCGTGCATACTCTTGTTAGACTTGGTCTTGAAAATGATGATTTTGATGCATATTATGTTTTTGATCATTTTTATTGGAGTGATGATTTAATATTGCCTTTAATGGATAGAAATGATAAAGAGCCAGGCAAAGAATACCGCAATGCAGTTGAATTTGTTGAAAAGAATAAAGAAGTTGTAAAGACCTGGGTTCCAGAAAAATATAAGACTTTATTTGATTAATCTTTTTTTAAATTCTTTTAAAGATTCTAAAATAGGGTTGTATTTAGGAATAAAATCGTTTCCCCCTTTGAATAATGCATTACATCTTATTATTCTTAGTATCATTAATATTAAGGCCGTTAAAAAATTGTATTTTTTAAGACATTCAATTGAATATTTTGAGCAAGTAGGTTTGTATATGCATTGTAGCCCAAATATTTTAGAGAAAGTATTTTGGTAAATTTTTATTAAAAAAATAAGAGTATAATTTAAGATAAATAAAATTTTGAAAATGTTCATACTTAGAATTGTATTATATTATAATAATTAATCAAATGAATTGAAAATATTAATTAAGTTTTATAACTTTAAAGTTTTGATTTTTATATAAGGGGGCTTCTAATTAAAAAAATTTTTTTAATTTTTATGACTGTCTCTTTTTCTTTTGCTGAAATTATTCAAATATCACCCAAACAAGCTGTAAATATGGCCTTAGAAAATAGCTTGGATTCAGAAAATGCTTTGTACAAAGAAAATATAAAAAAACTTTATAAAAATAATGCATGGAATGTTTTTGTTCCAAATGTTAACCTTAGCTCTACACTTAGTAGAAATCCTTCTGCTCTGAGTGAGTTTGAGAGAGATTATTGGGGCTTGGGGTTTGGAGTTGGGATTAGTCTTTCTTTGTCTCCTTCTGTTTTAAAGAGAATGCAACTTATTATGTTGGAGTATGAAAGTGCAAAAATAGAAAGGGAGAAAGCTGTTCGTAATATCAAGCTAAATGTTCTTAAGTCTTACAATCAATTGATAGCTTTAAAGAGCACTTTGAAAGTTTTTGAGAGTCAAATACAAAATAGTAAACTTAAATTTGAACAAGCTAGAATTGCTTATAATAATGGAATAATATCAGAAATAGATTTTCTTGATGCTCAGCTTAAATATAAAAAATCTCAGCCAGATTTAGAAGGTCAGATTATTAATTTTGAAAAATCAAAAGAAATTTTTAAATTATTAATAGGATTAGATCCTGATCAAGATTTTGAAATTATTGAAGAATTGCCAGACGAGACAATAGATTTTTCTTTATTTAATGAGGCATTAAATTTTAATGAATCATTAGAGATTAAGGATTTGAATATGAGCTTAAAAATGACAGAGCAGCTTATTGGTTCGCTTTGGCTAGATACATATTTGCCAAGCCTTTCTTTATCATTTTCTTACTCTCCTTATAAATCATTTCATGAAAATTCTAAAGGCTTTTCAACTGGATTTTTAGCATCCTTTAGTTTAAATTATGGTTTAACTGAATTATTTCCATTTTCAAAGAGTTTTACAAAAATACAAGATAACAACTATCAGTTAAAAATACTACAAAACAATGTTGAAGGTAAAATTAGGAATTTAAAATCTAGTATTGTGCAAAAAAGAAAGGACATTAGAAGATATAAAGCGATTCTTGATGCTTCTAAAATTAATGTAGAATTAGCTAATAAAAATTATCAAATGGCGTTTAATGCTTTTAATTCCGGGGTCATGGATCTTTCTAAATTGAATGATATTGAGCTTGTTTACAAGCAGAGCGATTTGAAGTTTATTGAAGATAAATTAAATTATGCCAATTCTATACTTGAATATAAGAATTTAATAAATTCATTAGACTAAGAGGTATTTTGATGAATTTGATTTTTAATATTAACTTATATTTAAAAAAATATTTTTTAGTTTTATTCTTAATCTTAGTTGCTTGTGTAAGCAAGAACAAGCTAGATGACGCTAATAAGGAGAAAGAAGATCCTTATAGATTTCCAGTAATTGCTATGAAAGTTAAAAAGGGAATCTTGAGTGATTATTTGTCTTTAAACGGAGATATAGATACAAAAGTTAAAGCAGATATTTTCCCAGATGCTGTAGGTAAAATAACTTCTTTGAGAATAAAACTCGGAGCTTATGTTGAAAAGGGACAAATAGTTGCAACTCTTGATCCTTCAAGGCCTGGTTCTGTATATTTGAAAAGTCCGGTAAGAGCGCCAATCTCAGGATATATTTTAAATATTACAAAAAAAATTGGTGAAACAGTTAATCCTCAGTCCAACATAGCAGTAGTAGGAAGAATAGATACAAAGCAAATTTTAACTTATGTGTCTGAAAAATACATTTCAAATATTAAAGTTGGAAATGATGCTATTATTGAGGTTGGAGCTTATCCTAATGAAAAGTTTAAAGCCAAAGTTTCAGAAATATCTCCCATTTTAGATTCTAAAAGCCGAACTATAGAAGTATATCTTACGCCTATTGGTAGCAATTTAGATAAACTGATTATTGGTATGTTTTCTAAAATTAAACTTATTACTAAACGTTTTAGAGATGTAATTAAGATCCCAAGAGAGGCTGTTGTCGAGAGAGAGGGCAAGAAATTTGTATTTAAGCTTGATTTAGAGAGCAAAAGTGTTCAAATGTTACCTATTACAGCGCTTTTTGAAATAGATAACATTATAGCTCTTTCGGGCGAGGTTGAAGAGAATGATTTAATTGTAGTAGAAGGTATGTCTGCTCTTTCTAATGGAACTCTAATAAATTTGGTAGATACCAAAGAGGGTCTTTCAGTTGAAAGCAATATTTAATTTATTGGTGGATGTGTTATGTTGGTAAAGAGAATAGTTGGCAAACCAATAACAATGTTGATTTTATTTTCATTGTTAATGATGATAAGTTTATATACCTTTTCAAGATTGAAAATAGACCTTTTGCCGGGGATTGATATCCCTCAAATAAGTATTCACACTGTTTATCCTGGCGCTTCTCCTAGAGAAGTTGAAGAGAGTGTTTCTAGAGTCCTTGAGAGTGGCTTGAGTTCGGTAAAGAATTTAAAAAATATATATAGCATTTCTTCTAAAGAAAGTAGCACTGTTTCGCTTGAATTTTATCATGGAACCGATTTAGATTTGGTTTTAAATGAAATTCGAGATGCTCTTGAATTGGTAAAATCTTTATTGCCCAGTAAATCACAGACGCCTAGAATTTTTAGATACAATCTTAAAAATATTCCTGTAATGGAAATTGTTATTAATTCTGTAAGGCCAGTTTCTGAGCTTAAAAGATATGCTGATGAAATCATTAAACCTGGGCTTGAAAGGCTTGATGGAGTTGCAATTGTTACTGTTAATGGCGGAAGTAAAAGGCGCGTTTTAATTGAAGTTTCTCAAAACAGATTAGAGTCTTATGGGCTTTCTTTGTCAAGAATATCTTCAATTATAGCATCTCAAAATTTGGAACTTTCAGCTGGTAATATATTAGAGAATAACTTGGAATATTTGGTTGAAGTTTCTGGAAAATTTAAATCAATTGAAGAGATAGGCAATGTGGTCATAGCTTATAAGATGCCCGATATTTCTTCTGGCATAAATTCATCTCCTATTGAGATAAAGCTCAAAGATATTGCTAATATTAAAGCCGATTTTGAAGATTTGTCAGAATATGTTGAATATAATGGGTTTCCTTCAATTTCTTTGTCGGTTCAAAAACGTAGTGATGCCAATTCTATTTCAGTTTCTAATGCTGTTATGAATGAAATAGAAAAATTGAAATTATCTATGCCTAAAGACATGAGATTGGAGATTGCTTCTGATAGCACTGATTTTATTAAAGCGTCCATTTCAACGGTTGTAAATTCAGCTTATTTTGGAGCCGTGCTTGCAATATTTGTTATATTTTTCTTTTTAAGAAGCTTTAGAGCCACAATAATTATTGGAATTTCTATTCCAATAGCAATTGTTCTGACCTTTTGTTTAATGTATTTTGTAAATATTTCCCTTAATATTATGAGTCTTGCAGGTCTTGCGCTTGGGATTGGGATGGTTGTTGACTGTTCAATTGTTGTAATAGACAATATATATAAATATAGGCAAAAAGGAGCAAAGCTTATTTCATCTTCCATTCTCGGAGCCCAAGAGATGATGTTGCCTATTACATCTTCAACTTTTACTTCCATTTGTGTTTTTGGGCCATTTCTTATTTTCAAATCAGAACTTGGGGTATATGGAGATTTTTTTAAAGATTTTGCATTTACGATTGTTATTTCCTTGGGAGTTTCTCTTTTAGTTGCAATTTTTTTGGTTCCTGTTTTATCAAGTCATTATGTCGGTTTATACACAAGTTTTCAAAAAAATATTAAGAATGTTTTTATTAGGAAAATCGATGTTTTTTTTGCTAGTATTTATTATTTTTTAGAATTTTTGTATATCAATTTATTAAATATAGTTTTAAATCACAAATTAATTTTTGGGCTTTTTGTTTTTTTTAGTTTTATTGGTAGCTTGCTTTTAGGATTATTGCTAGATGTTACAACTTTTGCTAGAGGCAAAGAGAATTCAATTACTATTAATTTGAATTTTCCCCATAAAACTAATTTGGAATATGCAAAATTTTATTCTAGTAGATTTTTAGACATTGTAAAAAGTGAAGCTAAAGGATACAAAAGCATTATTGCTACTTTGCATGCTGATAGAATAATTTTTAATGTATTGTTTCCTCTTAAGGAAGAATCAAGAGATAAGTTGATCCAAAGCATAGATTACGATTCTATTAAATATAAAATTATGAATCGTATTGGAAATCTTTATCCCGAATTTAATGTTGAGCCTTCCAGTGGTAATGCTTTGGGTGGTGGAGATTCTATTAAAATTAAAATTTCAGCTAATAATTTCGAATATATAAGAGATTATGGAAAAATTTTAGTTTCTATGTTAAAAAAGGAAATTCCTGAACTTGTAAATCCAAGACTTAGTATAAATGATTCCCAACTTCAAATTGGTGTTGAAATAGACAGAGCGCTAGCTTATAATTATGGCATTGACATGAATACCATTTTAAATGAGTTGAAGGCCAGTATTAATGGTGTTGTTGCTGGGCAATATGTGGAGAATGGGCTTAATTATGATATTGTTCTTAAGCTTGATAGAATGGATGTTAAGAATTTAAAAGATTTAGAAAAAATATTTATTACAAATTCATCTGGAGTTAAAATTCCTTTTTCATCAATAGCTACCTTTGAAAAAACCAATAAAGCCGAATCTATTTATAGAGAAAATCAAGCTTTAACTATTTATCTTAATGCAGGCATTTCTCCAAATGATAATTTAACTCAAGTAACTGCTAAAGTTGTAGATTTTATTAATAATAAGTTGCCTCATAAAGAAGGCATAGTGCTTAAGGTTGAAGGAGAATATAATGAATTTTCAAATATCATGGATCAGTTTAAAATAATCATTATGATGGCTATTGTTGTTGTGTTTGGCATTATGGCTTCTCAATTTGAATCTTTTTTAAAACCCTTTATTATTATTTTTACAATTCCTTTAACGGCAATAGGTGTTGTGCTTATACATTTTCTTGCGGGAGAAAAACTTTCTATTTTTGCTGCGATTGGAATGCTTATGCTTGTTGGTGTTGTGGTAAATACGGGAATTGTTCTTGTAGACTATACCGGTTTATTGATCAAGAGGGGATTTGGCCTAAGAGAAGCAATTATTGAATCTTGTCGTTCAAGGCTTAGACCAATTTTAATGTCTTCTTTGACCTCAATAATAGGGCTTATTCCAATGGCATTTTCTAGTGGGAGTGGAGTTGAGCTTGTAAAGCCAATCGCATTCACCTTTATTGGTGGAATGACAGCTAGCACATTTCTTACTTTATTTTTTATTCCCATGCTTTTTGAAATTTTTTCTAACATTGTTTCAAGTTTCAAATCTAGGTTAAAAAGAGCGGTGTTCAATGTAGATGTTGAAAAATCATTCAAAATTAATAATTCAGCTAAAAGCAGTTATGATAATTTATTTGAAGAAGATGGGGAATGATATGGCTAAATTTTATAAGTATAGGATTGAAATAATTTCTAACTTATCTTTAGAGCTTGATGTTTTTGAATATATAGAAAAAATAGAGCAAGAGTTGGGAGAGTCTATATATTATTCTAAGATAGAAAATGTTTATGGAAAAGGTAAGAAAGGAGAAAAGCATGGCAATGGTGTTTGGCCTGAAGAAAATTTTATTTTGATTATTTATACCTCCAATCAATCTATTGTTAATCGATTGAATGATATTGTAGATGAGTTGAATCGTTCTTACCCCACAGAAGGAATTAATTTTTTTGTTTTGAGAAATTAATCCTTAAGGGCAAAATTTTATTTGCTGTTTTGATTAACAAAGGAGTATCCAATGATTTTTTTAAAGTTATTAATACTAGAAGTGAAGGTAGCAAGATTTTAAAAAAACTTAAAATATTGTAGGCAGGCAATTAAATTTGTGTTGATGGGTCTGCGGGTATTTTGTTTTAAATGATAAACAATGATAAATATTTTATTGCAAAATAAATTTTACCATTTTATTTAAGTAATTACATAAATTTCTTCTTTTCATTCTTTTATTAAAATTAGGAGCAATATATTTATCCCAAACACTGTGTTTATATTTGTGAAAATAATTGGATGATATTTAATGTTTTAGGTATTTTGAGAAAAAATATTACTTGCCAAAATATTAAAATTGAAATTTGCTTTTAGATTTTCAATTATTTTTTATTGAATATTTTTTAACTTTGTTTTGATTTTTTAGATTTTTTATTTTTATTTGCTTTCTGTATGTTTTTTACAGCAGGAGGCTTTACAAATAATCTTTATGAATTTATGGTTAATAATGATATAATAAATCATCTTAACTTTGTTAAAAGGAGGATTATATGTCAATAGCAAAGGCATTCTTTGAAGTGGCTGATCAACAAAAAGATAAAATTGCTCAAATATATAAAGTTTGTAATGGATATGCCCATGTTACTTATGGCGACTTAAAAAATAATGTTTTAAAGCTTGCTTCCTTTTTAAAGTCAATCAATATTAAGCATCAAGATAAAATATTTATTTGCTCTGAGAATAGGGCCGAGTGGACCGTAATAGATTTTGCAATTTTATCTTTAGGCGCTGTTGATGTTCCAAAGGGTTCTGATGTTACTCTTTTTGAAGCGGAAATTATTTTTAACTCTGTTCTTCCAAGTGTAGTTATTTTAGAAAATTTAAATCTTCTTGATATGTTTGTTCAAATTAAATTTACAGTAAAGCCAATATTTATTATTATTGAAAATTTAAATCAAGAAGATAGATTAAAATATAGCGGTTTTGAAATTTATACTTATAGCGATTGTATTTTATTTGGAGACAATTTAAGAAAAGATTCAGAAATTATTGAGATTGCAAGTAAAGTTGATTCTAATGATATGGCAACAATAATATATACTTCTGGAACAACAGGCCATCCAAAGGGGGTAATGCTCAGCCATGCTAACCTTCTTTATCAGGTTTCTAGTTTTAGTTTAATGGTTGATACTCAGGTGGGACAAATATTTATGTGCATTTTGCCAATTTGGCATTCTTTTCAAAGGTCTTTTTCTTACAATATTTTCCTCAAAGGTATGGTTTGTTTATTTTCCACCATTGTTCCAAGGGCAATGCTTGATGATATTAAAAATATTAATCCTCATTATATTGCAGCTGTTCCTAGGCTTTGGATTGCAATAAGACAAAATATTTACAAAGAAGTTTCTAAGAAGCCGTTTATCTCTAGAATGATTTTTCATTTTTTTGTAAAATCGGCATTTCTTAATGATATTTGCTATAGAGTGGTAATGGGGTTTTATCCAGACAATGGAGTTAATTTATTTTTCCCTATAAAGAAAATTTTAGGAGTATGTGGATTAATCTGTTTATTCCCTTTTAAGGCTTTGGGGAATGTTTTAATTTTTAATAAAATAAATAAGATCTTGGGTAATAATTTTGTTGTTGGAATTACTGGTGGGGGGAGTATGCCGTTGTCTGCTGTTAGATTTTTTAATTCAATTGGCATTGAACTTGCCAATGCTTATGGATTGACAGAAACTTCACCCGGAGTGGCTTCTAACAAGCATAAAAAAGTGATTATTGGGGCTTGTGGTAAAATTTTACCTGGAACTGTTGCTGAGATTAGAGATACCGATGGGAATAAGCTTAAAAAGCCTGGAAAGGGAATTTTGTTTGTAAAAGGGCCTCAGGTAATGCTTGGATATTACAAGGATAAAGAAGCAACTTGTAGGATTATTGGTCCTGATGGGTTTTTAAACACGGGTGACATTGCAAAATTATCTAAGGATGATGTTGTTCAAATTATTGGTCGAGAAAAAGATACAATTGTTTTGAATAATGGAGAAAATGTTGAGCCTGCTCCAATTGAGATTAAGCTTGAAGAATCAGCATTAATAGAAAAAGCGGTTGTTGTAGGCCAAGATCAAAAATTCTTAGGAGCTCTTATTCTTCCAAATTTTGAAGAAATAAATAAATATCTAGAAAGTGTTGGGCAAAAGATTTTTGATGCTAATAATAGACGTCAAATTATTGCAAATAATATTGTTCTTAAGGCCATAAATGATGAAATAAAAAAATTAATCAATAAAGCTAATGGATTTAAGCCTTTTGAGCAGATATTAAAGTTTGCTCTTTTAGAAAAACCATTTGAAGTTGGTAAAGAAATGTCTATTAAAATGGACATTAAGCGAAGCTATATTTTAAATTTTTATAAAAATGAAATTAAAAATTTATTTATTTAATTAACCCCAATTATTTTAAATACAGTTCAAGCTCTATTATATCTTCCAATTTTGTATTGGGGGATATACTTTGCTTGTAAACAAATCCGTCGCCATTTATTTTTATTTTCATAGTATTTTTATAGTATTTTAGGATGTCTATTACTTCTCTTTTGGAAAGGTTGATAAAATTTGGCAAGTATGTTTTGTTTTCATAATTAGTTGCAGTTTTAGGGATCTTGATTTTTGATGGCATTTTAATTTTTTTATATGCGATTGTATTTTGTTGGTGTTCAATAAATTCTATTATTTCTTTTGCCATTGGAGCTGCTATTCTTGTTCCGTATATTATTTTTTTGGGATATCTGTATACAATATAAATAATATATTTTGGTTGTTCTGTGGGGTATATTGCCAATATAGAGGATGTATAGTCTTCTTCTGAGTATTTGCCAGTTTTTCTATCAATAGCTTGGGATGTTCCGCTTTTTGCAGAAATGTCGAGATTTTTAATTTTAAGATTTGGAATTCCGCCTTTATTTACAACTTCTCTCATCATTTTTAAAACTTTTTGTGCTGAACTTTTGGATATTACTCTTCTTATTTCTTCTGTATCAAATTCTTTAATATTTTCTCCTTTATCGTTGCTTATTTTTTTTATTATTCTAGGTTTTAACATTATTCCATTATTGCTCAGTATGCTTGCAGCTTGTAATATTTGAATCGCTGACACACCTATTTCTTGTCCAAATCCAATTGTAGCTTTACTTCGTCCTGACCATTTTGAATAATGATTTAGCAGTCCTTTTGTTTCTCCGGGAAATGGAAATCCAACTTTTTCTCCAAATCCAAAATCTAAAAGTTTTTTGTAAAAGTATTCATTGCTAACTTTTTCAGTAATGTAAGCTATTCCAACATTTGATGAATAAATTAAAATCTCTGTAGAGTCGATATACTTATAGGGAGGATTTAATGTTTTGATTGTAATTTTTTCTCCTGATGGAAATTGTTTTTGATATATTCCATTGTCTAAAAATTTTTCTTCTAAATTCAATTTTCCACTTTCTAATATTATTGCAACTGTAAAGATTTTATTGATGCTTCCAGGCTCATAGGTTAGAGATGAAGAAAGGTTTTTTCGTATTTCTTCAGGATATTCAAAATAAAAGTTTGCATCATATTGAGGAAATTGAACCATGGACAATATTTCTCCATTTTGGGAGTTCATTACCAAAGTAATTAAGCTTTCAGGATTATTTTCTTTAAAGTATTTTTTAGCTATTTTGCTAACACCTTGTTGTATATCCATATCTATTGTTAAGTAGATGTTGTTTGTTTCTAGCTCTTGATTTAAAAATTGTTGTTTGGTTTTATCTTTTCCTAATATGCTATTTAGAGAAAATTCAATGCCCTCAAGGCCAAGATTATCTGTTCCTACAAAACCGGTAATATTACTTGTGGTGTGTCTAAAGGGATAAATTCTTGTATAATCAGGATATAAAGCAATGTTTGAAAGTCTGCCTTCAGCTTGGATTCTTTTTATTAAATCTGATTCTTCCCTTTTTATTTTTCTTTTTATATATAAAAAACCTTTATTGGAAGTAAGCTTTTCCTTTAAAATTCTTGAATCAATTTGAAGTATTGCGCCAAGAGTTTCAGATGTGCTTACAAGATTTTCTATTTTTTGAGGATTTGTTCCGATTGAGTAGGACTTTGAAGAGAATGCTATTGGTTTGCCATTTCTATCATAAATTGTTCCTCTTTTGGCAATATCATTTGACTTTAAAGATATCATGTTGTCTGGGCTGTTATTGAAAACCATTAGTGTGAAATATTTGTAAATAGTTAACAAAGTTATGCCTAAGAAGATTGTTAATATTGTTTTTATTCGATAATTGTTATTAAGTATTCTTTTGGTCATGAATTTTAGACCCCTTAAATTATTTCATGATTATATGAAATAAAAAATTATTCAATTTTTTTTGCATCTATATTATTATATGTTATTATATTCTGAAAAAGTGAATTACTATATAGCAGAGGGTATGATATAATGGATGTTAAAACTTTAAAAGGCTTTAAAGATTATTTACCGAAGGATTCTTTGATTCGAATTCATATTGCTAGGCAGATATTTAGCGTTCTTAATTCTTATAATTTTGACCTAATAGATACTCCAGTTCTTGAATATTCAGATTTGCTTTTAAAAAAGAGTGGGGATGAGACTGAAAAGCAAATTTATAGGTTTAAGGATAATGGAGGCAGAGATGTTTCCATGCGATTTGATTTAACTGTTCCTTTTGCCAGATTTGTTGCTACAAATTTTTCTGCTTTAAAATTTCCTTTCAGACGCTCTCAATTTGGAAAAGTTTTCAGAGGAGAAAATTCTCAAAAGGGTAGATACAGAGAATTTATGCAATTCGATTTTGATATAGTTGGAGAAGATAGTTTTAGGGGCGATGCCGAGATTCTTTCTGTTGTATATTATGGACTTGAAGAGATTTTTTTAAATTTTATAGAAGGCATTAATAAAAAATTTATTATCCATTATTCTCATCTTGGCATATTGAATTCTTTTTTTGAAAAATTAGGACTTAAAGAAAAATCTATTTTTATTTTAAGAAATATTGACAAAATAGATAAAATAGGAATTGATAAGGTTAAAGAAGCGTTGCTTCTTGAGATAGAAAAAGAAGCAGTAGATTCAATCTTAAGTTTAGTAAGCTTGCAAGGTGCTTTTAAAGACAAAATACAGGCTTTAAAAAGTGTTTTGGGCGATAATGAATCTATCAAGAGAGTAGAAGATGTTTTTCAACATCTTAGTTTATTAAAAATTCAAGATTCTTTTAACTTAAATCTTAAAATATCGCGTGGGCTTGATTATTATACAGGGATTGTTTTTGAATCTGAGGTGTTTGGTAGCAATATGGGTAGTGTTTGTAGTGGGGGAAGATATGATAATTTGGTTTCTTCGTTCTCAAACTCTATTCAAAAAGTTTCAGGAGTTGGGGGATCTTTTGGTGTTGACAGAATAAAGGATATAATTGATCTTGAAAAGTTTAGTTATATTAAAATATTTGTCACTAAGGCTAGATCTAAAGTTTTGATTGTAAATTTAGATAGTGCTTTGCAAAATTATTATTATGAGCTTGCTACTAGGTTTAGAAATCATGATTATTCTAAGGTTAAAAATATTTCTTGTGAGGTCTATTTTAAAAATAAAAATGGTAAAAACATTAAAGAGCAAATAGAGTATGCTTTAAGCAAAGAAATAAGATTTTTAATTTTTGTTGGTCAAGAAGAATATAAAGAAAATAAAATGAAAGTAAGAGATTTGACAAAAAAAGAAGAGTTGTTGCTTTCTTTTGAAGAATCAATAAATCTTATCAAATGTAATGAAAAGTTACTATGCACACCTTTTTAATCTTAAATGTTAATTATTTTTTGAAATTTTGGTAAAGATATTAGGATTAATTTGCATTTTTATCTATTTTCCTAATTGTTATTGCATTTAAGGTAAGTTTGTTCTTTTTGTATTCTATTTGTCCAAGTATTTCAACATTGTCTTTAAAATCAATATCAATATCAAAGGTTGTTTTTGTTGGGATAATTCCTGAGAGTACATTTTTGTTGTATCCTACATAAAAGTCAAATTGAATTATGTTATCTTTTTTTTCGATATTATTTACTACTCCTTCCCATTTTACATACACGTTTGAATATATTGATGGATCCTTTTTAATATCTTTTAGGTTTAGATGTTCATTAAAACTAATGAAATCTGGTCTTGATATAAAACTTGCAAGATTTTTGGCTTTTAATTTTATTGATTCTGATGCATTTGAATTTAATATTTTATTTATTTCCACTCTTGCAAAATTATCTTTTCCTTTTTTTAAATAAATTTTGATTTTTTCGAAAGAATTTTTAATTTCGTCGCTGGTTAGTATTAATATGAATTGGCCTTCTTCATTTTTTATTTTTTCTTTGTTATTTATTTTAATGTCATCAATGTAAGCAGCAATATTGTTTAAATTTTTGTTTATTTCTGCTTTTAGATTTGCGGATGTTGTTGCTTTTTGTTCGTAAAAAATAAAATAGATTGCTAACATTGAAATAAATACAATCCCCCCTATGATGATTATTATGATCAACTTTGTTGAATTTTTATCGGGTATTGCTTTAATTGTTGGGAACAATTTTTCATATAGGTTGCTATTTTTAAAAAAGGCAGAACCTTTAATGGGATTTTTTCGAATAATTTCAAGAGACAGCTCTGATCGATCTACTTCTTGATTTTCTTCTATCATTTTAAGCCATATCTGAATAGCTTTTTCTTCTTTGCCTTGGCTTACTAAAAGTATAGCAATAGCCTGCTTTATATTTGATTCGCTTGGGTTTAAAGTGTAAGCTTTTTTAAGATATGTTTGAGCGTTCCCAAGGTTTCCAATACGAAGATAAGACATTCCTAAGACATAGTGATATAAATAGTAATTTTTGTAGAAGAAAATTTCTTTTTCTAGGAGTTTTATTGCTTGTGAATATTTTTTTGAATTATAGTAATAAATAGACTTATTGATAATTTTATTAGGTTCCATATAGCTAGAATTTGACCCCACAATTTTCTTTTTAATATTATAATATAAGATTTTATTTTAAAAGAATAATAAATGAAATATTGTTATTTTGCCCTAATTTCTTGTTTGACTAAAAATTGATAAATGATATAATTATATAAAGTGTAATAGGGGTTTGTATATATTGTTTGAAATGGTGGGAATGTGTCATCAGAAAGAATTGTTGAATTGATTAAAGAGATTTATTTAGATTTTAGAAAAGGCAATTTCAAAGAAGCTTTAGTAAAATCCGAAGAGGCTCATTCTCTTGATTTTGATAATATTGAAATTCTAACAGCTTTGAAAAGCTCTGTGTATTGGAATGGCCAAGTTGAAAGTCTTGATAGAATAGGGCAAGATTATGAAAAGGCAGAATTTTTAATAAGAGAGTGGAATAATTTTGCAGGACGATATTTGAAAAAGATGGGCTTTACTTTTTTGCAAGGTCGCAATTCTATAAAATATTTTGTGTTTCAGACCTGTCTTTATATATATAAAAATATATACAAAATGCACCCAGAAAATTTGGACCTTTTAATAAAAATTGCTAAGTCTTATAAAGGTATGGGAAATTACGAGAGAGCAATTAATGTTTTTTTGCAAATATTAGGAGATTTTAAAGATAACTCAGATGTTGTTGCAGAGCTTGCTGATTCTTATGCGTTGGTTGATGAAATTAAAGAGGCCAAAGTCTTATTCAGAGAGGCTTTTTTTATTAATCCTCAAAAGATAGATATATATTCTCTTGAATCTGATATGATTTTAAGATTAATTGATCTTATTAAGTCTGACAGAAACATTTCAGATGATCTTATAAAAGAATGGATTCCTGTTTATGGCTCTCTTAATGGTGTTTTTAATATTAAAAGAGAGTTAAGGCCTATAGAGCTTGGACAGCTAAAGCAGTCTGTTTACAGTTTGCGCAATGAACTTAAAGAAAAGTCTTATAGATCAATAAATGAGAGCATATTGCTTCCAAGGCTTATTAATAAATATTTTTGGCTTATTGATCATTATGTAAGGATAAAAGAAGATAGAGCGCGCATTGATGAAATTTTGTTATACATAAAAGAAATAGATCTAGGTATTTATCAACAGTATGTAAATTAGTTGCTGATGCTAAAAAATCGATATTAGGAGAGTTTGATGTCTAATGTTACTACCATAGAGAAATTAGATAGTATTTTACAAGAAGATAAGTGGACAAGGATAGTTGTTAATAATTATTCTCTTGCCAAAATAAAAGAATTAGATGATTTGATAGATAATATAATTGATGAGGGGTTAACAGAGGATGTGCTTGATATTTGTGGCAGGCATTTAAAGGACGTTAAAAAAAGCATAGCAGGCCTTTATATTTCTGGAATGCTTATATATAGTAGGCGACCTTTAAATGATATGAATTTGCTTGCCGTTATTGATTTGTTTTCTCAAAATTTAAAATGGGCTCTTGTTGAGCATATATGCAATGAAATGCTTTTAATTTCTGAGAATAAGCACGCTCTTTATACTCTTGCAAAAATATATGCTCAGAGCAATGAAAATGATAAGCTTCCAAGTATTTGGACTAGAATTGTTGAAGCAGATATTGATGATACTGTGTTTGTTAGGCAACTTGCTACTTATTATGAAACTATTGATTTGCAAAAATCAATTTTCTATTTTAGAAAAGCTATTTATCGTTTTATTGATAAAAAACAAATGTCAGGAATCAGAGAAGTATGGGCCAAGCTTATTCATTATGTTTCAGATGATTTTGATTCTTTTTTGCTTATTTTACAAAAAATTGAAAAAGATCTTGGATTTAAAAAGGCCATAGTTCTTTATGAGGATTTATTTGATCATTATTCTTTGACTGACAATGTTGATGAGACAATAGAAATTTTAAAAGGTATTTTAAAGCTTGATAACAAAAATCATAAGGCAAGAGAAAATTTAGTTAAATTTTTAAGAGAAAGATATAAAGATGTTAAAAATATTGAAGATTATCTTGTAAAGTCTGATATTGAAAACTTAGATAAAAATTTTGTTGATGTATATTCAGATTTTGAAAAATATTTGTTTTTTGCAAAGGGTAATTTTGTTTATCATCAGACTTGGTCTGTTGGAATAGTAAGAGATGTAAATGATAATGGTATTATGGTTGATTTTGTTTCCAAAAGAGGTCATTTTATTGGTTTTGATATGGCTATATCGGCTTTGTCTCCTCTTAGCAGAGAGGATATTAGAGTATTAAAGGCTATAACGCCTAAAGAGGAGCTTGCAGATAGAATAAAAAAAGATATTGAGTGGGCTATAAGGGTTATTATAAAAAGCTATAAAGCTATTGATTTAAAGGGGATAAAAAAAGAGTTAGTACCAAGCTTGATGACTCAAAGTTCGTGGAATTCATGGAGTTTGAAAGCAAAGCAAATCTTAAAAGATAATCCCCATTTTGTTATGGATTCTGGCAAGCTTGATTGTTATATATATAATGAGAGATCTTCCAATTTGAATGAAAAAATGTATGATAAATTTAAGATTGAGAAAGATTTTTATAAAAGATACGAGATATTTATAAACTATTGTAATGTCAAGGGAATTGTTAAGGATTTGCATATTGAAGAAGAGATGCTTAACTATTTTTTAATTTATGTTAACAATTTTACAAAAGTTGATCATCATGTTATAAGTTCTTACGTTATTCTTAAATCTTTAGGTAATTTTTCTGAAGAATTGTCATCAAAAGTTAATATAGAAAAAGATGTTAATTTGGAATCTCTTTTAAGGGAATATCCAAAAGGAATAGTGGATCTTTTTGATTCAATTTTGAATGCAGAGATCAAAAAAGAATTAGTTGTTTTAATTAAAAAAGAACTAAGCAATTGGATTTTGTACTACAAAGAACTTTTTCCTCATTCTGTTAATAAGAGATTAGTTGAATCGCTTTATAAAGAAGATCCCAGAGAAGTGGAAAAATTATTTAATTATGTTATAAAAAATTATAAAATCTATAAAGATGCTTATATTTGGATTTTGAAGCACTGTAAAACTTACTCTATAGAACTGAGTTATTCGGATTCGGATCTTTTATCCAATTTGATTAAAATTTTAACAGATAGTGTTATCAAAATTAATAATAAAAATAATTCTGTTGCAAGTAAAAGAATTTATAAAATGGTAATTAATCTTTTAGTTAAAGATGGATATCTTAAATCGGTCTTAGAGGTCGTGAGAGATGAAGAGCTTGCAAAAAGAGTTTATATGACCTGTTTTTATGTAAAAGATTTTCCTCCAAAGGATCTTTTAGAGATTAAATCTATAATAAGGCAATTATTTGATTCTGTTGAGTTTGAAGATGAAAAGATGCAGCTTGCAGGTGAGAGAATGGAAATTGGATTTTTAACCATATTAAGTTCTTTGAATAAAAAACAAAAAGAGCTTAAGCATTTAAAGGAGGTTGAAATTCCAGAAAATTCAAAAGAAATTGGAAAAGCTCGTGAACTTGGCGATTTAAAAGAAAATGCTGAATATCATTCTGCTAAGGAAAAACAACAGTTTTTGACAAAAAGATTAAACTCCTTAATGTTGGAAATAGAGAATGCAAAAGTTATAGATACTAAGGATCTTCAAAGTTCTGTTGTTGGTTTTGGGACTAAGGTTGTCATTTTAAATGAGGCTACAGGTAAAGATGAGTCTTATTTAATACTTGGACCTTGGGAATCAAATCCCGATGAAGGTATTATTTCATATAAATCACCTTTTGGAGAAAATTTGCTTGATTCTAGGGAAGGGGATAGTCTTGATTTTGTTATAAATAATACTAATTTTAGATATTTTGTAAAGAAAATAGAACCCATAAAATTTAGCTAGGAAAAATTTAAGAATGTCAAAGTTAAAGGAAAAAAGGGAAAAAGCTGTTATTGGTATAGAAAGAGCAAATAAAGAGGAAGCTATTGAGCTTGCAAGGGTTCAAATAGAAAAAGCTTTTGGAAAAGGAAGTCTTATTAAGATGGGGGAATCTCCCGTAGGAAAAGGTATAGAAAGTATGTCAAGTGGATCTATTGTATTAGACGAGGCTCTTGGCATTGGTGGATATCCTAGGGGTCGCATAATAGAAATTTTTGGCCCTGAGTCGTCTGGCAAGACCACCTTAACTCTTCAAGCGATTGCCGAGGTACAAAAAGAAGGTGGGATAGCTGCTTTTATTGATGCTGAGCATGCTCTTGATCCTGTTTATGCAAAAGCTTTAGGAGTTAATATTGCAGAACTTTGGCTTAGTCAGCCTGATACCGGAGAGCAAGCCCTTGAGATTGCTGAGCATTTAATCAGAAGTGGTAGTATTGATTTGATTGTAGTTGATTCTGTAGCAGCTTTAACCCCCAAATTAGAGATAGATGGAGAAATGGGGGATTCTCAGATTGGTCTTCAAGCAAGGTTAATGAGTAAAGCTCTTAGAAAGATTACCGGCATACTTTCTAAATCCAATACTTGCATTATGTTTATTAATCAAATAAGGATGAGGATTGGTGTTATGTTTGGCAATCCTGAAACTACTACTGGTGGTAATGCTTTAAAATTTTATTCATCTCTTAGACTTGAGGTTCGAAAGATCGAACAAGTAACCAGATCAGGCTCAAGTGATGATGTTATTGGCAATAAGATTAGAGTTAAGATTGTGAAGAATAAGGTTGCTCCACCTTTTCGTAAAGTAGAGTTAATAATTTATTTTGGGAGAGGTATTTCAAGAGAAGCTGGTATTTTAGATGCTGCTGTTAAGCATAATTTAATACAAAAAACAGGCTCATGGTATTCATTAGGAGATAATAAGTTGGGACAGGGGAGGGAGAGTGTTATTGAGTATCTTACTAAAGAAGTGGAACTTGCAAATGATTTGAATAAGAGGCTTAGAAAAATAATTTTTAATAAGTTTGATCAAGAGGATGATAATTTTACTGAATTTAAAGAAGATGAGTCTGAGTAATATGGAAAATTTAAATGTCTGAATTGGGTGACTACTCTATCAGTCTTGAAAATTTTACAGGCGGAATAGAGCTTTTTTTTGAATATGTTAGTATGAATAGACATGTTTTGAAAACTTTGAGTTTAAATCAAATAATTGAAGAATTTATAGCTGTTTCAGGTGACCTTAATATAAGCATTAGGGGATTGATTGATTTTTTTTATCTTGCTAATAATTTGTTTTATTGGAAAACTCAAATTTTATTCCCACTGAAGCTTGAATACAAAGATAAAGCTGAGCGCAAAGTTGTGGAAAGATTAATATGTTCCAGCAAAAATAGAGAAAATGAAAAATTACAATTAAATCAAACAAAGAATTTTAAATTCTATGACTCAAAAATGATTGAAGAGTTTATTTTTGGCGATAGTGGTAATTTTGTTAAAAATATTAATGCTGTTGCTAATGATAATAAGAAAAATAAAAATTTGAAGAGGAAGTCTAGTGCATTAAAGAGAAAAGTTATTAATAAAAATTTTTTGTGTGATAAAAAATTTAAAGCTGTTTGCAATAAATATGAATTGAAAATTTTTGAGAAAAAAATGAAAATTATTTCTATTTTAAATAAAGAGAGCAGCATAATTTTTGATTCTCTTTTAGATTTTAATGCCGATAATTATTCTTTTGAGAGATTTTCTTATTTTTTAGTATCCCTTGAGTGCAAAATGCTTAATATTGTAAATTTAGGATATTTGAATAATAAATTAGTATTGTATCGAGGTTGTGAAATTAATGATTGCACTTAAAACCCCCAGAGTTCATGTTTTTTTAGCTGAAAAGGGAGTAGGGTCAAGAAGATTTTGCGAGGAACTGATAAGAAAAAAACTTGTAAGAGTTAATAATACTGTTGCTAAGCTTGGGGATAAAGTAGCTTTAGGAGACAGAATAATTTATAAAAAACAGATTTTTGTTTTTAAAGATTTTCAAAGTAATAATAGAATTTATCTGGTTCTTAACAAGCCTAGAAATTATTTATGTTCCAATTTTGATGTTAATGGAAGAAAGTTGGCAATATCTTTGGTTCAGCCTTTATTTAAAGAGCGTGTGTTTTCAATTGGCAGGCTTGATTTTAAAAGCTCTGGGCTTTTATTATTCACCAATGATGGTAAATTTGCAAACGATATTATTCATCCAAGGCAAAAAGTTGAAAGAGAATATATTATTGAATCAAAAAAGGATATTGATGAAAGTTTGCTTATTTCTTTTAAATCGGGCATAAAGGTAAAAAAAGAATTTTTTAAATTAAAATCTTATGAAATTTTAAATAAAAATTCTGCTAGATTGATTTTAGATGAAGGAAAAAACAGAGAAATAAGAAAAGTGTTTTTGAGCAAAAATATTTTTTTAAAAAAAATTCATAGAATTAGAATTGGCAATATTAATTTGGATAGTTTAAAGGAAGGTCAAGTAAAAATTGTTCCTTTGTCTAAGATAAATAGTTTAAAATCCAGGCTGGAGAAATTAAATGATAATAGCAATTGATGGGCCTTCAGCATCAGGAAAAAGTTCAATTGCAAGAGAGCTTGGCGTAAAGCTTAATTATAAATTTATCAGTTCTGGATATCTTTATAGGATAATAACTTTAATTGCTCAAAGATCTGTTATGAGTAGCAGTGATTTTATTAGTGAGGATAGTCTTTTAAATTTGATTCTTGAGAATGATATAAGTTTTAATAATTCCACCTTTTTGCTTAATGGAGAGAATGTTGAAAATCAAATTTTAAACGATGAAATTGATTTTCAAGTTTCTTTTTATTCTTCTTATGTTGGAATAAGAAACATTGTAAATAAAAAATTAAGAGAGGTTGTTAAATTTAGCGATGGTAATTATATAATAGAAGGTAGAGATATTACTACTGTAGTTTTTCCAGAATCTGAATTTAAAATATATCTTGATGCTTCTGTTAAAGTTAGAGCTTTGAGGCGATATAGGCAAAGAAATGGAAATGAGAGTTTAGAAGAATTAGAGCGTACTCTTAAAAGAAGAGATGATGTTGACAAGAAAAAACAATATGGTAAGTTAAAATTATCAAAAGGGGTTTTTTACCTTGATACAAGCTACAAAGGATTAGACGATGTGTGTAATATTATAATAGAAAAGTTTAATTTGAAAAAAGTAAGAGAGAGGTGAGAATGGAAAATCAAAAAGATTTACAAGAAAATTATTTGAAAGTACTTGAAAAAGTAGAACTTGGAAGTCGTGTTTCTGGGACGGTTGTTAACATTATGAAGGATTATGTTCTAGTAGATATTGGTTATAAATCTGAAGGCTTTATCAAGATTGAAGAATTTGAAAATGTTCCCAAAGTTGGTGATAAACTTGAGGCAATCGTTATAAGAATAGGTGGAGAATTGGGTCTTATTTTAAGTGTCGAAAAGCTTGATTCTTTGAATTTTCAAGATAAAGTATATGAATATATTCAAAATAAAAAAATAATTAAAGGCAAGGTGTTAGTTGAGCTTCCAAATGGTTATAAGATTCAAATTAATGAAAATGTTTCTGGCTTTATGCCTTTTTATTTAAGCTCTAAATCTAAGGATGAGAAATTAAAAAGAGGGTCTATTGTTGAATTTTATATTCTTGAAGCAAGCGAAGCAGACGGTTTGAGACTTATTCTTGATAGACGCACTTTAGAAAAAGAAAGAGGTCTTGCCAAGAGAATAGAGCTAGTAAGTTCTTATAGCGAAGAAGATGTGGTTGATGGTGTGGTTGAGCGTATTACAGAATACGGTGCGATTGTAAAAATTAAAAATTTTGTTACAGGAATTTTGCATAAAAGAAATATTGCCTTTAATCAAGTTGAAAATGTTGAAGATTTTGTTAGAGTTGGTGATAAGCTAAAGTTGAAAATTATTAAGATAAATCCACAAACAGGTAAAATGGAATTGTCCCTTAAGGCCCTAAAAGCAAATCCTTGGGATTCTGTAGATGTTAAATATAAAATTGATAGCATTGTAAAAGGGAAAGTTGTAAAAATTTTACCCTTTGGAGCTGTTATTGAGCTTGACAGCGAATTGTCGGGATTTTTACATATAAGTAATTTTTCTTGGATAAGGGTCGTAAAAAGTCCTCAAGAATTAATAAAACTTGGCCAGATTGTAGAAGTTAAAGTTTTAGAGATAGATAAAGAAAATCAAAAAATATCCTTAGGTATTAAACAGATCAATGAGAATCCTTGGGAGAGATTAGCTGAGAAATATCCTATTGGGAGAGTTGTTCAAGGAGTTGTTACTAATATTACAAAAACAGGGGCTTTTGTAAATATTGAAGAAGGTATAGATGCTTATGTTAGTAAGTTTGATATTTCTTGGCTTGAAGAGATTGATCCTGAAGAATATTTTAAGATAGGTGATTTAGTGAATGGGAAAGTGCTTGAGGTTGACAGGCGAAAGAGAAATGTTAGATTAGGAATTAAGCAGTTAGAAGAGAGTCCTTGGGAAGATTTTTCTAAAAGTTATAAAAAGGGTGATGCTATTGAAGTTGAAATTGTAGAGAAAAAATCAAAAGGCTTTCAAGTAAGAGTTTATAATAAAATAATGGGATTTATTAGTAAAATTCAACTAGGAGATACAAAAGAATCTAGTTTAGAAACTTTTGAAAAATTAAGCGTTGGAGATAAGCTTAAAGTGGTAATAACAAGTATTGATTCTAAAGACAAATCAGTGCTACTCTCTTATAGGGAGTATGAAAATCAAAGATCAAGAGAAGAGATTTCTTCTTATTTATTTAAGGGTAATGATGAGGAATCTTATAAGCCATTTGAAAATTTACTAAAGAGGGATGAGTAATGGCTAAGAATAAACTTTTAGTTTTCTTTATTGCTATTATTTTTGTGTTTGTATCCATTATTGTTGTTTTTTATAATTCTTTAGGTAAGGATTATGTAAAGAGTGGTGGAGAAATAGTAGAAAATCTTGAAAAAGATTTAAATGATTATTTAAAAGAAAATGATGCCAAAGAGAGAGAAAAAATATTTCTTAGGATAAAGGAACTTATTTCAAAGGAAAAAGAAATTTCATCTTATTTTATTTCAAGGTTCTATTTGGCTAGAGCTGTTTATTTTCAGAGTCAAGCACAGTATGATGAGGCTATTAAAGATTTAGATATTGTTATTAAAGCAAAAGGCATTGAAAGTGAAATTGCTTTTCTTAATAAAGCTGCAGTTTATGAAAAAATGGGATTAAAAGAAGATGCTTTGTTAGTTTATGAAGATCTTATCAATAATACTAGTTTGGACTTTTTAAAGGTAAGAGCCCTTTTGAGTAAGGCAATATTGATTGAGGAAAAAGATAAGGATCTTGCTGTGAAAGTATATGAAGAGATTGTTAAGTTTCCGTATGAAAATAATTTATATATAAATATAGCAAATAATAAAATTTTAGAACTTAAGCAAAATTAATTTGTATTTTTTGGGGGAGGTTTTATAATTTTTTTTATCTTATATTTTGTATTTTGTATGGGGTTTTTTGGATGTGGTCTTGACAATGTTTTAATACTTCCTTCACCAGAAAAGGTTGATAGTCGAATTTCAAGAGATTCTGTAGCTTTTTTTTTACCAGCAGGTTATTTTTCTAATCAAGCAGCTGGTAAATTAAGAGGTTTTGATATATATTACAAGTTTTATCCGGAAGGTGCCAATTATCACATAAGCAGTTTCCAAAAAAGTGTAGAAAAAGATTTTGAGGCCTTAAAGGGCGTTTTTGACAATGTTAGGGAATTTAATAATAGAGGGTTTTATAAAATAAATTTGAGTTCTACTGTTTATTCAGGTAAACCTGTTTTTAAATTAAATAAAGAATGGGTAGATAGCAAATTGCCTTTATATTTTGAAATAAATTTTGGGGAATTAAGAAAGGATGTTCCTGGTGAGGCTTTCATTATTGTGAAAAATGGAAATGCTTCTTCATCTGTTATTCTTGAGAAGAAAAATATATATAGGTCCCATATTGACAAAGGAGAATATATAGGTTTTTCAAAATCTATTAAAAAGTCCAATTTTTTAGATAAAGAGAAAAGGCCAATTGATCTAAAACATATAAATGAGGATTTTTTTACAAAAGATATTGCCCCTAAGTATAATTTGGCAATTTTTGTTATGGGTGTCGGCAGTATTGTTGATGATGCTTATAGTGTTCTTATTAATCTTGGAGATTTATCGGGATTTAGTTTATCTAATTAGTTCTTTTTAAAGGGAGCGAGTATGATAGTATTTTTTTCTCATTTGATTTTAACAAATATTGTTATTTCTTTTTTGGTGAGCTTTTTTGTTATGTTTTTAAACATATTGAATTTTAAGTTTTTAGTAGTTTATTTAATAAGCTTTTTGGGTGGAATTGTATTTTTGTTTTTTATTCCCTTTTTCTATTCTGATTATTATGAAAGGCAAATAGATTTTGTTCTTTATTTATTTCCTATTTTGGGGTCAGTTATTTTAATAAGTTTGATTAAATTCTCTGAAAGAAATAAGAACGATTTATAAAAGAATGATTTTTAAAAGAGTTAGATATTAATTTGGCTTTTAATATTTTTTTATTAATATAATTTGTTGATAATTTTATTAAAGAGAATGACGTTTATTTTTAATGAGGTGGACTTATTAATTGGATTGTTTTATTATATTCTTATAAAAGAGGGGATAATTTCCGCTGTGTGTTTGCATGGTGAGTAAAAGAGAAGGATAATAGGAGGTTGATTTGGCAATTGTTACGATGAAAAGCCTGTTGGAGGCCGGAGTTCATTTTGGTCATCAAGTAAAAAGGCTTGATCCTAGAATGAAAAGATTTATTTTTTCTGAGAGAAATGAAATACATATTTTAGATCTTCAAAAGACTTTACAGGGCATTAAAGATTCTTATGAGCTTGTTCAAAGTGTAATAAAAGATGGTAAAAAGGTGCTTTTTGTTGGAACCAAAAAGCAAGCTAGTGAGATAATAGAACAAGAAGCAAGAAGAAGTGATATGCCATATGTAAATAATAGATGGCTTGGGGGCATGCTTTCTAATTTTAATACGATTAGAAAATCTGTTCAAAAATTAAAAAAGCTAGAAAAGATGGAAGTTGATGGAACTTTTGATATGATAAGCAAAAAAGAGATTTCACAACTTAATCGTGAAAAATCAAAATTAGCTAAAAATTTAACAGGTATAAAGGATATGGAAACACTTCCTGGTGCTATTTTTATCATTGATCCTAAGAGAGAGCAGATAGCCATTAATGAGGCTAGAAAATTAAAAATCCCTATTATTTCTGTGGTTGATACGAATTGTAATCCAGATGTTATTGATTGTCCAATTCCTGGTAATGATGATGCGATTCGTTCTGTTGCTTTGTTTACTAAAATAATATCTGATGCTATTTTAGAAAGTGATAAAGAGGTTGGTATTCAAATAATTGAAAATTTAAATGAAGAAGATTTAATGAAGGAAATTGAAATTAAAAATGATAAAAGTGATTCTATTGAAGAAAGGGGAGAGTAATTTATGAGCATTATTAGTCCTCAAGATGTAAAAAAGCTTCGAGAAGAAACCAATGCTGGTTTTGGAGATTGTAAAAAAGCTTTGTCCGCTGCTGGTGGAGACTTTGAATTGGCTAAGAAAAAACTTAGAGAAATGGGAATTGCATCTGCTGAGAAAAGACTTGACCGAGATGCAAAAGAAGGTAGAGTATTCTCATATTCAAATAATGTTAATGCTGGGCTTTTGCTTGTTTCTTGTGAAACAGACTTTGTTGCTTTAAATCATAATTTTGTTAATTTTGGCAGTTCTTTGATTAAGGAATTGGTAGAAAGCGGAAAAGATTCTTTAACTAGTTCTCAAGAGTTAGAGCTTAAAAATTTGGCAGCAACAATAAAAGAAAATATTCAGGTTAAAAAAATTTTTATTACTGAAATTCAATCTAATGAATTTGTAAAAATTTATTTGCATGGTGAACAATCCAAGATAGGCGTTTTAGTTAAATTAAAAGTAGATGATTTTTCTAAAACCGAAGATAAAATGTTTCAAAATTTTGCTATGGATTTAGCTTTGCATGTGGCTGCTTTTGCTCCTGTTTATTTGAGAAATGATGATGTTTGTCCAAATTATATTAAAGAGCAAGAAGAGATATTTTCTAAACAATTAGAATCTAGCGGTAAGCCAGAAAGCATAATCAAAGGTATAGTTGCGGGAAAAATCAAAAAACATCTTGCTGAAATTTCTCTTCTTGAGCAAAGTTTTGTAAAGAATGATAAAATAACTGTAAGGGAAATGCTTGAAGAGATTTCAAAAGCAATTTCAAGCAAAATGGAAATAGTTGAGTTTAAGTATTTAAGAATAGGGTAGATAATGTGCTTTTTATCAGCAAGGAGGAGTTTATATGGAAGATTATAAGGCTTTTCTAGATGAAAAGATGAGCAAGGTTCTTTTATCGCTTGGCAATGAATATAAAACGTTAAGAACAGGTAGAATTAATAGTAATATTTTTGAAAAAATTTTTATTCAATACCATGGCCAAAGAACGCCTATAACTCAAGTGTCAAGTATTAGAGTTCCTGAAGCAAGGCTTGTTGTTATTCAACCTTGGGATAAAAGCATCTTAAATAAGATAGAACAAGCCATACTTAATTCTGATCTTTCTATGAACCCTTCAAGTGATGGTTCTGTTATTAGAATTAAGGTTCCAGCATTAACTAGTGAAAGGCGGCAAGACATTGTAAAGCATGCTAAAAAAATAGCAGAAGAACATAAAATTTCAACTAGAAATATACGACAGGATTTAAACAATAAGGTTAGAAAGCAAGAAAAAGATTCGGAAATCACCGAGGATAGTTTAAAAAGAATTTTAGATGATATTCAGAAATCTACAGATATTTATATTAAAAAGATAGATTCTATTTTAGAATCTAAAATTCAAGAAATAATGGAAGCTTAAGTCCCATGAATAAAGGTTCTCTTCCAAGTCATGTTGGAATCATTATGGATGGCAATAGAAGGTGGGCTTTAAGTAAAGGATTGTCTTCTTTGGAAGGTTATAAAGAGGGTCTTAAAAGAGCAAAAGAAATAGTTAAGCATTCTTTAAGGGTAGGTATTAAATATTTATCCTTTTATGTATTTTCTACTGAGAACTGGAAAAGGGATTATTGTGAGATAGAAAAGTTAATGTTTTTAATTGCTAACTATTTGAGAGCCGAATTTGATTTTTACAAAAAAAATGGAATAAAAATAATAGTTTCAGGAGATGTTGAGTCTTTAAGTGAGGAAGTAAAAAGTTCTATAAAAGATTCTATTAGATTCTCTGAAAATTTCAACAACCTTATTTTAAATTTGGCAATCAATTATGGAGGTCGCAATGAAATACTTAGAGCTGTTAAAAAATTTGTTTTAAGTGATTTTGATTTAAAATCTTTGAATGAGAATACTTTTTCCAGTTTTTTAGACAATCCAGAACTGCCTGATCTTGATCTTTTAATACGTACAGGCGGAAATATTAGAATAAGTAATTTTTTCTTATGGAGGATTGCTTATTCTGAATTAATTTTTTCAAATGTTTTGTGGCCTGAATATTATGACAATAGATATAGTAAGGATTTGGAATGTTTCCAATTTAGAAGAAGAAATTTTGGGAGATGATTTGTTGAGTGAGGTTAAGAGATTTGCTTTTTTTGCAAGGTTGGGAACATTTCTATTTTTTGTTCCTTTGATTTTATTTTTGATATTTTTAGATTTTAAACATTATTTATTCCTTAATATTTTAATTTTTATATTTAGTGGCTTTGCTGCAAAAGAAGTTAATGATTTATTAAAATTAAAATTCAAATCTTCAGGACTTTCGAGTATATTATCTTTTTTTTTAGGGTTTGTTCCCCCAATTTTAACATATATTCATTTTAATGTTTTTTACTTGGGCATGAATTTAATATATTACTTGGTTGTAGCATTAGTTTTTAGCAATTGGATTGTTGATTTGGTGTTTATTAAAGAACATGAGATTGGAAACTTTTTGTCTCAAGCAACGTCAATACTTTTTATACTTATATATCCTGGGGCATTAATGTCTTTTACGGTTTCTATTACAACTTTACCTAAGGCACCATTTTTAATGTTAATACTTTTTGCTATGGTAAGTGGAAACGATACTTTTGCATATCTTTTTGGTTATTTTTTAGGTAAAAACAGCTATCGTCCTACTATTATTAGTCCAAATAAAACATTAATGGGGTTTTTTGGGGGCATTTTGTTTTCTGTGTTTACTGCTATATTTGCTGTAATTTTTAGATTAATAAATTTAAGCTATGGGGAATCTATTATTTTTGGCATTTTGATTGGAGTTTTTACCATTATTGGCGACTTGTTTGAATCTGGATTAAAACGAAGCGCTGGAGTAAAAGATTCTGGGAAAATCGTTCCTGGTAGAGGCGGGGCTCTTGATTCGATTGATTCTTTTCTTTTGACAGGTCCAATATTTTATTTATACCTATCTTAGTGATTTTTGGAGGAAATTATGTATATTTTTTTTAGCGTGCTGGCTCTTAGTTTTATAATATTTATTCATGAGCTAGGGCACTTTTTGTTTGCTAAACTTTTTAAAGTTAAGGTTGAAGTTTTTTCTGTAGGCATAGGTCCTAGCATATTAAAGTTTAAAATTAATAATACTGAGTATAGACTTTCTCCAATCCTTCTAGGAGGATATTGCAAGCTTAAGGGATTTGATCACTTAGAAAAGGAGCTTAAGGCAAATAAAGAATTAGAAGCAGATAAAGATTCTTTGTTTGGAATTTCACATTTTAAAAAAATTTTAATATACTTTGCAGGCCCTTTGTTTAATTTGATTTTTTCATTTTTTGTTTTCATTTTTATAAGTATGGCGGGTGTTATATATTTTGATTATTCTTCAAGGGTTAGTATTTTAAATAAAGATTCTTTTTTAAAAGATAAATTTAGAGATGGCGATGTTATATTAAAGGTTAATAATAAAAAAATTGAATATTTTTCTGATTTAAGAAAAGTTATTCCTGAGGAAAAATCCACAGTTACATTTGATGTTTTAAGGGAAAAAGAAAATATTACTTTTCAAGAGACTGTTAGTTTGCAAGATTTTTTAAAAGAAATTGGCCCTTGGATTGATCTCGTGATAGCAGATGTGGTTTTAAATTCTCCTGCTAAGATTGCGGGAATGAAACCGGGAGACGAAATAATTAGCATTGATAATATTCTTTTGAAAAATAAAAGAGATTTAGATAATTTTCTTAAGAATTTAAATTCGGATGTTGTGGAGATTAAGTTTTCTAGAAATGGAGAGATTTTTTCTTCAAAATTAGTATTTCATGATAAAAACAAAATGATTGGTATATATTTTTCACCACCTTTAAAAAGGATAGCTAAAGTAGAAAATGTTTCAAGTGCCATTAAAAATTCTTTTTTAAAGGTTGTAAATACTTTGCAAGAAATTTTGTATTCTATTTTTTTATTAATAACAAATTTTTTAAATACTTCTAAGAGTGTATCAGGCCCTGTTGGAATTGTAGGCATTCTCTCTTCATCTTATTCTTTAGGGTTATTGTATTGGATTAATAGCATTTCTTTCTTGAGCTTAATTCTTGCTGGTATGAATTTATTTTTTATTGTAATACCTATTTTTGATGGGGGACAAATTTTTATCAGCTTTATTGAACTTTTGCGTGGAAAAAGATTTAAGGCCAAAACCATTTATTCTTTTTATAGCGTTGGCATTTTTTTTGGGCTGTTTCTTTTTGGTTTAGGCCTTTTTAACGATTTGAAAGGTCTTTTAAATATATTTAATTAAAAATTAGAAATGTATTTTAGCATAAGCCAAAAGTGAGATGCTGATGCGATTATTATTAATACATGAAATACATCATGCATTTTCATATTAATTGTTGGATTAAATTTTTTACTTAATATGTATACTATTCCGCCTATTGTATATACGATTCCACCAAAAACTAACCAAAAAAATCCTTTTCCGTTGAGGGCCTTATAAATGGGCTTAATTTTAAAAATGATAATCCATCCCATGATTATAAATATGGATCCATTAAACCATCCAGGGCTATTTGTAAATATTGCTTTAAAAATGATTCCGATTATAGCTAGACTCCATACTATGCATAAGATGATTAGTCCTGATTTGTTTGGTACAAGGATTGCACATGCAGGAGTATATGTTCCTGCTATTAGAATAAATATTGAAATATGATCAAATTTTCTAAATATTTTTTTTATTTTACTTCCTTTTGGAAATATGTGGTAAAGAGTGCTCATTACATATAATAGGGTCATTGAAAATCCGTAAATAAAGAATACAAGTATATGTAAATCTTTTTTCTTAAGAGTAGATATTGTAACAAGAATTGTTGTTCCAATGATAGACAAAATGATCCCAAAAAGATGTGATATTGAACTAAAAAGTTCATTTTTTGGTATTTTGCTTGTATTAACATCGCTTAACGAGTAATTTTTAAGTTTATTTTCTCTAAGCACAGCCTTACCTCCGTTGTTTTATCATTAATTTATAAAAAATATATAATACATTACTGTAATTGTAAGTTTTTCTCAAGATCAAATTAAATATTGCTTGATTTGTCGAATCTTATTATTAGGCTTATTTAATAAGTAAAGTTTTTTTTTGCAAAAAAAGCTTTATAATAAATAGTGTTTGCTGAAATTAGCATTGGAGAGGCTTAGCATGATTAATTTTATTAAAATAATTAACTTTTCAAGTTTGCAAAAATTTTCTAAAGCACTGCGAGTGCCTATTTCTATTTTACCAGTTTCATGTTTATTGATTGGCATTGGATCTGTATTTTCAAATTCTTCTAGTATTGTTTATATTGATAAAATTTTTATTCAAAATGTTTTAGGCTTAATGAAGGCTATAGGCAATGCTATTCTTCTCAATATGCCTTTAATTTTTTCTATTGGAATTTCTATTGGAGTTGCAAGAATGGGGCAGGGAACAGCTGCTTTAGGGGGCCTTATTGGTTATTTAACATTTAATATTACTGAAAATTATTTTATTGAGACCTTTTCAGGACTTGTTGAAGCAGAGGCAATGTCTTCTGTGGGGCGTATAAATTTTTTGGGTGTTCAGACTTTAAATACGGGAATTGCAGGTTCTTTAGCGGTAGGTCTTGTAGTTGGCTATTTGCATAACAAATTTTATAACATGAAGCTGCCCAAGCCTTTTATTTTCTTTTCAGAGTGCCATTTTGTACCTATAGTAATAATATTGCCTTTTTGTGTTGTTTTGGCGATATTTTTTTGTTTGATTTGGTCAAGTTTTGACAAGTTAATTGCATCTTTAGGTGTGTTTGTTTTTAAGTTTGAATATTTTGGTAGTTTTCTTTATGGATTTTTAAATAGGCTTTTATTGCCTTTGGGGTTGCATTCTATTTTATCTTTTCCTTTTGAGTTTACTTCTTTGGGAGGAGTAGAGATTGTTAATGGCAATACCGTTAGAGGTCTTAAGAATATATTTTATGCTCAACTATTAGACCCATCACTTGGTAAATTTTCATCAGGCTTTGCCAAGATTAGCAGTGGATTTTATCTCTCTATTATGTTTGGACTGCCTGGAGCAGCATTGGGGGTTTACAAGGGCATTGTTCATGAAGATAAAAATAAGGTTGCAGCGCTTCTTTTATCTGGAGCTTTAACAGCTTTTTTAACAGGAATAACTGAGCCTTTAGAATTTTTGTTTATTTTTACAGCGCCTTTGCTTTATTTTGTTCATGCCACTTATTCAGGATTTGCATTGTTGCTTGCTAATTTTTTTGATGTTACGATTGGCAATACCTTTTCTACTGGATTTTTGGATTTTTTTATGTTTGGAATACTTCAAGGAAATTCTAAGACAAATTGGATTAGTATAGTACCTTTAGGAGCAATATTTTTTGCTCTTTATTATTTTACTTTTAGTTGGCTTTATAGATATTTTGATTTTCAGATATTTGTTACAGATGATCCATTTTTTGAAGGACAAGAAGGCAAGCTAGAGAGCCTTGGGATTGCTCATCTTTTAATTCAAGGTCTTGGTGGATTTGATAATATTACAAAGCTTGATGTTTGTTCTACAAGATTGCATGTAGATGTTGTTAATACTGAGCTTGTTGATAATGATTTACTTAAAGAGGCTGGAGTTCTTAAAGTAGCTCTTGTTAATAGCAAAGTTCAGCTCTTTTACGGATCTAATGTTTATTATATTAAAAAGGCTATTGATACCTATTCTCCAAAGAGTCTTTTCGAAGCTAGTGTTATGGTTGCAGTTGATAATGTAAAAAAAGGCTTTAAGACTTATATTGAAATGAAAGAAGATAAAAAACTTGAAAAGCAAGGCAAATTGGGGAAAACCTATAAGCTTAGCGAATCAGAAGAAGATTAGAGGTTAAGATTATTTTTTAATTACCTTTTGTATATTATAAAAAGTTTTTATTGTTGAAAAAAATTGGTCTCTTTTATATACTAACTAAGTAGCCTTTGTTGCATATTTGCAATGCGATAGACCATAAGGAGTTTTAGTAATGATTAAAAGATATGAGGCATGTTTTTTGTTTAAAAGTGAAGAAATTGAATATAAAGGTTCTTTAGAAGAGGTTAAAAAATCTTTAGAATTTTTTGGCGCAACCGATATTGTTAGTAATTTTATTGGAGAGAGAGCCTTAGAATATCCTATTAAAAAGCAGGCCAGAGGTCGTTATGAAATAATAGAGTTTAGTATGGAAGGTAATAATTTAAAAGAACTTGAATCAAGGCTTAAGTTAATTAAAAACTTGCTTAGGTATATGATTTTGGTCAAAATAGTTAGAAAGATCAATACTAAAAAAATCAAAAGAAGAAGTTTTAGAGAATTTAGAGACAATATTGATAAAGACAGTCTTAAAGGTGTCTCTAAGGTTGAAACACCAACAGGTTCTGAAAGCACAGATATTCAGGAAAAATAAGAGGGTTTTGAATGGCTGATATTAATTCATTAGTATTGTCTGGTAGGCTTACAAGAGATTCTGAGCTTTCTTATACAGAAAGTGGCATGGCTATTCTTAGGTTTTCTTTAGCTAATAATAGAAGAATGAAGAAAAATGATGAATGGATTGATTATCCACAATATTTTGATTGTGTTATTTTTTCAAAGAGAGCTGAAAGTCTCAACGATTATTTGAAAAAGGGCAAACAAGTTGTGGTAAGTGGATCTCTTAAATATGAAAGCTGGCAAGATAGGAATACGGGTGATAAGAGGAGTAAGGTAAATATATTTGTAGATAATTTGCAAATGTTTAGTTCAGGTTCTAATACTATTCAAATGCAAGATTCAGATATTAATAGTTTGACAAACCATCAAAAAGAAGATGTAGTTAAGGATATTGATATTGTTGATGATAAATTTAGCGAAGATATACCTTTTTAATGGAGTTTAAGTTTATGTATAAAGATAGAGATACAAATCAAAGAGATTCAAGATTTGAAAATCAGCAGGATGGCTTTAAGAAAAATTCAAATTTCAGATTTTTTAAGAGAAAGTCATGTAAATTTTGTGATTCTGGCAAACATCCTGATTATAAGGATTTTGATTTTCTTAAAAAGTTTATTACTGAGCAAGGTAAAATTTTACCCAAAAGAATTACTGGAACCTCTGCTAAGCATCAAAGGCGCTTGGCATTAGAAATTAAGCGGGCAAGATATATGGCTTTGTTGCCTTTTGTAAAAAAATAATTATTTGTGGGGGTAATTATGAAAGTGATTTTAAAGGAAGATTTTATTAATCTTGGAAAAGAAGGAGATACGGTAGAGGTAAGAGATGGATTTGCAAGAAACTATTTACTACCCAAAGGTTTTGCAGTTTTTTCAAATAAACATAATATTGAGATTTTTAATCAAAAAAGAAGATCAATATTGAAAAAGCAAGAAACAAAAAAACAAATGGCCAACGATCTGAAATCTAAGCTTGATCTTGTTAAATTAGAATTTTTTATGAAATCTAATGATTCTGGCAAATTGTTTCATAGTGTTAACAGTTTAAATATTGCTGATGAACTTTTAAAACTTGGTTTTGATATAGAGAGAAAAAAAATAGATATACATCATGGAACTTTAAAGACTTTTGGAACTTATGATGTGACAATTAAGCTTTATGAAGGTATTAGTTCTATTATTAAGGTAGAGATAAAAAAAGAAAAAGAGCAAGAGGATAAAAAGTCTTTAAGTAAAAAGTTGAATAAAGAAGATGAGTAAGCTGAAAGAGAAAGGGTGTAGTTTGTGGCTTTAGCAGCTTTTTCAAATTCTGCACTTCTTTTTAATGATGGTGCAGAAAAAGCGGTAATTTCTAGTATATTTTATAATTCAGATAAGATAGAGCAAATTGCTTTTCATGTAAGAGCAGATGATTTTTACAATGAAACTCACAAGTTGATTTTCAAAGCAATGGTTTCGCTTTATGAAAAAAGGGAAAATATTGATCCTATTACCGTTTTTGAAGAAGTATCTAAGCATGTTTCAAAAACACAACTTTTGATTAAAAAAGATTTAATCAATTTGCCAGATTATTTAGATTCACTTTCAGTTTATTTGCCAACAGATAGAACTATAAATGTTTATGCGAAAATTGTAAAAGAACAGAGTGTTCGTAGAAGCATTTTAAATGTTTCTAAAGAGCTTAATGACTATATAAATGATTCTACAAAATCTATTAATGAGATTGTTGAAGAATCTCAACAAAAGATTCTTTCAATTGAGTTAGATTATTCTAGTAAAAACCTATATCATGCTAAAGTTATTGCAGAACGCGTTCATAATGAGATATATGAGCGCAGTATGAAGAAAAAAGAAGCAAACTTTGGTATTCCAAGTGGCTTTAGAAAGGTTGACTCTCTTATTGGGGGATTTAGAAATAGTGATTTTATTATAGTTGGTGCTCGTCCTAGCATCGGTAAAACGGCATTTGCTTTAAATATTGCTTCTGCTATAGCATTAAGAAAAGAAGAAAAGAAAAAAGTAGGATTTTTTTCTCTTGAAATGACAGCAGATGCTTTAATAAAAAGAATAATATCTTCTCAATCTTGTATTGATAGCTTTAAAGTTCAAAATAGCATTTTATCTGGACAAGAGATAAAATCATTAAATGATATTGTAAATGAGATTAGTGATTCTGAGCTTTATATTGAAGATACTCCTAATATTAGTTTGCTAACTTTGGCAACTCAGGCTAGAAAACTTAAGCGATTTTATGGTATAGATATAATATTTGTTGATTATATCAGCCTGATTTCTTTTGAGACAAAAAATCTTCCAAGGCATGAACAAGTTGCTTCGATTAGTAAATCTCTCAAAGAGCTTGCTAGAGAGCTTGAGATTCCTATTGTTGCATTGTCTCAGCTTACAAGAGATACGGAAGGGCGTGAGCCTAATCTTGCCAGTCTAAGGGAATCGGGAGCATTAGAGCAAGATGCCGATATTGTAATTTTACTTCACAGGGATAAGGATTTTAAATTTGAGTCTTCTGCTGAGATAGAACCAATAGAAACTAAGGTTATTGTAGCAAAACATAGAAATGGTCCTACAGGTAGGGCAGATATATTATTTTTGCCACACATTACTAAGTTTGTTAACAAAGATCATCAGTATTAGTTGTTATTTAACTACTAATCCAATTCCTAAATAATTAAAGTTAATAGAATGTTTTTCTAATTTTTTTTCATCTAAGTTATAAGCTAGAGGAATATAACTAACTTTTGAATATATTTTGAAAATATACTCAGTGTTGTGGTATTTTATCATTTTGAACAAAAATCCTAATTCATTTTCAATTCCAACTTGAAGAATGTTTTTTATTCTTATTGGTCTGAAGATGCTTTTAATATCTTGGTTATTTTGATTATAGGCAAAAAATAGTCCCGAAATTAGGTAAGGATTAAATGTTTTTTGTGGTAAAAATTCATACATGATGCCTGATGATAATTGATTTGTAAAGCTGTTAGTTTCATTATAATTAGTGTAATAATTTGTTGATATTGAAATGTAATGGTTGATGTTTTCATTTATTTTATAAAATAATGAATTTCTTATTTTTAATGGGATCATAATATCAAATCCAAAGTAAAAATTATTACTTACAACATTAAATTCATTATTTGATTCTGGTGTTTTTTTGTATTCTTCAGGTGTAATAATTATTCCAAATCCTCCAACGCTTAAGAAATTTTCTTTGGTTGAAAAATTTTTAATGTTTAAATTATTGGTTATGAAAAAATTTTTAGAGTAAAATTGATAATTTATTCCAATTCCTGTTTCTGCTTCTTGTGTTTTTGAATATGTTTTAAGGCTTTTGATTTGATTTTGAATTTGGGAATAAAGTTTTATGTCAAATCCAATATTTTCATTTTTTAAGGTAATTCCAATACTGTTTTTGATAAAATAATCTGCAAAATAAGATAAGTCTATATAATTTTCTAAATTTAAAAAATTCATGTAGGAGTAATTTATAGCAAAACTTAAAAATCCCCTATAATTGTAGCTGTCGTAACTTTTTATACTTGGAATTGGGCGGTGTTGATTTAAAATGAGGTGAATTATGCTTTGCATTAAATGCCCACCCCAGTCTCCAAATAAGAAGTTTTTAACTCCAATTCCCAAGTCTATTTCTCCAAAATTTTTTCCATTAATTAGCAATAAGATTGGGAAATAGTACATGAAGCCTATCTCAATTAAGTCTGTCCTGCTAATTAAAGATTTTGGCGATCCTTTATATCCCCTATAGGTTAACATGTGTGCTTCTAGATTTATTATAAAATTGTATTTTGAAGCATAGGTAAAAATTAAAGAGCCACTTCTCAAGTCATCAAAAAAATCGCTTAATGAAAATCCGAATCCATCATTTAGTATTTCAAAATAATATTTGTCAATACCTTCATTTTTATATTGGATTGAATAATTATAAGAATAAACTTTTAAATTAGAAATTATAAATATTATTAAAAATATTTTTTTAAACCGCATTTTTAAATTATAGCATTTTAGTTTGTTTATTAAATAATTTAGGTTAAATAGTTTATTTTTATTAAATAAACTTAGTTTTTATATGATCTATTGTATTGTATAATTCAATAAGTTTACTAAGACTTTAGGAGTAGTTGTGATAAAAAAGGTAGCTATTATTGATGGACTTAGAACGCCCAATTTCAAGTTTGGAGGTTCTTTTAGGGGTTTAGATATTATTGATGAATCTTCAAAAGTTGTTAAAGCTTTGCTTGGAAGAAATAAGTTATGCAAAGTTGATGAGGTTATTGTTGGAAATGTAATATCTGCGGGACTTGGTCAAAATATTGCAAGACAAATTGCTTTGAAGTCTAATTTGGGCGATACCGTGCCCGCATTTAGCGTTAATAAAGTTTGTGGTTCTGGCCTTAAGGCTTTGGAGCTTGCATTTAATTCTATTGCTCTTGGAGACAATGACATTGTTTTAGCTGGAGGGGTGGAAGATCTAACCAATTCTCCTTATTTATTACCTAGAAAGATTAGGTTTGACGGTCTTAAATTTGGTAATTTTGGAATTGAAGATTCAATCCAAAAAGATGCTTTAATAGATTCTCTGAATTTTATTTCCATGGGGCTTACGGCTGAAAATCTCTCAGAAAAATATAGAATAACAAGAGAAATGCAAGATGAATTTGCATATAATTCTCATGCAAAGGCATTAAAGGCAAGAGAGCTTGGATATTTTGAGGATGAAATTTATCCCCTGACCGTTTTTGATAAGAAGATCAACTCTAACAGGACTGTCTCAAGTGATGAGGAAATAAGAGATAATTTAACTTTAAATAAGCTAGCATCTCTTAATCCTGTTTTTAAAGAATCGGGTACAGTAACTGCCGGAAATTCTTCAAGTTTAAATGATGGTGCTTGTTTTTTAATTTTAGCAAGTGAGGAAAGAGTAAAAAGCTTAGGGGTAAGTCCATTAGCTTATATTGGAGGATTTAAAAGTGTAGGTCTTGATCCGCTTTATATGGGTTTTGGAGCCTATATGGCTATTGAAGGTATTATTAGTAAATTAAGTTTAAATCCTAGCGAAATAGATTTAATTGAGGTAAATGAGGCATTTGCAGCTCAAGCATTAAGCATTGAAAAGGCCTTGTTTGAAAAATACAATATAACTAGCGATATTATTAATGTAAATGGTGGTGCTATTGCTTTGGGGCATCCATTTGCAGTTAGTGGTTCAAGAATTTTATTAACACTTTCTCGCTCTATGAAAATAAAGAATAAAACAAAAGGAATAGCATCTATTTGTATTGGTGGTGGACAAGGAATTTCTAGTTTTTTGTATAGATGAAAATGTTTTATTAACTAGATTTAAATGTAAAATTTTGTTAAATTAGTGGGTAAGTGATTCTTTAATAAGAGGTTATGTTATGAAGAGTTTTTTATTTTGGGTAATATTGGGAACTGCAGGGATTAACTCTTTTGCTCAAAATACTCCTGTTGCTATTATTAATTTATATAAGAATGAAATTATTACTAAAACCGGTTTTGATTCTAAGGTTGATATATTTAAAAAGACTCAAGGTAGAGACTTGACTGCTGCTGAGAAAAAGCAAGTTTTGCAAGTTTTAATAGCAGATGTTCTTTTTAGCCAAGAGGCTTCAAAACAAGGAATTAAAATTTCAGATGATGAGGTTATGCAAACAATTAGAACTCAATTTGGACTTGTAAATTTTACTGATGAGCAAATCAAGCAGATGATAGAAAAACAAGGTACAAATTGGGGCGAGCTTTTATCTTCAATGAAAAGATCTCTGTCTTCTCAAAAGCTTGTTTTAAAGCAAGCTCAGCCCAAGTTTTCTGAAGTTAAAACTCCTAGTGAGAAAGAAATTGTTGAGTATTATGAGGCTAATAAAACTAAATTTGTAAATCCTGATATTTCAAGAGTTAGTCATGTATTTTTTTCTACTAAAGACAAAAAAAGATCAGATGTTTTGGATCAAGCAAAAAATATATTAAGCCAAATAAGATCAAAAAAAATTACTTTTGAAGAAGCTGTAAGAAAATATTCAAATGACGAGTCTTCTAAGGCTAAAAATGGTGATCTTGGGTTTTTGTCAAGGGGTGATCAAAATGCTCAAAATCTTCTTGGAGCCGATTTTGTGAAAGAGGTTTTTAATTTTAATAAGGGTGATATATCTTCGCCTATTGCTTCAAAGGAAGGGTTTCATATTATTAAAGTTACAGAAAAATATGCTCAGAGATTTTTAGGCTTGAATGATAAAGTGTCTCCTACTGCAGATTTGATTGTCAAAGATGCAATAAGAAATAACATGGTTAATGTTCAACAACAGCAAATTGTTGTTCAAGTGCAGCAAGATATGTATGGTAAGCTTAACAAGTCTGCAAATATACAAATCTTGGATTCTAGTCTAAAATAAAACATACTTTTATTTATATAATTTTATTATGGATTTAATGCATGAAGTTAGAGTTTTGGCTTTTCAAAAGATTTATAGCATTGATATTAATCAAAGCGCAATGGACGATATTTTTGATATTTTTAATATTGAAGATAAAGGATTAGACATAGAAAATGAATCTATTAAGTCGTTTTATTCTTCTTTAGTAAATGGTACTTTTAATAATTTAGAGCATATTGATAGCTTGATTAGGGATATTTCTTTGAATTGGTCTTTAGATCGCATGGATAAGGTTGATCTTGCAATACTTAGAATGGGTGTTTATTCTTTGAAGTTCCAAAATTTTGAAAATTCAAAACGTGCTGTAATTGATGAGGCAATTTTGATTGCTAAGAAATATGGTAGTAAAAACTCTTATAAGTTTATAAATGGTATACTTGATGCTTTACTTAAAAATATGGAGAGTTGTATTGAAAAAAAATAAAACTTTAGTATTCATTTCATTGTTCTTATTATCGGTTTTTTTAGGGGGTTTTTATTTCTATTTCGATCCCAATATTTTATATCTTTTAAAAGGCGAGAAAGATTTTAGCAAGCTTATTATGGGAATTGATTTTTATATTGATAAAAAAAAATTTGCTGATGCTAAAAAAGCAATGCTATTTTCATCATATTATGCTAATACTGAGTTTAAATGGCTAGCCCTTGCTAAAAGAGCTAAACTTTGGGCTTTAAATACGGGCGATTATCATCTTATGGGGGAGATAGTAGATCTTGGTGTTAAAGTTTTGCCGGGTAATTTGAAATTAAGAGCTTTAGAAGTTTATTCTAAGCTTAAAATTGGGCTTTTAAAAGATGCTTATAGGATTGCAAATCAATATCTTTTAAATAGCGAAGAGTATCAAGGTCTTTATGATGAAGTTTTTATTAAAAATTTAAGTTCAGATAATGGGATTTTAGATTTTAACAAATTTATTGATAAAATCTATAAAGAAAAGGATGCTCGTATTTTTGAAGAGATAGGTTTAAATCTTAAAAATAATGCATTTTTAATAAATGCAATGCTTTTATATATAGAGAAAAAAAACATAGATGCTGCTAAGCGTATACTTTTTAAAATCAAAGAGGACAAAAATTTTTCAAAAGAGCTTGCATATATTTCATATAATCTTAATGATTTAGATTATACAATTTCCAATCTCAAGTCCATTAAAAATGAAGAAGACCCCACTTTACTTTTTTTGCTTGCAGATGCTTATTTTAAAAAAGGAGATATTAAGAATGCTAAGAATGAATATTTAAAGCTTTATACAAGATTTCCTAATTACAATGTTCTTATTTATTTAAATCTTGCACTCATAGCTAATAGTGAGAATGATCATAAAAGAGCAATTTCTTATTTAAATAAGGCTAATGAGGTGTTTAAAGATAATAAGATAATAAGTTATTATTTAGCAAACATATACTTTAGAATTAAAAATTATTTTAAAGCCAATGAAATTATAGCGAATTATAAGGAAGATCCGTTATTCTTTAAACTTTATTTTGCATTAAATTATGCAAATTCTAAGTATGAGGCAAAAAAATCTTATTTGTGGCGACTATTTTATAAGACTGAGTACAATTCTAGTATTGCTCAATTTTTGGCTTGGAATTTACTGCTTTATTCAGATTTAAAGGACCTAGATTTATTTTTTAGAATTTATAATTTTTCTGAGAATAAACAAGATTGGTATGATTTTTATAAATTTTATTATTATTTTCTTAAAAGAGATTTTATTAGTTCAAAAAAGATAATTTTTGACAATAAATCTCAAAAATATATGTTTGGAATTTATTATAATCTTGGAGTTTTGAGCTTTTCTGAAAAAGACTATAAAGAAGCGGAAAGATATTTTAATAAAGGAATATCTTTATTGCCTAGTAGTTTTTATGATAAAGATTCTAGTACTCACTATGAACGTGAACTTATATCAAAAATTTACTTAAAACAAGGAATTAATTATCTTTATTTGGGAAAAATGGAAAAAGGCAAAGAGTCTATTTTGGCTTCTTATTCTTTTTACGAAACTGATGAAGGAAGGCTTTATAAAAATATGATAGATACACTTAGAGAAAGGAAGTTAAATTTTGACTAAACTAAGATTGAAATCTAAAGATGAGATTAAAAAAATAAAAGCTTCAGCAAACTTGTTGGCGCTTACTTTATTAGAAGTTGAGAGAAATATTGTTCCTGGTATTAGCACCAAAGAACTTGATTTGATAGCCTATGATTTTATTATTAAAAATAGAGCTAAGCCTGCTTTTAAGGGATATCGTGGTTTTAAGGGCACTATTTGCGCATCTGTTAATGAAGAGGTTATTCACGGCATTCCCGGAAAAAGAAAATTAGCGGATGGGGATATTGTTAGTATTGATTGTGGGGTTATTCTTGATGGGTTTTATAGCGACATGGCAAAAACTTTTAAAGTGGGAAATGTGGATTCTAGTATCGATGAACTTTTAGAAGTTACAAATGCTTCTCTTTACAAAGGTATTGCTGAGATGAAAGTGGGAAATAGAATTTTAAATATATCAAAGGCAATAGAAGATTATATAAAACCGTTTGGTTTTGGAATAGTTAGAGAATATACAGGCCACGGTGTTGGATTTGAACTTCACGAAGAACCAAGTGTTCCAAATTATTATGCTCCTTTTTTTAAAAATATTAGAATTCAAGAGGGTATGGTTTTGGCTATTGAGCCTATGGTAAACTTAAAGGGGCACAAGGTTTCAATAAAAAGTGATGGTTGGACTGTTTTTGCATCTGATCTTAGTTGTTCTGCACATTTTGAACATACTGTTGCTGTTGTTGATGGATTGCCTTTAATTTTAAGTGAAGTTTAAATTTTCAATTAATCAAATATTTAAATATTATTTGTAAAATCAAGTAATTATGTGGAGGTTATAAAAGTGGAAAAAAAGTTTTTTTCTGGATTTCTTCTAAGTTTTTTGGCTTTGGGTATTGGGTTTTTTATTGGAATGCATTATTTAGATTCTAATAGAAGCAACATTGTTTTTGCAGAAGAAAAGGACAATACTGTACGAGCCTTGCAAGATTCTTTTAGAGAAGTTTCCAAGAAAATTTTACCATCATCTGTGGAAGTTCATGCAACAGGGGTAATCAAGCAGAGTTTTCCTATTCCATTTTTCTTTTTTGATATGCCAGAATTTGATTCTGAGAGAAAAAGCAATTGGGCAGGGTCTGGAGTAATAATTGGTAGAGATTCTCAAAAAAAATCATTATTTTATGTGGTTACAAATAGTCATGTGGTAGATAAGGCAACTGAACTTGAAGTTGTATCTTATGATAAAAAAAAGCACAAGGCTAAGTTAATTGGCAAAGATGAAAAAAAAGATATTGCTCTTATTAGCTTTGAAAGTGATGACGCAACTATTAAAGTAGCTGATCTTGGAGATAGTGATAAGCTTGAAATAGGTGATTGGGTTATGGCAGTAGGCAGCCCTTTTCAATTTAGTTTTACAGTTACAGCGGGTATTGTGAGTGGGTTGCAACGTTCTGCAAATCCTAATTTGCAATCAAGGAATTTGTTTATTCAGACCGATGCTGCAATCAACAGGGGTAATTCAGGTGGTCCTCTTGTAAATATAAAAGGTGAAGTTATTGGAATTAATGCTTGGATAGCTTCAAATTCTGGCGGAAATATTGGGCTAGGTTTTGCAATTCCTGTTAACAATATTAAAAGCACTGTAGATTTTTTCCTTAAAGGTAAAAAAATTGAATCGGCGTGGCTTGGAATTTCTTTTTATCCGTTAAAGACAAGAGATTCTGAGGTGCTAAAAAGCTTGGGGGTTGAAAGTAAGGATGTTTCAGCTGCAATTATTGCTTCTCTTTATCCGGGTTCACCTGCTGTTAAGTCAGGGCTTAGAGCAGGAGATATTGTTATGAAGGTTAACGGGGTTCCCATGAGCGTTTTTCAAGATGTTACATCATATATTAGTGATTTTTATGCTGGTGAGAAAGTAAATGTAGAAATTTTAAGAGGCAATGTCAAAAAAAATATTGAGATTGTTCTTGCTGTTAGACCTAAGGATAAAGAGCTTTCTTCTTCAAAGATGCTTCCAGGTTTTGTTGTTTATCCATTAGTTGAGGATATTAAAGCTCAGCTTAATTTAAGAAATTGGATTAAAGGTGTTGTTGTTGATTATATTGATAAAAATTTAGCATCAAGCATTAAGATGAAGTCAGGAGATGTAATTCTTTCTGTAAATTCAAAAAGTGTTTCTAATTTAAGAGAATTTTATGATGCTCTTGAGGTTGGAAAAAATACTTATAAAATTTTAAGAGGAAACGATTCTTTTAAAATTTCATTTTAGTAAATTTTAGTTTTGGGTTAAGAGTTGATCTTAGCCCTTTTTTATTTTATATAAATATTTGTGTGTTAATTTGCAAGTTAAAATATTTTGATTAAATAAATTTTATTGTTATTAGGAAAGAATAAAAGGAATAAGTTTGAATTATGAAGAAATATGTTTCTTATGAAGAAATAAGAATTAATGGATTTAAGCTTGCTTATAAAATTTATAAAGATGGATTTATTCCAGATATTATGTATGTCTCTTTGAGAGGAGGAGCCTATCTTGGCAATATTATTAGCGAATTTTTTAAATTTGTAAAAGTAGATAAACCTCTTTTATATGCTGCTGTTGTTGCTAGATCTTATGATATTTTTAATGAGCAAAAAAAGATAATGATAGATGGTTGGACCTATGATCCAAAATATTTAAGGGCAGGCGATAAAGTTTTATTTGTTGATGACATTTTTGATACGGGTCGTACTATTGTTTATTTGAGAAGTGAGGTTTTAAAAAAAGGTATAGAGAGTAAAAATGTTAAAATAGCAGTTTACGACTATAAGGATCATGGATTTGTAGATTATATTCCTGATTATTATGTTAATAAATATTCTAACCAAGAAGAATTAAATACTTGGATTCATTATGGAAATCATGAGCTGACAGGATTAAATGAGAGTGAATATAAGAATAGTTTTAAATACATAGATGATGAACTTAATGAGATTTTAAAATTTTTGGCAAAAAATAAATCTTAATTATTGTTCTCTATATATTCTATTAAAGTGTATCCCTTTGTTTTTAGCATTTTAATTATTATTCCTAGATTATCTTTTAATATTGGGCCGATTAGCATATGAGTTTTTTCGGTTTTAATTGGAAATTTATTAGTATTTCTAATTTCTTGAAAGTTGTCATCTTTATAGCTAGGATAAACTTTAACATAACTAGTTGTTGTAAAATTCACATCATTTGCGGTTTTTTGATTGATATTATTGCCTAAATTTCTGTTGGGATAATTAATTTTTTTTGATTTTTGTATGTATATATTAGAATTTATATTTTTTTTGCTGTTTGTATCTTTTTTAAAAATTGATTCTTTTTTGATCTTTTTGCTGTTTGAGCTTGAATCGTAAGTTTTAGATTTTTTTTTTATTTTTGTTTCTACGTTTGAAAATAATTCCAATTTATTGTTTAATTTTTCATCTTTTACTGGAAACAATCTTATTGCAAAAAGAAAGAGTAGCATTAATTTGTAAAGTTTTATTAATTTCATCTTTTTGTTTCCTTTCTTTTGATTAAAAATAAAGATTTTTGGGAGTCCTTGGGAATGGTATTGAATCTCTTATATTAGATATTCCTGTTGAGTATTGCACCAATCTTTCAAGTCCAAGTCCAAAACCAGAATGAGGAGTGGAGCCAAATCTCCTTAGATCAAGATACCAGTTTAGATGTTCAATGTTTAGGTTTAATTCTTTTATTCTATTTTCTAATTTTTGAAGGTCATCTTCTCTTTCGCTTCCCCCTATAATCTCTCCAATTTTTGGAACAAGTATATCCATTGCTTTAACAGTTTTGTTGTCTTTATTTGCTTTCATGTAAAATGCTTTGAAATTTTTTGGATAATCAATGACCACTACTGGTTTTTTAAAAGTTTCTTCTGTTAAGTATTTTTCATGATCTGTTTGCAAATCTATTCCCCAGTAAGGTTTTATTTCAAAATTTTTTTTTGAGTTTTCAAGAATTTCAATTGCTTTAGTATAGGTAATAACCTCAAAATTTGAATTTATTACATTTTCTAGTTTTTTAATTAAACCTTTTTCAATGTAATTTTCCAAAAAATCCATATCTTGTGAGCATTCGTTTAAAATTGAACTTAAAAGATATTTCAAAAGATCTTCTGCTAGTGTAATATTGTCGTTAAGCTTATAAAAAGCCATTTCTGGTTCTATCATCCAAAATTCTGAAGCGTGGCGCGTGGTGTTAGAATTTTCTGCTCGAAATGTTGGGCCGAATGTATATATTTTAGATAAAGCCATCGCATATGCTTCCCCATGCAATTGGCCGGTGACAGAGAGAAAAGCTTCTTTTCCAAAAAAATCGTCTTTAAAATCAATATTGTTAAGCGCATTGTTTGGTTTATTAAATTTTAGTGTGGAAACCCTAAACATTTCTCCGGCACCTTCTCCATCATTTGATGTAATTATTGGTGTATTAATATAAAAAAAACCATTTTTTTGGAAATATTCATGAATTTTGTATGAAATTTTATTTCTTACCCTAGCAATAGCTCCAAATGTGTTGGTTCGTATTCTTAAGTGAGGTATTTCTCTTAAAAATTCAAAAGAATGTCTTTTCTTTTGCAATGGGTAAGCTTCTGGGTCTGTTTCTCCAATTACATTAAAGCTATGTGTTTTTATTTCATAATTTTGCCCTTTTGCGGGACTTTCTACCAATAGGCCCGTTAACGATATACTTGCTCCTGTTGTTAATTTTTTTAGATCTTTTTCACTAAATTGATTTTCTTCTTCATTTATTACAGCTTGAATTCCCTTAAGTGTTGAGCCATCATTAATTTCTATAAATCCAATCTTGCCATTGCTTCTCTTGGTTCTAATCCAGCCGTTTATTGTAACATTGCTGTTTAAAATTGGCTTTTTTAAAATATCTTTAATGCTTACAAACATTTTATTTATCATCCTAAATACTTATTAATATTGTTAAATCAATTTTATTATAGCTTAAAACCTTTTTTAAAAAAAACATTTTACAATTTTTATTATTTTAATTCTTGATATTAACTTTGTTAATATTTATACTTTATTTTTTAGGGGTGATTATTATTTTGTAATGAAAGATTTCAAAGAAGTAATAATTGTTTTTGATTCAGGAATAGGGGGACTTTCTTATTTAAAATATATTAAAAATAAAATAGGGAGATACCAATATGTTTATGTTGCCGATAATAAAAATTTCCCTTATGGAGAAAAAAGTCCTGAATATCTTTTAGAAGCAGTTTTGTTTTTAATTGAGAAACTTAAAAAAATCTATAACATTGGCGCATTAGTTTTGGCTTGCAATACAATTTCTGTTAGTGTATACAATAAATTAAATTTTGTTTTTCCAGTAGTCTATACTTTGCCAGATATAAGTGTAGTTTCAGAACTTGCTTTAAAAAGAGTTCTTTTGATTGCAACAAACACTACTCTTGAAAGCAAATTTGTTAAGAATCAAGTAAGTATACATAATGATTTGATTGTAAAAGCTGCTGGAGAGCTTGTTAATTTTGTTGAATATGGAGAAAAGTGTAAAAAAGATGCTCTTAGATGTTTGGAAGCTTTAAAATTTGAAGTTGTAAATACCGGTAGAGAAATTGTTTTCCTTGGATGCACGCATTATTTGCATCTTAAGGCAATGATAGAAGATTTTTTAAAAATTCCTGTTTATGAGAATCGTGAATTAGTGGTGCAAAATCTTATTAGATCAATGAATTTTCCTGAACATAAGGGTAATTATTATAAAAATGATGTTGATTTTGTAGATGAGTTTTATTTGACTAGAAATAAAAATTTAACTTTTTATCAAAATTTTTGCAAAAAATATAATCTCCGCTTTAAAGGAATGATAGTTTGAATTATCTTGAATTTGAAGTTATTTGGGGAGTTAATAATATATATTCTATTTTAGAACTTAATAGCAAATTAATTTATGAAGGAATTTTTAAGGGCAAGGTATTAGAAACAGGCTGTAAGGAATATAGCCCTTTAGTTCCAGGAGATATAGTCCTCGGGTATATTTATGGTTCTCGTAAGGTGTATATTGATAAGCGATTGAATAGGAAAAATATTCTTTGGCGTTATAACAAGAAAGCAGATCTTAGGCAGACAATTGTTTCTAATATTGATAATATTTTGATTGTAAGTTCTGCCAACTTTCCTGAGATGAAAAATTTTTTTATTGATAGAGTTCTTGTTGTTGCAGAAGAGCAAAATATTGTTCCTGTTATTGTGATTAATAAAGTTGACAAAGGAATAAGCCAAAGAGCACAAGAATTTTCTGAAATTTATGAAAATCTAGGATACAAGGTTTTGAAAACTTCTGTTAAAACTTCTGAGGGGATTAAAGAAGTAAAAGAGGTTTTGAAAAATTCAAGAACTTCTTTTATTGGTCAGTCTGGTGTTGGTAAATCTTCTTTGATAAATTTGATTGATTCAAGAGCTTCTCAATCGGTAAATGAAATTTCACATAAGTATTCTAGAGGAAAACATACTACTGTTTATTCAATATCATTTCATTCTGAGATTGGAATAATAGTTGATACTCCAGGAATAAAGGAGTTTGGAATTGAAACATTGCCCTTTGAGAATCTTAAGTATTATTTTAAAGAGTTTGAAAATTTTGCCAGTTTTTGTAAATATAAATCTTGTTTACATGTTAGCGAACCTTGTTGTTCTGTTAAGAGTTCTTTAGGCAATGGAATTTCTAAACTTAGATACGAAAGCTATTTAAAGATTTTGTCAGAGCTTAAAAATTATAAAAATTATGCAAGATGAACAAGATAAATATTTAAAAAATATTGACTTTTATGAAATTTTATCTTTAGTGTCTAAATACGTTTCTAATCCAGACACTGTTAATTTACTAAGTAATCAAAAAGTATTAAAAACAAGAGAAAGTTTAGAAAAAATGTTCTCCTTTGTAAGTCTGATTAGAATGCTTTTTGAGAGCTATAAAGGATATCCAAACTCTTTTATAAATAGTTTAAAATATCCTATTTCATTATTATCAAAAGAAAATTCAAGAGTTTCTATGGAAAATTTGAAAGATATTGTAGTGTTTTTAGATGAGGTTTTAAAAATAAATTTATTTTTGCACAGAAATAGTGATATCAAACATCTTAATGTTCAGATTTTATCTGATTTGTTATTTTTAAGCCCAGAGCTAAAAAATTTGCTTAATGAATTGAAAGAACATATAGATGTTGATGCTCTTGAATTGAAAAGTGGTGTTGTAAAAGAATATGATTCGATTGAATTTGAAATTAAAAATTTAAATAGACGAGTTGAAAATCAAATAAAAAGAATAATTAGTTTGAACGCAGAATATTTGACTTCTAATTTTGTTTATTATAAATCTAATAAATATACTATTGCTCTTAAATCTAATTTTAAAGGCAAAATTAAGGGTAATATTATTTCCATTTCTTCATCAGGTGAAACATTTTATATTGAACCAAATGATATTGTAAATGATAACAATAGGTTAAATTATTTGAATTTAGAAAAAGAAAGAATAATTTTAAAAATTTTACAAAATCTTTCTGCTAAAGTTCATGACAACATTATTCTTTTAGATAATCTTTATAATAATTTTTTGTATTATGACTCTTTAAAAGCACGGGCGATTTATGGAATTAAGACAAAAGGGGTATTTCCTGAGATTTCAAATGTATTAAATATTCTTGATGCACATCATCCTTTGTTAAAGGATTCAAAGGCAATAACTTTTACTCCTGCTGAGAATCGTGTTGTAATTATTACTGGTCCTAATGCTGGTGGGAAAACGGTAACTTTAAAAACAATTGGACTACTTAGTGCAATGTTTCAATTTGGGATTCCTATTACTGTTAGTGAGTCTAGCACTTTTAAAATTTTTGATAACATTTTTATTGACATTGGCGATGAGCAGTCAATTTCTAATTCTCTTTCAACTTTTTCAAGTCATATGAGCAATATTTCTTATATCTTAAAACATACTACAAAAAATAGCCTTGTAATATTTGATGAATTTTGTTCAGGCACAGATATTGACCAAGGTCAGGCGCTTGCTATTTCAATTCTTGAATATTTAATCAATATTAATTGTTATGTTTTAATATCAACTCATTATAATGCTCTTAAATATTTTGCATATACCCATGAAGGCGTTGTTAATGCTTCTATGCGAATGGATTTAGAGACGATGCAACCCAATTATAATTTAATTTTCTCTATTCCTGGCGAAAGTTATGCGTTTAATGTTGCTAGTAGGGCTTTGATTGACAGGAGTATAGTAATTCGTGCTAATGAAATTTATTCATCTCAAAAAACAGAAGTTAATAAAATTTTAGAAAGATTAATAGAGAAAGAAAAGGATTTGCTTTTAATTAAAGAAAGTATTAATAAGAAATTAATCCAAATAGAATTACAAGAAAAAGAAGTAGAAAATTTTTATCAAGATCTTTTATTAAAGGAAAAAAATATTGAGATAGATCTTTTAAATGAGCAGAATGAATTTTTAAAAAATTCAAGAAAAGTTTTAGAAAATTTAGTTAGAGAGATAAAAGAGGGCAATATTAATATTGCAAAGAATAAAGCTTTTATATCGGAATTGGAAAAAAATTTAGACCTCAAGTTAAATAAAGTAGATTCTATTAACAATAAGAGAAATATGGCTGTAGATTTTAAAATAGGAGATAGCGTTAGGATAATTAATTCTAATGCAAAAGGAAAAATAGTTGGGATCTCAAAAAAGAAAATCACAGTTAATGTAGGCGCTTTCAATGTCAGTGTTTCTAGCTCAGAGATATCTTTGGAAAACTTTAAAGAGCAGAAAAAAAAGGGCGGTAAAAATTTTGACTTTTCAATTGATTATAATAAGGAAAATTTGCTAAGTTTTACCATTGATATTAGAGGCATGAGGTCTGTTGATGCTCTAGACTTTTTGAATAAGAAAATAGATAATATTATATTAAATGGCATTAATAAATTTGAGATCATTCATGGAAAAGGGGAGGGCTATCTTATGAGAGAAGTTCACAATTTTCTAAAAGAGTTGAAGTTTGTTAAAAAATATTATTTTGCTCACCCTAGTGATGGAGGATCTGGAAAAACTATAGTTGAGATTTAATTTAAGTGAATATATCGAAATTTAATGAATTTGAAAATATATTGTTTCACATTTGTCTTGATGTTGATTTTGTGCTTGAGAATGAATTTGGCAATTCTTATGATATTCATCCCAACAGACCTTTTAGGGGTAAGGCTGCAAATGGTCTTTTGGATGGTCTTTTTAGTGTTACAACAACTTTTACATCAGGCTATGGATCTAAGTTCGGAAGAGGTTATTTGATTATTATTGAGATATTAACTTTAAATTTTGTTGATGATGAATTTTGGGATAAGATAAATAAAAGGGGTATTGAAATCTTTAGAGAAGGACTTAAAAATAAATTTCCAAGCAAAAATCTTGATATAGTGCTTGATGGCAATGTTTATAAAATTATTGGGCCATTTTTTTAATGGTTGTATTATTTCTAATAATTGAGAATAAATATATTCTTTAAAGAAGTATTATTATGTTAAATTGATGTGTTATTTTAATATTGTACAATTTTTGATATTAAGAATTTATTGTGTGCTTTTTAAAGTTTTGTTTGCTAATAAGTGTTAAGTTATTATTTTTATCTTGTATGATAAGGAGTTTTAATGCAATTTGAAGTAAAGGATCTGATAAATAAAATTAAAAAAGATGGGCTTGAAGAGGCTGAGAGATTATCCAATGATATTATTTTGAAGGCTAAAAGAGAAGCAGAAGAAATAGTTGCCAGAGCAGAAGAAGCTGCTAGAGTATTAAAGTCAAAATCAGAAAAAGAAGCTAATGATTATAAATGTCATGCTCTTGAAGCCTCTCGTCAGGCAATAAGGGATTTAATTATTGGCGTTGAAAAGAATCTTAAATCTCTTTTTGAAAATGCTTTAAAAGATAGTGTAGCGGAAGTTTTTAGTGATAATAATTTCTTAGCAGAACTTATAATTAAAATAACGGATTCATGGGCTAAAGGAGAAAAATTGGTTATTCAATTAAATGAATCTGATTTTTCTAGTTTAGAGCAGATATTAAGATTAAAGCTTGGCAATAAGCTTAAAGAAGGGATGGAGCTTAGACCTTTCAGGGGCATAAGCAAAGGTTTTAAGATTCAAAAAAAGAATATTGGTTTGCATTATGATTTTTCAGCTGAAACTATTGCAGACATTCTTTTTGATTATCTTAATCCAAGATTTAAGGAAGTTGTAAAAGTGGTCTAGGAGACTTTTGTGTTGGATTCATATTATTATGTTTTATCTTCTTTGCCTTATATTGATTTAAAATCTTTGAAAAATTATAGTGTTTCAGATTTTTTGAATAATGTTGAAATTTCTTTAAGTAAAAAGGACTTTGATTTTTTAAAAGGGGTGTTAGAATTTAAGGTAGATAGGGGTAAATCAAGAGTTATTGATCTTTTTCTTGATTTTGAAGATACAATAAGATATACGCTTGCAGCTTTAAGGGCAGAAAAATTGGGATTGTCTAAGGATTTTTATTTAGAATCTACTTATTTTTCAAGTTACTATTTGAATATTTTGAAAAACATCTGCTTGAAAGAAAATCCTTTTGAAATAGAATTAAGTTTTGATCTTCTTAAGTGGCAATTTTTAACTGACCTTGAGGTTGGGCATGAATTTGATTTTGATAAATTAATAATTTACTTTTTAAAGTTAAGGTTATTTTTAAGGCATAATTTGTTTAAAGAAAAATTAGGTATTCAAAATTTTGACAATATTTGTAAAAATTTAATTGATAAAACTAATGAAAAAGTTTAGAAAAGGAATTTAAATGAATACAAAAGGAAAAGTCGTTGGAGTTAATGGAAACTTAGTTACTATTGAGGTAGAAGGTTCAGTTTCTATGAATGAGGTTTTATTTGTAAAGACAGCCGGTAGAAATTTAAAAGCAGAAATAATTCGTATTAGAGGTAATGAAGTTGATGCACAAGTTTTTGAATTGACAAAAGGGATATCTGTTGGAGATCTAGTTGAATTTACAGACAAACTTTTAACAGTTGAACTCGGGCCAGGTCTTTTAACTCAAGTATATGATGGGCTTCAAAATCCTTTGCCGGAATTGGCTATTCAATGTGGATTTTTTTTAGAAAGGGGAGTATATTTAAGGCCCTTGAATAAAGATAAAAAGTGGAATTTTAAAAAAACCTCCAAAGTTGGAGACATCGTTATTGCAGGAGATTTTTTGGGTTTTGTAATTGAAGGAACTATTCAACATCAAATAATGATTCCATTTTATAAAAGAGATTCTTATAAAATTGTGGAGATTGTAAATGATGGCGACTATTCGATTGATGATCAAATTGCTGTAATTGAAGATGATTCTGGTATGAGGCATAATATTACAATGTCTTTTCATTGGCCCGTTAAAATTCCTATTACTAGTTATAAGGAACGACTCATCCCTAGTGAGCCTATGTTGACTCAAACTAGAATTATAGATACATTTTTTCCAGTTGCCAAAGGAGGAACCTTTTGCATTCCAGGGCCTTTTGGAGCTGGAAAAACGGTTCTTCAGCAGGTTACAAGTCGAAATGCTGATGTTGATGTGGTGATTATTGCAGCTTGTGGTGAGCGAGCAGGAGAGGTGGTAGAAACTCTTAAGGAGTTTCCCGAATTAATGGATCCAAAAACCGGTAAATCTTTAATGGATAGGACTTGTATTATTTGTAATACATCTTCAATGCCAGTTGCAGCCAGAGAAGCTTCTGTTTATACTGCTATTACTATTGGTGAGTATTACAGGCAAATGGGTCTTGATATTCTTCTTTTGGCAGATTCAACTTCAAGATGGGCGCAAGCTATGAGAGAAATGTCTGGTCGTCTTGAAGAAATTCCCGGTGAAGAGGCTTTTCCGGCATATCTTGAATCTATTATTGCTTCCTTTTATGAAAGGGCAGGCATTGTAGTTCTTAATAATGGTGGTATTGGATCTGTAACAGTTGGTGGTTCTGTAAGCCCTGCTGGTGGTAATTTTGAAGAGCCAGTTACTCAAGCAACTTTAAAGGTTGTGGGAGCATTTCACGGGCTTACAAGAGAAAGGTCTGATGCTAGAAAATTTCCAGCTATTAGCCCTCTTGAATCTTGGAGTAAATATAAAGGCGTTATTGATTCTGAAAAGACGGAATATGCAAGATCTTTTTTGGTAAAAGGTAACGAAATTAATCAGATGATGAAGGTTGTTGGGGAAGAGGGCATAAGTAATGAAGATTTTTTAATTTATTTGAAGTCTGAACTTCTTGATTCATGCTATTTACAACAAAATTCATTTGATTCTGTTGATGCTGCTGTAAATTCTGAGCGTCAAAATTATATGTTTGATATAGTTTACAACATTCTTAAAACCAACTTTGAGTTTTCTGATAAGCTTCAAGCAAGAGATTTTATAAATGAATTAAGGCAAAATCTTTTAGACATGAATCTTTCTTCTTTTAAGGATTATAAGTTTAATAAATTGGAACATGCTTTGAGTGAATTGATAAATTTTAAAAAGGTAATTTAGGGGGTTTGGAGAAATATATATATGAAAAGAGTCTATAGTAAAATAGAGTCTATAGCAGGCAATGTAATAACTGTTACAGCTCAAGGTATTAAGTATGGCGAGCTTGCTATTGTGAAAGCAAAAGATACAAGTTCTCTAGCCGAAGTGATTAAACTTGATCGAGAAAAAGTTTCTCTTCAGGTTTATGGTGGTACAAGAGGTGTTTCCACGTCAGACGAGATAAAGTTTTTAGGGCATTCAATGCAGATTTCATTTTCCGACAATTTGTTGGGCAGAATTTTTGATGGTTCTGGGAATCCTAGAGATGGAGGCCCTACTTTAGATGATAGTTTGATTGAAATTGGGGGGCCTTCTGCAAATCCTACAAAACGTATTGTTCCTAGAAATATGATAAGGACAGGGCTTCCAATGATAGATGTTTTTAACACTCTTGTTGAATCTCAAAAATTACCAATCTTTTCTGTTTCTGGGGAGCCTTATAATGAGCTGCTTGTGAGAATCGCACTTCAAGCAGAAGTTGATTTAATAATTCTTGGCGGAATGGGGCTTAAGAATGATGATTATTTGACTTTTAAAGATTCCTTGGAAAAAGGAGGTGCTTTAAGTAGGGCAATTTTTTTTGTTCATACCGCTAATGATTCTGTTGTTGAATCTTTAACTGTTCCTGATATTTCGCTTTCTGTTGCTGAAAAGTTTGCTCTTAAAGGTAAAAAAGTTTTAGTTCTTCTTACAGACATGACAAATTTTGCTGATGCAATGAAAGAAATATCCATTACAATGGAACAAGTACCTTCTAACAGGGGTTATCCTGGAGATTTATATTCTCAGCTTGCATATCGTTATGAGAAGGCTATTGATTTTGAAGGTGCAGGATCGATTACAATACTTGCAGTTACAACAATGCCGGGTGACGACGTTACTCATCCTGTTCCTGATAATACTGGGTATATTACAGAAGGTCAGTATTATTTAAAAGGTGGCAGAATAGAGCCTTTTGGGTCGCTTTCAAGACTTAAGCAAATGGTAAATAGTAGAACTAGAGATGATCACAGAACTATAATGGATTCAATGATCAAGCTTTATGCATCTTCAAAAGAGTCTGTAGAAAAAAAGGCTATGGGATTTAATATGACCAAGTGGGATGAAAAATTGCTCAAGTATAGCAATATGTTTGAAAGTAAGATGATGGATTTGTCTGTTAATATTCCCTTAGAAGAGGCTTTAGATTTGGGTTGGGATATTCTTGCTAGTTGTTTTAGCCCAAAAGAAACGGGAATAAAAACAGACCTTATTGAAAAATATTGGCCTAAAAAAGAGACTTATTAATTATGTCTAAAATTAAATTGACCAAAAATGATCTTAAAAAGCAAAAAGACGAACTTAAAATGTTTAAGAGATATTTGCCTACTTTGCAGCTTAAGAAGCAACAGCTTTATATGGAAATTGTTAAAATTGAGAATTCTTACAGAATTAAAAATCTTGAGCAACAAAAACTTAAGGAAAATATTTCTAATTGGATTTCTCTTTTTAGCGAAAAATTTCCTTTTGAGAGTTGGATTCAAGTAAAAACAGTGGTCAAAAAGTCTTTAAATATTGCGGGGGTTGCAATTCCTATATTCGATTCTATTGAATATGAAGACATAAGGCATGATTTACTTTTTACTCCTTATTGGGTAGATAAGGGGATTGAGATTCTTAAATTTGTGATTCAAATTGATGTAGAACTTAAAATTTTAAAAAAACAGATTGATTTGCTTTTAAAAGAGTTTAGAGTAACATCTCAGAGAGTTAATTTATTTGAGAAAGTTATGATACCAACAGCTAAGGCTAATATAAAAAAGATTAATATATATCTTGGAGATCAGCAAACCGCGGCTGTTGTAAGAGGTAAAATTGCTAAATCTAGTTTGATAAAAAAAAATAGGAACAGCTTATGATTGTAAAAATGAAAAAAGTTTTACTTTTAACTTTATCAAAATATAAAAAAGAATCATTAGAGATTTTAAGGGATTTTGGAGCAGTTCATATTAATTCTTGCAATAAGAATTCAGATTCTTTAAAAAAGAGCATTGATAATAGACGAATTTTAATACAAGCTTTTTCCCTGCTTAAAGAAGATGGAGGTGTTAAAGCTTTAAAATCTTCTAATGGAAATTTTTTAGATATTGCGAAAAGTATAGTCAATTTGGGTAATGAAATTAAAGAATTTCAAGATATTAAACGATCTTTATTGCATGAAAAGAATTTGATTTCTGTTTGGGGAAATTTTTCTTTAGAGAATATTGACAAATTAAAAGAGTCTAATATTTATATTCAATTTTTTAAAATCCAAAAAAGTGAATATAAAAATTTATTAAGAGATCCCAATGTTAATGTGTTTTTGATTAAAAACGTAAAAAACACTTCTTATTTTGTGAGTGTTGGCGAGTTTGAGCAAAAAATTGAAATTGCTGATGAGTTTAAGTTTAATTTTGATCTTAATTATATTAATAATAAATTGAAGGTTGTTGATGAGATTTTAGATCAAAAATTGACTCAAATTTCTCTTTTTAATAAATATATTGATATTTTAAGGGATGAGATAAAAAATTATGATCAAATCGTAGAGTTTGAGCAAGTTTTAGCTGATATGCAAACTGATTTTGAGGATTTTTCGTATATTACAGGATTTGTTCCAGCTGAAAGTCAAGAATCTCTTAAAAACGCAGTTTTAAAAGCAGGTTTTGCAGCTCAATTTGCAGATCCCGAAGAAAATGATATTATTCCAACTTATATAAAAAGAAAAGGAATTGCTAATTTAGCTGCACCTATTTTTAATATTTTAGAGACAATTCCTGGGTATAAAGAAAGGGATATAAGTTTTATATTTATGTTATTTTTCTTTGTATTTTTTGGTATGATAATAGGTGATGCGGCTTATGGAGTGATATTTTTTTTGGTAGGAATTTTACTTAGTTTGAGCTTTCTTTTTAAAGGCAAGCCCTTAACGCCAATTCATGGGTTAATATTTTATCTAAGTGTATCATCGATACTTTATGGCGCTATGACTGGGACTTGGTTTGGTAGTCCTTTAATTCTTGAAATGTTTCCTATTTTAAATTCATTTAAAGTTAGTTATTTGACAGAGAAAAATAGTGTACAAAATATTATCTTTATCTGTTTTTCAATAGGAGTTTTGCAAATTTCATTAGCGCATGCTTGGAATTTTTTCAGACAAGTAAAAGAAAAGCCCCATATCCATTCAATTGCACAGATTGGTTGGCTTATGTGTATAGTTGGACTTTATTATCTTGTTTTAAATTTAATATTAAGTCAATCTCGATTTCCTATGTATAATGTTGTTTATAATGTAATATATTTTGGCGTTGCACTTGTATTTGTTTTTGGCAAGCAAGATGGCTCAAATTTTTTCAAGTGTATATTGAAAAGTTTTGGGGGTATTATAGAGCAGTTTTTAACCACTGTGTCGGGGTTTGCAGATATAATATCTTATATTAGACTTTTTGCAGTTGGACTTGCAGGGCTTTCAATTTCATCAAGTTTTAATGCTATGTCAATACCTTTGTTAAAATCTTCTAATATTGGTCTTGTAGTAGCTGGAATTATTGTTATACTTTTTGGGCATGTTTTAAATATAATGCTATCTTTGCTTTCAGTAATTGTTCATGGAGTAAGGCTTAATATGCTTGAATTTTCAAACCATTTAGGGCAAGAATGGAGTGGATATGCTTATAGGCCTTTTAGAAAAATGAAAAAATAAATAAAAAGGAGTACTTATGGATATAGGTTTAATAGGGGTTAATTCAGCTTTAACAATCTCAGCAATAGGTTCTGCGTTGGGTATGGGGGCGGCAGGTAGTGCTGCTATTGGAGCCTGGAAGAGGTGCTATATGCAAGGAAAGCCAGCGCCATTTTTATTGATCGTTTTTGTTTCAGCACCATTGACTCAAATAATATATGGATATATTTTGATGAACACATTATATGAGGTAATGATGCAGACAAATCCATGGTTGTTACTTGGAGCTGGTATTGGTGGTGGGTTTGCTATTGCTGTTTCTGGATTTGCTCAAGGCAAAGCAGCAGCAGGTGCTTGTGATGCATTTTCTGAGACTGGGAAAGGATTTGCCACATATTTATTAGTTTTAGGATTAATAGAATCTGTTGCTCTTTTTGTAATGGTATTTTTAATGATATTTAAGTTTGTTTAATTTTGATTTATTATTTCTTTTAATATTAAATTTTCTCGTAATTTATGAGTTAATTTAATATATTTATTATTATGAGAAATGTGGTTTTATTTTTTTTTGCTTTGCCTTTTTCTATTTCTTTGTATTCTTCAAGTAATAAAAATTTTCCGTATTGGATTTTACTTGAAAAAGGCAGGCAATTTCTTTATTCTAAATCTGAATTTAGTAAGTCTAATCTTACACATGCTATTAATTATTTGCAGGAAGCTTTACTTAGAAAAGGCGTTTATCCTGAAGCTAGTTATTATTTGTCAGTAGCTTATGGTATGTCTGGCAATGCTATTCTTGAAAAATTAAACCTTTATAAGTCTTTTGAAGACAAAGATTATTTGCTAGATGAATCTTTTGAAAAAAAAATACTTTTTTCTTTAGCTAAAATGGCTGAACTTGAAAATAATTATGTTGATATGATTGATTATTTGAATGACATATTAAACAAGTTTTCAACTAAAAAAGATTATTATAGTTATCATGATTATGCTCAAGACAAAAATAGTATTCTAAACAGTGAATTTAATGTTTCATTTTATTTAACTTCTTATTTAAAGCAAGTAAGAGGAGCTTTTGGTATTGATTTTACTTTTAATCTTTACAGATTTAAAAACTACAATGTTATTGATACTCATCAATTATTGTCAAAAGTTTATTTGCGCTTAAAAGCTTATGAACTTTCAATTACTCATGGACTTATAGCCGCAGTAGGAATTTTAACAAGAATGTATGATTATGTTTGTTATTATGAACCTGTGTATCAGTTTAAAAATTTAAGGTCTTTTGTTCAAAAAATTAATGAGTATAAGGCAATAAAAAATGCTTTTGAATCTACAGATTTTTGGGAAATAGTTTATAATGTTGCTGCTGCTACTTATGCATATTCTAATGGCAATTATAAATTTAGAGCAATAGATACTTGGAAATTAATAGTAGATCTTGCACCAAGATTTTCTCCTTATATTGCGAAATCAAGAAGTCAAATTAAAAATTCTGTATATTTAAAAAAAATTAATTTTTAAATCTTGACTTGTAGTTCAGGGGGGGAATTAGTATTAGTATTCGTAAGAAAAACTTTTGCATTATTGCACACATTGATCATGGTAAATCTACATTAGCTGATCGATTTATTCAAAAGGCCAAAATAATATCTGATCGTGATTTTAAAAGTCAAATGCTTGACAGTATGGATATTGAGCGAGAAAGAGGAATTACAATAAAAAGTCAGGCAGTAACAATTACTTATAAAAGTAATGATGGTGATTTTTATGAGTTGAATTTTGTAGATACTCCAGGTCATGTTGATTTTTCTTATGAAGTCTCAAGGGCAATTTCGTCTTGTGAAGGTGCTCTTTTATTAATTGATGCAAGTCAGGGAATTCAAGCTCAAACAGTTTCTAATTTTTATATGGCTTTTGAGCATGATTTAGAAATTATTCCTGTTATTAATAAGATAGACCTTCCAAATGCTAATGTTGATTTTGTAAAAAAGCAAATAAAAAATGATTTGGGATTAAATGAAGAAATCGCTATTTCTATTTCTGCTAAGAATGGAATAGGAATTGATGATTTGCTTGAAGCTATTTGTAAGTATGTGCCATCTCCTAGAGGAAGTATTAAGGATCCATTAAGAGCATTAATTTTTGATTCACATTATGATTCTTATAGGGGAGTTGTTGTTCACTTTAGGATTTTCGAAGGACAAATCAAAACGGGCGATAAGATTAGGTTAATGCATACTAATAGCGAGCATTTAATTGAAGAGATTGGAATTTTTAAAATATCACTTGAAAGAAAAGATAGTCTAGAAGCAGGGGATGTTGGATATTTTATTGCAGGAATAAAAAATATATCAGATGTGAAAATTGGAGATACAGTAACCCTTTGTGATTTTCCCGCATTATCTCCTCTTGAGGGATTTAAAGAAGTTAAGCCTGTGGTGTTCTCTTCAGTGTATCCTGTTGATGCCAATCAATATGATGATCTTTTAAAGGCAATGGATAGATTAAAACTTAATGATGCATCGTTAACATTTGAAAAAGATTCATCATCTGCTCTTGGACATGGTTTTAAATGCGGATTTCTTGGTCTTTTGCATTTAGAAGTTATTCAAGAGCGTATTGAGCGTGAATTTAATTTAAATGTCATATTAACTTCTCCTTCTGTTAGATACAAAATAATTCCTAAAAAGGGAGAATCTTATTTTATTGAAACTCCTGAGCAATTTCCCGGAAGTGAAGCTATTGAAAGTGTTCTTGAGCCTTATATTAAGGCCAATATTATTGTTCCTACAGAATTTTTAGGAAATGTTATGAGTGTGTGTTTGTTAAAAAGAGGAGTGCAGACAAACTTAATTTATCTTGATACTAAGCGTGTTGAACTTATTTATAAAATGCCCCTTTCTGAAATCCTTTTTGATTTTTATGATAAGATTAAATCTGTGAGCCGTGGATATGCTTCTTTTGATTATGAGCTTTTAGATTATGAATATACAGATTTAGTAAGATTGGATATACTAGTCAATGGGGATAGAGTTGATGCACTCTCTCAGTTGGTTTTTAAAGACAGTGCCAGAACTAAGGCTATTGGGATTTGTAAAAAGTTGAAAGATGAAATAGCAAGACAACAATTTAGAATAGCCATTCAAGGTGCTATTGGTTCTAATGTTATTGCTCGAGAGACAATCTCTCCTGTTAGAAAAGATGTTACTGCCAAGTGTTATGGCGGTGATATTACTCGTAAGCGAAAACTTTTAGAAAAGCAGAAAGAAGGTAAAAAGCGAATGAAGATGGTAGGAAATGTTGAGATCCCACAAAGTGCTTTTCTTGCGGTTCTAAAATCCAATGATAATTAAATTTGTTTTTAATTTTTTGTGCTACGTGATTGGCAAAGCCCTTAGAAATGCGATAGAATATTTTTATCATTACTTATTTAAAATTAGTTGTACATAGTTTAAATTTATATGGAGTGATTTATGCTTAAATCTAATAAAGTTGTTCTTATTGGAGCTGGTGGAGTGGGTTCAAGCTTTGCTTATGCTTTGACAATAGACAATTCGCTTGTACATGAACTTGTGATTATTGATGTTAATGAAAATAAAGCAAAAGGGGAGGTCATGGACCTTAATCATGGCCAAATGTTTTTAAAGAAGAATATTAATGTATTGTTTGGAACTTACAAAGATTGTGCTAATGCAGATATTGTTGTAATTACAGCAGGACTTAATCAAAAACCTGGTGAAACAAGACTTGATTTGGTTGATAAAAATTCTAAAATTTTTAAAGATATTGTAACCAATGTTGTATCTAGTGGTTTTGATGGTATTTTTGTAGTTGCAAGTAATCCTGTAGACATTATGACCTATGTTACAATGAAATATTCCAAATTTCCTATTCATAAGGTTATTGGTACTGGTACTATTCTTGATACTTCAAGACTTAGATATTTTTTAAGTGATCGTTTTAATGTGAATACTCAAAATATACATTCATATATTATGGGTGAGCATGGTGACAGTTCTTTTGCTACTTGGGATGAAACAAAAATAGCAATGAAGCCTTTATCAGAATACCTTGCTGAAGGCAAAATAACTGAGTCTGAGCTTGATGAAATTCATAAAAAGGTTGTGAATGCTGCTTATGAGGTTATTAAGTTAAAGGGGGCAACCTATTATGCTATTGGGCTTGGTATTAAGAATATTGTAAATGCAATAATTGGAGATCAGAATGTTATTCTGCCAATATCTTCTTATATTAATGGTCAGTATGGGGGATTAGTTAAAGATATCTATATTGGAGCACCTGCCATAGTTTGTAAAGAAGGAGTCAAAGAAGTTTTAAACTTTAAGATAAGCTCTAAAGAACTTGAGAGGTTTAACAGTTCTGCTAATCAGCTTAAAAGCTATATTGATAAAATAGAATTTTAATTTTGGAGACCCCAAATATTTTAGGGGTTTTCATTTTTCAAGCATATTTTCTCCGTTTTTTCTATGTTCAATTGCTTCAAGTAAGGCTTCTCTTGAAATATTTTTTTCTTCTTTTAAATCGGAGATTGTTCTTGCAATTTTTAGTATTGAGTGTGTTGCTCTTGAAGATATGTTGAGTTTATTTAGAATGTAGATCAAATCATTTTTTAAGATTGCACTTAATTCGCAAAATTGTTCAATGTGATCGGAATTAAGATCAGAATTTTTATTTATGTTTGCAAAATTTTCGTATCTTATATTTTGAATGTTTCTTGCTTTTATTATTCTTTTTTTTATTTCACTTGAACTTTCGCTTGTTTCGCTGAGTAATTTTTCATTATTAATTGCTCTTGTTGGAACTCTAATATCAATTCTATCAAGCATTGCGGCTCCAAGTTTTTTCCAATAATTTGAAATTTCTTGTTGTGAACAAAAACAATCTGTGTTTTTTTTCCCAAGATTTCCACAAGGACAAAGATTCATTGCAAGCATTAATTGGAAATTGGCTGGGTATTTGAATAATTTAGAACTTGCTCTTGAGATTGAAATTGATTTATCTTCAATAGGTTCACGTAAAGATTGTAAGATAGATTTTTTAAATTCTAAAGCTTCATCTAAAAATAATATTCCGTTGTGTGCAAGAGACGCTTCTCCAGGTAAAGGATTAGGACCCCCTCCAATTATTCCTTCTTTACTAGCAGTATGGTGGGGATTTCTAAAAGGTCTTTGTTTTATTATTTTTCTGTCTATTAATTTCCCTGATATTGACCATATTCTGTTTGTTTCTATTAGCTCTTTATTTGTAAGTGGAGGAAGAATAGATTGAGCGCATTTAATACTAAGTGTTTTTCCGCTTCCAGGTGGACCAAATAACATGATATTATGTCCACCTGCAATTGCTATTTCAATTGCTCTTTTTGCTCTTTGTTGTCCTTTTATATTTTTAAAGTCATACTCTATAATATAATCTTCTTCAATTGTTGATTGGGGTTTAGTAGTTGTTCTTGGAGGGAGTATATTGTAGTTTAATTGTTCTATTATTTTTATAGTTTCTTTTAAATCTTTAACACCCCAAATATTCAAGCCATCTATTAGACTAGCTTCTTCTAAATTTTCAAGGGGAACTATTGCAAATTTTATTTCCTTTTCTTTGGCAAGTGCAATTGCTGGTAGAACAGCTTTTATTGATCTTATTTTGCCATCTAATTGCAATTCCCCTAATATTAAGATTTCTAAATTTTTATTATCTTTGCTTTCTTGGATTTTAATAATACTAATAGCAATCGAAAGGTCAAAAGCTGTTCCAAGCTTTTTAATTCCAGCTGGTGCAAGATTTATTAATATTCTATCTTTAGGGAAATTGAAATTTGAATTCTTGATAGCTGATTTTACTCTTTCTCTTGATTCTTTAATTTCGCTCCCAGCAAGTCCTACTATATCAATTCCAGAAATTCCTTTTTTAATGTCTATTTCAATCTCAATTAATTCTCCTTCATATCCGATTGATGAGTGTGAATAGATTTTCATCTAATAGCTCTCCTTAAGGCTTGTAGTTTTCCAAACTATCTTTTAATGATTTGTATGGCAGCAAAAAACAGTCTTTTCTATTTGTATTTGTAAATACGTCAAAAATTTTTAAACTTACGTCAATTTCATCTAGATTTGCAAAATCACTGTTTATCACTTTTTGAACTAAATTTAGGATTTCGGGTTTTGGTTTGTTATTGCACAATTTATTTAAAGCGTTGGCACTTGCAAGTAAAACTATGCAACCAGATGCATGATGTTTTAAATTAAATTTTCCGTTATTTGTTTCTATTATTTGAAATAAAATTTGATCTCCACATTTAGATTGATGTTTGAAATTCTGGTTTGTTTCTACTTTTATTATGTAATTATTTACTTTACTAAGCCTTATTAATTCTTTTTTAGTTTTTTCAGTGAGCATAATTTAATTTTATTTTCTTTGATTTATTAAATCAATAATAAAAGATAATATGAAGATTTTTAAATAAAAAACTTTAAAAATATAGCATACAGTTGAAATTGTTTTAATCTTTTTAAAGATTAAAACAATTTTTATTAATCCTAAAATTAAAGTTAATCAAAAATTGTATTTTTGATTAACTTTGTTTATATCTTTATTTTATAAGTTTTTATGAAAGCTCTTTTATTACTTTTTTTAATCCCAATATGAAAGTATCAATTTCTTCTTGTGTATTATAAAAATAAAAGCTAATTCTTAAAAGATGGTTTTTATTTAAATTTTCTGGGAAAAATGCCACATAGGAACAAGTTCTTCCGGCTCTGGTTGCTATTCCCATTGTATCTAGATAGGTTTCAATATCGTGTGAGTGAATATTTTTTACTGTAAATGATATTATCGAATTTCTTTTAAGATTTGTATTTAGTATAAATTCAACTTCATCAAGCTCTTGTAATTTTTTTACCCCATATTCGATTAACTGCTGATCATGCTCTAAAATAAAATCCATAGAAATATTATCAATATATTTTATTGCCTCTTCAAGTCCAATAATTCCTGCAATATTTGGGGTTCCCGATTCAAATTTATTAGGAGAATCGGATGATTTAAATTTAATTTTTTCATTTTCTATAAATATTTCTTCTACAGTATTTCCCCCTAATTTTGAGCTATGAAGTTTTTCAGCCATATTATTTGAAATGTATAAAATTCCTATTCCTGTTGGAGCAAGCATTTTATGTCCAGAAAATACCAAAAAATCACAGCCAATTTTTTTAACATCTATTTTTATGTGAGGTGCCATTTGTGCAGCATCTACAAAAAGAGGTATATTGTATTTTTTTGCGATTTTTCCAATAGATTCCAAATCATTAATGGTTCCTAGGGTATTGTTTATTCCTGAAATACTGATGAGCTTTGTTTTTTCTGTAATAAGTTTTTCAATTTCTTCGGGGGTAATAATTCCCATTTCATTGAATTTAGCTAATTTAATTGTTAAATTAGCTAAATTTGCAAGATTTACCCAGGGTAGCAAATTGCTATTATGTTCAAGAGTTGTAAGAATAATTTCATCTTTTTTTTTAAAGTATTTTGAGTAAAAAAATGAACTTGCAATAGTATTAATTCCATCAGTAGTTCCAGAGGTGAATATTATATTTTTTGCAGATTCTGCATTGATAAAATTTTTTACAAGTTCTCTTGTTTTTTCTATTTTTATGCTCGATTGAATTGCAAATTTATGACCGCTTCTGTGTACATTTGCGTTATAATTTTCATAATATTCAACGTTAGAATAAATTACGTTTTTGGGCTTTTGAGAGGTTGCTGCATTGTCAAAATAAATTATATGCTTATTGTCAAACTTTTTATTTAAAATAGGAAAATCTTTTCTTAAAAATTTAACCTTTTCGACATTACTTTTTATTTGTTTGAAATCCATAATCCTTATAAGTTCCTTTGTTTTTATTTTTAGCCTTTAATTATTATATCATTATTTTTTATTTACCAAAAAAAGTTTAAAATGATTATTAATTAATAATCATTTTTTTTTTAAATTGAAATTTGTTTTGTATAAAATTTGTTTATTGGCTATGTTTTTTGATTATGATATACTCGTTTATATGAAAGAAGTAATTTATAGGTTTGAAAAAGCTGAAGATTATAAATTAGTTCCTGTTAATAATATTTATGGGAATGTAACTAATACAGGAGAAATTTTTTGTGATCTTGTTTTTGAGTCCACAGAGATTTCTGAGGAGATTGCTTACACAAAAACCAAAGAAGGTGTTTTAGAAGAGGCTTCAAAAGAATTAAAAAGTGGAGAAGAGGGAAAAATAGTATTAATCAACTCTTTTATAGGAATTTCTATTACAAAGACCACTGCTAGAAATATTGCTTATTGGCTTTTAAAAAAAGTTGATGAATTAGAAGATAATGAATAGAAAAACATCTGAAGATAGAATTAAGATTTATTTGTCAAAACTTAGGAAGTATAGAAATAAAATTTTAAACAAAAAGAGTATTAAAAATATTATTGAATTATCAGATATTTCTGATAATGATATTGAAAATATAGGACTTCATTTTAGAAGATCTTATGCTAGAGCCAAAAGATTTTTTGATATAGGTAAGATAGATGTTGCTTTTAGAGAACTTGAATCTATTTATTTTTATTCTCTTCACGACAAATCAATGTTTAGTTTATTTTTTTTTCTTTTTAAGGAAATTGCTGATAAGGTAAATACCAAAGAATCTAAAAAAAAAATGATCCATGTAGCTTTACAAGCAAAAGAATTTGGGATAAGAGATGATTTAGATTTAATCGACTATTATGAATTTAAGAAATCCAAGAACAGAATGTTAATACTAACCATAAGTTCTATCTTAATATTTTGTATTTCTTTGATTACTTACAGATCTTTTCAGAGTTTTATGAGTATAAATGGGAATGGTAAAATGGCTTTAAAAGAAAAATTTGCTTCTTCTTTCACATCGCAAGGCCTTCCTCCTATTACTATGGCTACGGATTTGGTAGTTGAAGCTGTTAATCTTATTTCAAATCCTAAAGAGTTCTATTACATAGAAATAGAGGATGCCAAAGTTTTGGTATTTGAAGATGCGCATTTGTATCAGCTTAAAGCGGGGGTTGTATCAACAACGTACCCTGTTAAAAAGATTTCCTACAGAGTTACAGTTTACGATGATCTTGGCAAATCTGTGTTTAATCAGGTTTTTGCTAAAGAAAGTGATTTTTCTGCAAAATGGGGTAAAGATGTTTATATTCCAATTGATGTTATATCAAGCATACCAAGGGCTATCGATGTTAATCCTAAAAAAATAATATTAGATATTATTGACATTGATTTTTTTGAGAATGTTGATGATAAAATTGGTGTAAATCTTGATTCAGATTCTTTTATATTAAAATTTAAATATATTGGAAATTATTTTCAAAAGTCTTTTGGGATTTGTAAGGCGAATACTGTGATAGAAGTTTTCAATTCTTCAAAAGATGTTATTAAAAATTTGGAGATTGAAATTGGTTATATTGATAAGGAAGGTAGAATTATTAGGTCTTTGAGGCGCAAATTAATCTCTTCTGCAAATTCTTTTTTAAAATCAAAATCCAAGCAGAGTTTTACAATTAGTACGGTTTTCCCAAATGAGATTTATCCTACAATTGAAAAGGATTTTTCTTCTATTAAAATTTATAATGTTGTGATTAAATAGAGTTTTAAATTATCTTAAGATTTCTTTTTCTTTTAGATTTGAGACAATGTTAAGAGGAATCAGTGTGGTTAAAATGTTTATTAACATATAAAGCCCAAGAAGTGTTAAGCTAAAGCTTAGGCTTAAATTTATTTGAAATTCAGATACGTAATATTCTGAGTTTAATATTTCAGAATTTTCTTCTCCAAATATTTTTAAAAAAAAGTTTAAAACATTGTCAACAAAGTTTATTAAATAAGATATTTTAAGTGTTAAATAATTTCCAATTATTATTCCAATTCCGCAAAAGGTAGTGCTTAATGTGAGCGATATCAAAAGAAATATTATTTTTATGTTTAAATTATTCATTCCAATTGATTTTAGTATTGCAATTTTCTTTTTATTTTCAAAAATAAGCATTGAAAGGGACGAAGATATATTGATGCTTGCAAATATTATAATCAAAGCCATAATGAATATTAAAAGCTTTTTACTTATATCTAGATTATTGTATTTATTTGAGTAAAGTTCATAGAATGTTTTTATTTGGAATTCTTGAAATTCGGTTTCTAAATTCTGTTTTAAGATTTCATTGTTTTTTATGGAATTAGAATTTGTTTTAAGTCCAACTATGCTTTTTGAAAATTTTTTTGACATTAAATTTTCGTTTTCAAAAGAAATCAACACCAAATTATTATCAATATCTTTTAATCCGGTTTCAATTATTCCTGAGATATTAAATTTTTTTATTCTGGGCATTATTTTATCATTTTTTGTATTTGGAATCAAAATGTCAATTTTTTCATTAAGATTTAAATTAAGTTTATTTTTTATTTGATTTGAAATGAGTATAGAATCCTTTTTTAAATTTTTAGTACCCTTTATTAATTTTATTGATTTGTTTTCTAGTATGAATTTATTTTCTATCGCTCTTATTAATACACCTTGTTTTTTATTATTTCCAATAATTCCATAAGTTCTTTTTTCAAAAAAATAATTTAGATCTTTGTAATTATATTTCTTTTTCAATGAGCCTAATCTGTCTTTTAGATAATGAGTTCTATTTGTATCATTGTATTCTATTTGCATTGAAAATCCCTCACTTTCAATATATTTATTAATAGTAGAAGCCATGATGTTGCTAGACATATAATAAACAATAATTAATGGGATCATTACCAAACTTAATGATATTCCAGAACCTATTAAAGCTATTTTATTTGTTGAATTTTTAAAAATTAAATACGCAATTTTTGTGATTTCTGGTAGCTTTAGTATCATAATTTTTTTAATGTCCTATCTTTGAATTCGTATTTTGAATCAGCTTTGTTTGCAAATTGTGGGTTGTGGCTAACTAGTATTAAGGTTTTTTTTAAATTTTTTGCTGTATTGATAAGTAGATTTTCTACGGTTTTAGCTGTGCTTAAATCTAGATTTCCCGTAGGTTCATCACACAATATTATATTAGGTTCATTGATTAATGCTCTAGCAATAGCAACTCTTTGTGATTCACCTCCTGAGAGCTCTGAAGGGTAATGATTTGCTCTGTTTTCTATTTTTAATATTTTCATTAGATCGAAAGCTTTTTTATTTATTGTTTCTTTTGTTTCTTGTCCTGAGATAATTTGAGGTAAAATTATATTTTCAATTACATTAAATTCATTTATTAAATTATAATTTTGGAATACCAAACCTATTTGTCTGTTTTTGTACAAACTTAATGTTTTTTCATTTGCATTTTTCAAGAATATTCCGCACGATATTATATCTCCAGAATCTATTTTATCAATTCCTGAAATCATATTAAAAAGAGTTGATTTTCCACAACCACTTTTTCCTTGAATCGAAATAAATTCACCTTTTTCTACAGTTAAGTTTAAATTTTCTATTACTTGAATTTTTGTTTTATTTTTTTTATATGCTTTGCAAAGATTTTTTATAATTAATATATTGTCCATTTTACTGCCCATTTATAGTTTCAATGTTTTTTTGACTTCCAATTTTTTTTGTTGCCTTCACGCTTGAATACATTGTAGAAAAGCATGCAAAGCAGAAAGTAAATGCTAAATCGCTTAAAAATAATTTAGGAGTAATTATATTTTTTACTATTTGTATTTTAATGCCATCTATTTTTAAAGACAATATTTGATTTAAAAAATTTATTAAGGTGTTTACCAGATTGTCAATTATTTTTAAAATTTCATTTATATTTAAGGAAATGGAAATTCCCAGTACTAAGCCAAGAAGTCCTCCTATAGTGCAGATTATTATTGAATGAATAAAAAAAATTTGCTTTATTTTTTTTATTCTAAGTCCCATGGCTAATAGTATTAAAATAGCTTTATTTTTGTTTATTATTATTCTTTTTTGAAGATAATATGCATTAACGGCAATAACAATGAAAATGCTTGCTAAAATAATTAACATTGTATTTCGTTCTATTTTCAATATTTTATAGAATTCTTTATTGTATTCATTCCAAGTTTTTGCTTTAATTTTTGGATTAACAGCTTTGATCTTTTCAATTAATTTGTTACTTGGGTTTAAATTTTTTGTTTTTACTTGGTAATTAATACTAGAATTATGTAAAATTTTATTTTTAATAAAATAGTCTATATTCATAAAAATTAAAGTTTCATTTATTTTTGCATAATTACTTTTAAAGATCGATTTTATTTTAAAGCTTTTTATATCATTTTTTAATGATATAAGTGTTTTTATTTCATCGGTTATTATTAATTCTAGGGGATCATTTTCAAATAAGTTAAAATTGTGGGAGAGGACATTTCCAATAATGATTTCATTGTCTTTAAGATCCAGCTCATCTTTTTCAAGTCCCGTAAATGAAATGAAATTTTGGTCTTTTTTGAGATCTTTAATATCAACTGCAATGATATTTAAAATAGTTGGATAATAATAATTTTGAATTCCAATGCCTTGTGTTTCGTATATTTTATTTATATGTTTTATTCCTTCAATCTTTTTAATTTTTTTAATTTCTTCTTGAGTTAGTTCATTTTCTATTTTTAAGTTTCCACTTTCTACATTTGTAATGCTAAGAAAAAAATCGTTTTGAAAACCATTCATGATTGATATTGTTAGGATAATTATTATTTTACCTAAAGCAATGCTTAATATTATTACAATTGTGAGAGCTAGGCTATTTTTTTCTTCTAAAATTAATCTTTTAAGCAAAAAATTTCTTATTCCCATTTAATTTGTTCCTATTGGTTTTTCTTCGGTGACTTTTCCGTTTTTGTGTTTTACCCTAAGAGCAGGTTTTTTATTGTAGTATATTTCTTCTTCATATTCATTATCATTGTGGTATTCGGTTTTTAGATAAATTATGTCGTTCTCATAAATTTTTTTGCTTTTTAATTGATTGTCTTGGTTATATTCGTATTCAATTTTAGTATTTGTGTATTGGTCTTTATCCTTTTCTTTAGTGTTTTGAAGAATTATCATATCAGATTCGTTGTATTGAAAATCATTTATTTTTATAAGTTCATTATTTTTATATGTTTCTTCTTTGATTAGGTTGTTTGCCTTGTAGGTAGATATGATTTTTGTATTCTCTTCTTCAAAGGTATTTACTATTTTTTCTTCATCTAGATACTGATTTTTTTCTTTGGATTTTATTTTATTGTTAACAATTATTGTACTGTTTGAATTTCTTTTTTTGTCATCATATTTTATTACTTTTGTTGTTGCTTTTTTGATGTCAAAATATGTAGATTTTATGTCGCCATTAATTCCATAGTTCCAAATTTGGAAATTTGATCCTGTTATTTTTAGTAATTTGCCATTTTCGTCTTTAGAATAATATATTAATTTTGGTTTTTGGTTTATTGTTTTTAAATTTTTAGATATTAAGTTTCCATTTTCGTAAAAGTAATTTGCTGTTTCAAGAATTTTTCCTTTGTTATCATATTCAATTTCTTGTATTTTGTTATTTAAATTGTCGTAAACCTCTTCTTTTCTTTTTGTATCTTTTATATCATAATGTGTGATTTTTTTTGTGTTTTCTATGATTTGAATTGTTTTGTATTTTATTAAGTTATTTTCTTTGTATAGGTAGAGTTTTTCAGTATCATCAATAGAATAATATTCAATGTAAAATCCCGTTTTTGGTTTTTCATTTAATTTTTGGTATTTATTGAAAAATGCATCAGATGCAAAATAGCTTTTTGCATAAATAATTTGTGGTATAAATAGAAGAAGTATTAATTGGTTTTTTTTCATAGCAATTTATTAAGATATTCATTGATATCAAATTCTTTAATATCTTCTAGTTTTTCTCCAAATGTAGTAAAGTATATAGGCTTTTCAATAATTTTTGAAATATTTATTATTATGCCTGCTCTGGAAGATGAATCAAGTTTTGTGATTATCATTCCGTCTATTTCTATTGCTTTATTAAAAATTTCTGCTTGGCTATTTGCATTTTTCCCAATAGTAGAATCTATTACAAGTATTTTTTGGTAATTGATGTCAGTGTTTTTTATTTGCTTTAATATTACATTGTTTATTTTTTGAAGCTCTTTTATTAAATTTTCTTTATTTTGCAATCTTCCGGCTGTGTCAATAATTAGTGCATCGTAATTTTTAAGCTTAGCGCTTGATATGCTGTCGAATATCACAGCTGATGGATCGCTTCCTTGGTTTTGAGATATTATTTTGATCCCGATTTGTTCTCCATAAATTTTCATTTGTTCGATTGCGGCTGCTCTGAATGTGTCGGCAGCCGATATTAATATATTTTTGCCTTCATTTTTTAATTTATTTCCAAGTTTTGCTATGCTTGATGTTTTTCCAATTCCATTTATACCAACTATTAATAAAATATTTAATTTGTTATTTTCTAGAGTAAATTTTTTTGTGTTAATATAATTACTTAAAAGTTCTTTTAGTTTTTCAATAATATTTTTTTCGTTTTTATTTTTTTCTTTTGTTAATTTATTTATTATTTCTATTACAATCTCATTATTAATGTCTGACTCTAATAAAATGTCTTCTAAATTTTCAATAACATTTTCTTGTTGTTTGCTTTTAAATAAATTTTTTATTTTTTCTAAAATGCCCAAAAGTTTGTTCTCCTATATTATTGCAGATTATTAAGTTTATTCTCCCATATTTGCTTCTTTAATATATTCTACTAAATGAGTTATTAATGAGATAAAACTTCCAATAGTTAAGGTGATGCCTGCTCCAAATAGAAATGTTGCAGTCATTTGTTCTGCTTTTGCCATATAAACATCTTCTGCTGTTAATCTTTTGTTAATAAAGTGATTGCCCGTTATTTTATAAAGCGCTTCTGAGTTGTTAAGCAATGTTCCTGCAAAAATGGTTCCTATTGTGCTTAATGTAAAAATAGTTAGATTGACATAAAATTTATCTCTTGTGTCGATAAGTCTATTTTTGTTAGTTTTTATCATTTCTATTTCTACGTGATCTTCTTCTTTATTTATTAACTTGAATTTATCTTTATATCCTTTGGATTTAAGCAAAATGATGTCTTGATTTTCTGGTTTTTCAATTTCAATTGGGGTTTCTCCCATAAATATGCCTTTTTTAAAAACTTTAGATTGTACATTGCTTGTAATTGATATTTTTTTAGAGATTGTTCTTTTTAAGTCAATATTTAATATTATTGAATCTGCATTTTTTACCTTTCTTTTAATAGAGTAGTTTTCGAAATTTGTACTTGTGATTTGTATTTCAATTTCTTTGTTTGGGAGTTTAGAAATGTCAAAAATATTATCGTAATAGATTCCTTTTGAAACAAATTTTTCATTTATATAGATTTTTGCATCTGGGTTGTTTTTAACGTTAATGTTGATTTTTAAAAATTCTCTGCCCAATATTTCTTTGAGGCTGTATTTTGTTATTTGATCTGCAATTTCATTAACAGAAGATGATGTTTTAAATACTGCTTTTTTAGTCTCAATTTTCTCAGGAGTGATGTTACTAATTTCTAGTAAATAATAATTTTCTATTTTTTTTAGGTCAATATAGCTAATAAAAAATAATTCTTCTCTTATGAAAAATTCTTTATTTAAATTTGATATATTTGTTTGTTCTTCGATTTTTTTATATTTTACTTTTAGTTTTTTTAAATTGTTAAAATATTCTGCAAATTTTTTTTGTTTACTGTTAATATTTTGAATATTTGTTTTAAGCTCATCAATTTTGGTTTTGGTGTTATGTTTTTCTTTTGCGGTTATTATGTTTTGAAGTTTTTTTTTATCCATTTCTTTTTTTAATTTGCTAATTTCAAGTTCTGTTTTTATTATATCTTGATTTATATAAATGTCTTCAATGATGCTTCTGTCATCATTGTTTACTATATGCTCTGTTATTTTATCATAGATTTTGTTTAATTGTTTTTCAATTCCTTTTTTAAGGTCAATATTTTCTTTTTTTGTATTGATGATATAAGAAAAGTTGTACTCAATATTACTTTGAGAGTGTATTTTGTATATTGTACATACTAGTAATAGTATTACTAGCTTTAGTTTAAGCTTTTCCATTTTAGATACTCTTCTATGAAATTGTCTATATTGCCGTCCATAACTGAAGTGGTATTTGAATTTTCAAATTTTGTTCTGTGATCTTTTACTAGATTGTAAGGTTGAAATACGTAAGATCTTATTTGGTTGCCCCAAGAAATTTCTTTTTTTGTGTCTTGCTTGGATTTGTTTTTTTCATCTTCTTTGCTCTTATAATATTCGTAAAGTCTTGATTTTAAAACTTTCATTGCCAAGTCTTTGTTTTTGTGCTGACTCCTGTCGCTTTGGGATTGAGTTACTATTCCTGTTTCAATATGAGTTATTCTTACAGCAGAAGATGTTTTGTTGACATGTTGTCCTCCGGCTCCTGATGCTCTGTATGTATCAATCCTTACATCTTCTGGTTTTATTATTATTTCTATTTTATCATCAATAACAGGGTCAACAAATACTGATGCAAAAGAGGTATGCCTTTTTTTAGCAGCATCGAAAGGAGAAATTCTTATAAGACGATGTATTCCGACTTCACTTTTTAATAGTCCATAGGCATACTCCCCTTTGATTTCTATTGTGACAGATTTGATTCCACCTTCTGCTTCAAGTAAATCAATAAGTTCTGTTTTGTATTTTTTTCTCTCAGCATATCTTGAATACATTCTGTAAAGCATTGCAACCCAGTCACATGCTTCAGTGCCTCCAGCTCCAGAATGAATAGTTAAAAAAGCATTGTTTGCGTCAAGCTCTTCTTTAAAGTAAGAAATTGTGAGTAAATCTTTGTATTGTTTTTCAAGTGCATTAAATTCGATTTCCAAGCCGTTAGCATCTTTTTCATTTTCAGCAATTTCGCACAAATCGCTTAAGTCTTTTATTTTATTTATTAGCTCTTCCCACGGATCAATTTTGTTTTTTAGGATACTTTGAGCTTTAATTACTTCTTGAGCTCTTTTAGGATCATTCCAAAAATTTTTCTGGTTTATTTCTTTTTCATATTTTTCGATTTTAGCTTGAATTTCATTTTTGTCAAAGCTTCCTCCAAATGTCTTTGGCTTGTTTAAGCAATGTATTTATTTTTTCTTTCATTTTTATTTCTCGCTATTATTGATTGTATATTAATATAATTATATTTGGAATTAAAGATAAAATAAACATTATAAAAAAATATATTGGTTCGTTTTCCAATATATTGATTTTAGGGTTTTTATCAAAGTTTTTTTTTATTGATGTTATCGACATTAAAGCTATTAGTATGCCAAGTGCAGATAGAACAAGTATTTCTAATCCTTCAAAAAATCCGTTGTTTTTATCAAGCGCAAAAAATGTTATTGCAATTAAGCTGCTATTTGAAAGCATGAAATCGTTTGAATAATTTGATTTTTTGTTGTAAATAATAAATATATCATTTAATACTTTAAATGATAATACAAACATGTAAATTAAAATTACATAAAAAATTGGCATTAAGAACAGTAAATTATTCTTTGCAAACAGTTTATAGAGATAAAACGATATTGAATATATTAATAAAGAAGTAATTGTTATTATGACGTATTTTCTTATTAGGATTATATTGTTTTTTATTTTTATGTCCTCAAATCCAACAAAGTGTATTAAAGTTAAGTTGTTAATAATTAAGCATGTAATTAAATTATTAGTCATAATTTTATTATATCCTTTTCATTTTCAAGAGAGGTTTTGAGTGCTTTTTTTTCTTTATTTGTTTTCAAAACGTGCATTATTTTTTTAATTTTGAAGGTTAAGCTATATTTTTTTATTAAGTTTGAGCTTGCTTGTAGGATAAAAATAGATATTATGACAGATAAAGTTTCAAAAGGAATATAGCTTAATGTCAAAAAGTATATAAATGCCAATAGTGTTCCGTAGAGTATTTGCTCAAATTTAAAGTGTGGTGTTATTTGCAATTCTGTTGCCATTGTAAATATTAATAACATTGGTATTGGAGAGATAAGTAATGTCAACATATCTGAGCTGATGTGGCTTAGCATTCCTATATTATGTGCTATGTATGAGATTGTCATCAAGCTTATATAAAATGACAATGGTATTAATTTGTTAATTATATATTTACCAACTATTAATAAGAGTCCAAAATAAAGCAAGATAGGAGATATTTTTTTTTCATTATTAATTCCCAAAAGACTTTCAATATGAAATCTTGTGACAATTATATTAAAAGCAGAAAAAATGTTTTGATTTACAAAGTTTTCAATTGCAGCTATTTTTTTGTTTTCATATCTTGTCAAGGTATTTAAACTTTTTAAATTTTTTATGTTTGGATTTGTTTCAATTATTTCATTCCAGGTTGGAATTATTGAATTTGAGTTTTTAAGTTCCTCTTGATAGGTTTGCTTAAAACTTACTGGAAAATTTAATACAAAAAACATAAAAGAAATTAATATAGGGTTTGCTAAAAATGCTGATAGTCTAAAAAAGTAAAAGAATACTAAAAAAGTGAATAATAAGGAGGTTATTTTTAGTGTAATTTCTAAATCCAAAGGCAATATAATGCTCATCATTAAGGCGGCGTAAACAAAAAAAGACAAACATTTGTAATTAATTTTTAGCATTATAGGTATATAGACTACTACACTAATAAATATTAACAGCAAAGTGTCTGTCATAAATTTTGTGTTATTTAGGAAAGAAAATGTCAGACTAGGTGATAGTGATAGTATGATAGCAAAGTATATGTCTTTTAAATTGTTTTCAGTGTATATTACTTCATTTGTTAGACTTTCATTGAGAATTTTGCCTTTAATTTCTTTTTGAACCTTATGTATTTCTTCTTCTACTTCTTTTTCTGTATAATTAAATATTTTTAATTTGCTGTTATTATTTATTTTTTCATTCTTTAAGAATGAAAAAATAATATTTTCCATTTGCAATGGCGAAAAACTGGATATAAACAATGCTTTAATTTTGTCATATATTGACTTTTTCTTTAGTATGGTGAGGCTATAAATATCCCTTGTTATCGGTATGTTTAATGTTTTGATTTTTATTTTATTGGCTGGATTGTTTAAAAAAAATTCATATTTTTTTGTATCAATTTTCTCATTTATTAGCTGGCTGAAAGAGGTCCCAATTTTTACTTTCAATATTCTGCTTTTTATTTTTTTATTTCCATTTATAGCTACAAATTTTTCTTTATAAGGGTTGTTATTTTTTATGACAAGATTTGCATTGTATAGATCTTCAATATTTGCTAATAAAATATTATTGTGGGAGTTTATATCATCTTTTGTATTTTTATTATTGTATAAAAAGTGCATTATCATTTCGTGATTTGTATAAGGATATGCATTTTCTAAAGATTTAATTTTTATTTTTCTGTTTTTAAAAATACTCAATTTTTCGAATTCTTTTTTAAGTTTGTCTTTATTGGATATTATTATTATTTCTTTGAATTTAAATATTTTGTCGATTATTTGGAATCCTGAAAAAATTTCTTCTAATTTTTCTGCCATCAGTGCTTCTGAAATATTTGTAAATGCATCCTTGCCGTTTGTTAATAAAATCATTTTGTCTATTTTTTTACATTTGTTTATGAATTGAAATAAAGAATTTTCGTTAAACCAAGGAATTCCCAGTTGAATTAATTTTTCCAAGGTTTTTTCTCTTGAGGCCTCTTCGTCAATTGGTGTTTTTTCTGTTTTTATTTTTCCTTGAAATTTGATTAATGCTGATTTTAATTTTTTTCCATCTGGAAAATTGGCTGTGTATATTTTTTCTACTATTCCAGATATTGGAGAGTATGTGTATAGCTCTATGTTTGAGTTTTTAGATAAAATTTGATTTTCTTCTATTTTTTGTTTTTCAATTATGTATATTATGGATTTTGAATTTTCTGTTTCAAGGGGTATTAGGACATACTCAGGTATTTGAATCTCGTTAATGTTTACTTCGTATTTATTGTATTTTTTAAAAATTGTTTTTACTTTTTCTAAATCTAGCATTAGCTATTTATCCTTGAATATATTTTTTGTAGGTTTTTTCATTTATGTTTAAAAGAATTGTAAATCTTATTGCTTTAAATAGGAATAGTAATACAAAGAAGGGCAAAGAGAAAAAGAAAAGCATTTTGTAATTTTTTTTATCTATGTTGATATTGTTCTTGTTTTCTTTATATATTAGGATTGGATTTTTATTTTTTAAAAACAGTCTTGGAAGATCTTTTTTAAGAATTTCATCAATAAATGATTTGTCTACTTCGTAAACAGTTTTAGGATTAATTTCTATCTTGTCTTTTTTAATTTCAAAATAATTTTCTTTTATATCTTTAGGAATTTTCCCATATTTAGCGGCAATATTGTATCTTAGTTCGTTTTGATAAAGAATGTGAGATATGTACCCTATAATATTGGGCATGTCTTTGTTATATCCTAGCATTATATAAATATTGTTAGGATTTAAATAATCAAAATAATTTAATTTTTTACTGTAAAGGTAGTTAATGTTTTCATAAGAATTTAGCATATAGCTTGAATAAGTAAAAGGAATTAATGAAAGTGTAAATAGCAGTAGATGTATTGCTATTTTTGATTTTAAAGCTTTTTTTCCTTCTATTTTTTTCTCTTTAATCTCGATTGGGAATAAGAAAGTATCTTTAAAATTGCTTTCTGTTTTGATCCAGCTGAAAATTAAGAAAATACAAAGAGTTGGTATTGCAACAAATGCAATAAAAGTGGGATCAATATTTGTAGTAAAAAGGGTTGTGATTGTAATGAAATATAGAGTTGTGAATATAAATAAAAATAATAAATGTTTTATTTTTGCCATTAGTGTTAAAAAATTTATTTCTTTTAAATATATTTTATTGTAATTTTTGTTAAAATTGCTGATTATTGAAAATAGCAAATAAGAGAGAACTGTAAATGGATAAAAATACATTATTTCTTTACTTATCATAAAAGTAAGAGATGAAATTAATAGAAAAATTAAAGTAAATATAGAGTTTGTTGAGTCTAAAAAAATTAATAAAATTATTATGATTAGAAATATTATGCTTGAAATAAAATTAATTTTTGCTTTGTAGTCAAGAGAATGTATGTCGGCATTAATATTGAGTTCTTTTTTTAGTTTTTTAAAATTTATAGTTTTGAACCTGCTTTCAACATAAAGAAGTTTTTTATGCTCTATGTTGAAAAGATTGGGGAGCTTTTTTAAAAATATGCTTTTTCTCAGGTCAAGATTGTTAAGTTGGTTTATTTCATTTATTGTGATTTTTTTATTTTCGGGAAAGTCTAAAATGTCAATTTTTGTTGTGTATTCTGAGATTGTTTTGTATCCTAATGAATTTATATATTCATTGGCAGCTTTTAGATCATTTTCATTTTCAAAGTATAAAGGTTTGTAGTCTCCAAATTGAGCTAAGTCGCAGGAATTGATAAGTGGCATTGTTGTAATTAAATATAAAAACCCTAAAAAACGCACCATTTATTTTTTCCTATGCTAAAAATAGCACACAATATATGCAGAGACTATTCCTATTATTATGCCCGTTAGAACCTCTTTCTTTTTGTGTCCCTTGACTACTTTTATTTTTGTTGTGTCAATTTTTATTTCTTTTTTTAATTTTTCTGATAATGCATTCAAATATTCTGCTTGAACTCCAGACATATATCTTACGCCGAAAGAATCTCTTATTGTAATAAGGGCAAATGCAAGAGCTATTATAAAATTTGTATCTATTCCTTCAGTTAGTGCAATTGAGGTTGAAAGAGCAGTGACTGTTGATGAGTGACTACTTGGCATGCCTCCCGTTTCTAGGAAAATTTTTTTTAAAAGATGTGCTGGAGTTAGTTTTAAATTTCTTGTTTTTGCGGTTTGGATACCATATTTAATTACTTGAGCAGAAATTCCTGATACAAGACAAGATAAAAAAAGATCATTAGTAAGCAATGCCCTTATCATTATTAAGCCTCCTTTTATATTGCGAATTTACCAGCTTTTATTATTGTGTACTCTTTTCCATTTTTGTCTACGCCAGTGACATTTAAGTCATCGCTTCCAATCATTAAATCTGTATGTATTAATGAAACATTGCATCCATAAGTTAGTTTATCGGCATCGGTCTTTAAATCTTCTTCATTGCTTAAACAAGATGGATATGCAGCTCCTAGTGCTATGTGGCAACTTGCATTCTCATCATATAATGTGCTGTAAAAAATAAGATTGCTTTGATAAATAGGGGAGCTGCTGTCAACTAATGCTACTTCTCCTATATATTTTGCTTGAATGTCGGTTTCAATATGTGATTTTAATATTTCTTTTTGCTTCTCATCATCGCAGCCAAAGTCAACAACTTTTCCATTTTCAAATTTTAACCATATTCCAGATATTAGTGTTTCAAGAACCATGACAGGGCGGGTGGCGTACACAATGCCTTTTGTTTTTTTATAGTTTGGAGTTGTAAAAACCTCTTCTGTTGGCATATTGGCATTGAATTCTATTTCTGTTCCTTTTACTTTTTCGCTTCCACCTGTCCATAGGGAAGTTTCAAGCAGATATACTTCCAAGTTTGTTTTTTCATTTTTAAAAATTACCTTTTCTAGGTTAAGTTCATTTAATGTTTTGCATCTTTTGTGAAGTTTTTCTCCATGGGATTCCCAACTTTCTATTGGATTTTCACTGTCGAGCAATAATATTTTCTTTTGTATTTTGAAAAATTCTTCTAAAGTTTGATTTCCTTCTTTTTTATTTAAAACTTTGGAAGCCCATTTTGGACCTGGCGCACAAACAACGCACCAAGCTATTTCGTTGCTCATTATTGCTTGGGATAAGGTTTTGCTTGCCAGATTTAAGGCTTTTTGATAAATTGACATTTTTTGACCAATGTTTTCTTTTAAGTCTTCAAAGTTTTCTGTATCATCGACGTTTATTCTTGCCCATTTATCTTGAACCATTTCTTCTAAAAAGCTCTTTTCGGCATTTGGAATAAATTCCAAATTTTCTTCTTGTGAAAATTTTAATCTTGATTTTAAAATATCGATGTCTTTAATATTTAGCTTGACATATTTAGCTCCATGTTCATAAGCTTTTTTTGCTAATATTTTCAAAAAATTATAATTGTCGATTGAACCTTGAATTAAAACACATTGATTTTTTTGTAAATTAATTCCCTTTAAAATTATAAGCTCTGCATATTTTATTAAATCTTTCTCCATTTATTCCTCCCGAATAGGCTCTTCTAAGACATTCTCATTAATGTAGTGTGCAACAGCTTCTTCATCATTTGTTCCTATTATTTCTAAGTAAGGAAGCATTGCTTTTAATCTATAATTTGCATTTCCCATTAGTAATCCCTTTTTTACATTTTCTAGCATATCGGTATCATTAAATCCATCTCCAAAAGCTATGGTTTCGCTTAAATCAATATTTATAGTTTTAAGAACTTCTTTTAATGCATTGCCTTTAGAAACTTTATGATCTACGATTTCTAGTGAATTTGGAGTAGAAAGGTATGCATTTATTTCTCCTTTATATTTTTCTAAAATCATTGCTTCATATTCTATTAGGCTTTCTTCTCTGCCAGCTAGTATTATTTTTGCAACATTTTCAAAGTTTTCAAGTTCACTAAAGTCTTTAATTTCTTGAATTTTATTGATTGGGCTGACTATTTCATGTCTGAAGATATTGGATTCTTTTTGCAATTTCTTGCATTGATCAATTGCAATTTTAGTCTTGATGTCAATATTTAATTGGTCGTCGTTTTGATCTGCTTTATGTAAAAAATGAGGTATGTGACTGAATTTCTCGTTTCTTAAATTTAAAATCTTCTTTACCACTTCGGCAGATAAATTGTGACTTTTTATTAATTTCCATTCTTGATTGTAAACTTTTGCTCCGTTTAATGTAATGAAAAATGAAACTTGCAGTTGATCTGTTTTTCTTGTAATTTGAATGATTTCATTTTTACTTCTTCCTGTTGCTATTATGAATTTCTTTTTTTCTTTTGTTAATTTTTTAATTACAAGTTCTGTAAAGGCTCCAATATAGCTTTTTGATAGTAAAAGAGTGCCATCAAGATCAGAGGCAACCGCTTTAATATTTTTCATGTTTTATCCTTTGGAGTTAATTTCAAGCTAAATTATATCAAATAAAAAATTTTTTTTAAATTGATAATTATTTGGTATACTAGTATTAGCAGGGTTGTGTATAAAGGGGATTTTTTTGGATATTAATAAAAGATTGGCTTTACTTAGAGATCACATGAGGGATAATGGAATTGATGCTTATTTGGTAGCAGGTTATGATCCTCATTTTAGCGAATATTCTCATGAAAGGTATAGCACTCGTAAGTTTATTACAGGTTTTTCTGGTAGCTTTGGTACGGTAATTGTAACATTATCAAAAGCTGTTCTTTTTACGGATGGCAGGTATTTTTTACAGGCCGAGCAAGAACTTAAGGGAACCGAAGTTGTATTAATAAAGCTTGGAGTAAAAGGATCTCCTGATATTTTTACGTATATAAATTTGAATCTTGAAGATTCAAAGCTTGGAATTTATTCAGATGAGATTAGTATAAAGTTTTATAAGGAGTTGTCTGAAAAATGTAAAAATACATATATCAAGGCTTTAAATCAGGATCTAATTGATTTAATTTGGAAATCTAGACCCCAGCTTGAGTTTAGTCATATATTTGAATTGGCTGATGCTGAGAAGAATAATAAAAGAGCTGAAAAGATTAAATCTATTTATTTAATCTTAGAAAAGAATTTGTCAGATTTTTATGTTATTACTGCTCTTGATGAGATTGCTTGGATATTGAATTTAAGAGGGTCAGATGTTAAAGAATCAGCATTGTTTTATTCGTTTCTTTTAATATCTAGGAATAAGGATCGAAAAAACGTTCTTTTTGTTGATATAAAAAAACTTGATTCAAGCGTTAAAGAAACACTTGAAATGGAAAATTTTGAAATAGAGCCTTACAGTAATTTTTACTGTTTTTTGGACAAGATAAAGCATAAAGGTAAATTTTTTGTTTCATTTTATGCCAATGTTAGGGTTTTAAAAGTTCTTGGTGAGGATAATATAATTTTGGGAGATAGCATTATAAGTAATCTTAAGGCAATAAAAACCGATTATGAACTTCTTAAGATGAAAGAAGCACATGTTATTGATGCTATTGCATTGATTAAATTTTTACGTAAAATTAAAAGCCTTAGCAAGGTTGAATTGGCTGAATTAGATGAAATAGACATTGCTGATATGCTTTTGCATTTTAGAAAATTGAATAAAGATTTTTTTAGTTCTAGCTTTGACTCAATAGTTGGTTTTAAAGAAAATGGAGCTCTTCCGCATTATAAGCCTAAAAGAGGTAAAAAAATAAATGCCAATGGCCTTCTTTTGATTGATTCTGGAGGTTCATATTTTGGACTTGGTACGACAGACGTTACAAGAGTTTTTTTAATAGGCGATGCTTCTGATGAAGAAAAGCGAGACTATACTTTGGTTCTTAAGGCTTTCATTAACCTTTCTTCTTTAAAGTTTCCATATGGATCTTCTGGAGCTTTTCTTGATGGAATTTGCAGATTGCCGCTTTTAAAAAATGAGTTGAATTTTATTCATGGCACTGGGCATGGCGTTGGTTTTTTTCTCAATGTTCATGAACTTCCAGTTTCGATTAGTCCTAATTCTAGCTATCTTTTTAAAGGATCTGAGGTGGTTTCAATTGAGCCCGGTCTTTATCGAACATTTAGTCATGGAATAAGAATTGAGAATTTAGTTTTTGTAAGGCAAGCTTTTACAAATGACTTTGGAGCTTTTTTAGAGTTTGAGAATTTAACTCTTGTTCCTTTTGAAAAAGAATTAATAGTAAAAGAAATGCTCTCAGAAGATGAGTTAAATTATATCAATGATTATCATGAATATGTGTTTTTAACCTTAAAAGAGCGTTTTGATAATGAAGAAGAGTTGGAATTTTTAGCAAAGCTAACAAGTGAAATATGAGATTTATAATTGCATTTTTAATGATTTTAAATCAAGGATTTTCAAATTTGTTTTCTTTGCCACCGGAAGATATTATTTTTGAGAGTTCTTATGAGATTGCACTTAAAAAAGCTCAAAAGTTAGATAAAAATGTTTTAATTTTGGTTGGCAGAGATATTAAAGAAAATTTAATAAAAGATTTTTTAAACTCTTTTGCAAATGATGAAATTATTCACAAGGTGTCTAGAAAAAGTGTTTTTTTAGTTATTGACAAGGATAATGAAATTTTTAATAAAGTTAATCTACAAAAAAGTCCAACTATTTTTTTTGTAGATTCTAAGAATGAGCAAATAAAGGCAGCTTATGTAGGAGCTGTTTTGAGTAGTGTTCAATTTGATAAGGATTTTTTAAGCTATGTTATGGGAGCCATAAAATCAACAAGTGTTTTAAAAAAGCAAAAAGATTATGAAATTAATACTGTTGATGAGAGAACCTTTTTTTATAAAACATTAAAAGGTGATTGGCGATTAAAGTTCAATGGGAAAGACAAAAAGCTTGTTCTTTTTGATACAGATCTTAAAGAATTTTTAGTTTTTAAAGATATTAGTGAAAACAAGCTTTATGCTATTCCTAAGTCTAGGATTGGTAATATTTATTTTTCGTTATTGGGAAATGAGGAATGGAAGCTTTTTGGAAAAATAAAATAAGTGTCTTTTTTGTTTGAAAGGGAGATAAGTTTTTATGGAAATGGTATTTTATCCTAATGATTTGCTTCGTGTTAAGACAAAACAAATCGATAATATTGACAATAAGATTAGAGATTATGCTAAAAAGATGATAGAATTGATGGATATTAGCGGTGGAGTTGGACTTGCTGCTCCCCAGGTAGGCCTTGATTTGGCGCTTTTTGTAGTTAGAGAGAATAAAATGGCAAAGCCTTTGGTTTTTATCAATCCTTCAATCATAGAGACTTCTTATGAGCTTAGTTCTTACAAAGAAGGGTGTTTAAGTATACCAGGAGTTTATTATGATTTAATGAGGCCTAAGGCTGTTGTGGTAAATTTTCATGACGAGAATGGAAAATCTTTTACTATAGAAAATTCTGATTTTTTGGCAAGAATTATTCAGCATGAAATGGACCATTTAAATGGAGTTCTTTTTATTGATTATTACGAAGAAAAGTTAAAAAATAAATTGTTAAAGCCTTATATGAGAGAAAGAGGGCTTAAGGCAAAATGAAAATATTTTTTGTAAGCTCTTCTTCTATTGCTTTAGAAGTTTTCAAGGAGATTTTAAAGCATTATGAGGTGGTGGGAGTTTTGACTTTGCCTGATAAACCTAAGGGTAGAGGACAAAAGTTAAGTCAAAATGTAATAAAGGCAGAGGCTATTGCTAGGAATATTAAAGTTCTTGACCCCTTGATTCTTGATGATAATACATTAAATTTAGTTAGGGATTTAAATCCAGATTTAATGTTAGTTTTTTCTTATGGCAAGATTTTTAAAAAAGAATTTTTAGATCTTTTCCCAAAGGGGTGTATTAATGTTCATCCTTCTCTTTTACCCAAATATAGGGGTGTTTCCCCGATTCAATCTGCAATTTTAAATGGCGATTGTGTTAGCGGTGTTACTATTCAGAGTATGGCTTTAGAAATGGATAGTGGTAATATTTTGGTTCAAAAAAAATTTGAAATAAGATCTTATGATACAAGTTATGATATTTCAAAGCTTGTATCAAGTCTTAGTCCAAGCCTTGTTTTAGAAGCTTTGGAAAAAATTAGCAAAGGTTTTTTGGGAATTCCTCAAAAATCAAGCGAAGCTACTTTTTGTTCTTTTTTAAAAAAAGAATCTGGGTTTATAGATTTTAATTTAAGTGCATTTGAGATTAAAAACAAAATTAATGCGTGCAATCCTTGGCCACTTGTAAGAGCTAGGCTTAATTATAGCGACATTATTTTTCATCGCGCTGACTTTTTGGAGATAGATTTATATAAGGAGAGAAAAGTGGGAGAAATTGTTGATTTTAATCCTGAAAAAGGATTATTTGTTAATACCGGGAAAGGGATGCTTTTGCTTTTAGAAGTTCAAAGACCTGGAAGAAAGGTTTTGGATTTTAAGTCTTTTTATAATGGTAGTAGGCAGCTAATAGGGCAAGTGTTTTCTTCAATAGAATAGGAGGGATATATTAGCTTTAATAATAAAGACAATTTAGAAAATAAATTTTCTAATGAAGAGGAATTGTTTAAAAATAAATTAGATCTGACGCAGAGTAACAAAAATTGTAATAATGAAATGTTGATTTTGCCCAAAACCACAATTAAGGCATTGCTTTTAGTTATTTTTGGATCTTTAATTGTTTCTTTTGCAATTTTCTTTATGGTTTTAGAAAATAACGAGATTGCAGTTGTTCCAAATCTTTATTCTCTTACTATTGAGGATGCTGTTATTGAATTGCAGAGAAAAGAGCTGATTCCTCACATTGAATTTAAATTTTCTTCAAGCGCTCTTGATAAAGGAAAGGTAATAGAGCAGGGTCCAAAACCAGGAACTGTTTTAAGACATGGCAATAAGGTTATAATTTTCATTAGCAAAGGGGCCATAATAAACAGAGTTGATAGTTTTATTGGCAAAAACATTGACGATGTTATTATCAATTTAAAGGCCAATTCTTTTGATAATTCTAAATTACTTTACCATATTGTTAAACCTCTTGAGGTTGAGAGTGAATTGCCAAAAGGTATAATAATTCGTCAAAATCCATCACCGGGTAGTCAAATATCAAGTTTAACGGATCTTCAATTTTTAATTAGTAAAGGTAAAGATCATTTGGATAAGCATGTTAAAAATTATATTGGAATTTATTATAAAGATGCAATTGCTTCTCTTTTAAGTGATAGTATTAATTTTGACATTGATTTGGCAAATACCGGTGATTTTGGAAATATTATTTCTCAGTCTATTCCACCTGGAACTAAAATAAATGAATCAGATAAAATTTTAATTACTATTGCAAAGCCCAAGGTTGACGATAAAATTGTTTTTGGAATTTTGACTTATAAATTAAGGCAACATCCATCTTATGTTGATGTATCTGTTAGGCTAAAAGGCTTGGATGATAAAAATTCTCTGATTTATTCCTTTAAGTCAAAAGGAGGGTTGATTAAATTGCCCTATGAGGTTCACAAAGACTCTATAATTGAGCTTTATATTTATGATAAGCTGATCAATCAAACAGTTATAAATTAATCTTGCTTAAACGGATTGACTTCAAATGCTAAAAGAATTTCTAACATAAAATCACATATTAATTAGTTTTGATGCTGTGATAATAGATGCAGCAATTATGGCTGTTTCTGTTCTTAGGGTGTTTGAGGATATATTGTAAGAGGAAAAATTATATTGAGATATTAATTGTTTTTCTTTTTCTGTAAATCCTCTCTCAGGCCCCACAATAATGGCAGCATTATTTATTTGTTCTATATCAATTAAATTTTTTCCACTATTTTTTTCAAGCAATATTTTTATTTCAAAATTTTTTTGTTTAATATATTTAAGACTGTCTTTCAAATTTTTCATAATTTTTATTTCTGGTAAGTAGGTTACTCCTCCTTGCATTGCTCCGGCTATTAAATGTTTTTCGCAATCATTGTTTTTAAAGATTTTAGAATTTAAATATGATTTTTCAGTAAGCTCAGTGTTAAAAAAAATTATTTTGTATATTCCAATGCTAGCAAGTTCTTTTATGATTCTTTTAGCAACAATTGGTCTTATCATTCCAATTAGTACATATAATTTTTTAAGTTTATTAGATTCAGCTATTTTAAAAATTTTCTTGAAAAATAGTTTTTTATCTTTTTTGTAAATGCAATGGTAAATGTTTTTTTCTCCAAGAATTCCAAATTTAAATTTGTCATTATCTTTTAATTTTAAGATTTTAACAAGATGTTCTGCCCTAGTGTCATTGAGTGAAATTCCTGTTTTAAATTCATTAAAAGTTATTAACATTAGATTCATTTCTTATAATTCCTTATTATTAATATTGTATTTGTGATATAATTTTAAGTCGATAGGGGGGCATGTAAAATATATGGCTATTTCTTTAACCGAAGAAGATTTTGTTGTTAAGGTTTTTGATTATAAAAATAATAAAGAGTGGAGTTTTAGAGGCGATAGGCCCGCAATAATTGATTTTTATGCTAATTGGTGTGGTCCATGTAAAATGCTTTCTCCTATTTTTGAAAAACTTTCTAAAAAGTACGAGAATAGCATTGATTTTTACAAAGTAGATACAGACAAAGAACAAGATATTTCTTCTGCGCTTGGAGTACAGAGTCTTCCAACTGTTCTTTTTATTCCTGTTGATGGCAAGCCAAAGGTTTCTGTTGGCTTTTTACAAGAAGATGCTTTTGAAAGCATAATTAAGGATTTTTTTGGTTTTTAATTTGCAAAATAAAATAATTTAATTGCTATAGCAATTAATCATATTTGTAAGTTATATATGAATTATTCTAGGGTATATTTAATTTGTCCAAATCTGATTTGAATTTATTGGTAGAAAATATTAAATTTGAACATCTTGGTGTTTTTTATGATTTTATTGTATCTGTTTTGAATACCCTTTCTATTAGTGATTTTGAACTTTCAGTTATTCTTTGTGATAATGTTTATATACAAAAATTGAATAATAAATTTAGAAACAAGAACGAGCCAACCGATGTTCTCTCTTTTAATTATAATGAACATAATGAGCTTAACGAAGATTTGGTTGATGGCATAAATTATAAAATACAAGGAGATCTTGTAATATCTTTTGAATATTTAAAATTTAGTGCTCAAGAGTTTAATGTTGAAATTTATGAAGAACTTCAACGTGTCACTATTCATGGGATTTTGCATTTAATGGGATATAAACATGAAACTAATGATTTTCAAAAGGAAGGTATGTTGATTCTTCAAGAAAGTATCTTAAGAGAAAATAAAAGGGTATTTTAGATGTTGGGATTTTTTAATTTTAAAAACAAAAAGAAGAAAAAAGGAAGCCCAGAAAATGATCTTGAAGATAAGTCGAATATTGGAACTTCTTTGATAAAAAATTTCAATGCGCTTAAAGAGACTATTGTAAAAGAGATTATGATTCCTAGGATAGGAGTTATATTTGTTGATTATGCTAAGAGCAAGGATGAGCTTTTAAAGGTTGTAACATCTAGCAGTCATTCAAGATTTCCTGTGTATCATGGTACCATTGACAATATTGTTGGGATAATTCATACAAGAGACATACTATTGCATATGTGTAAAAAAGATTTCTACGAAATAGACTTAAAAGATATTATGAGAAAGGTTATGTTTGTTCCCGAAAGCAAAAAGACAGACTCTCTTTTAAAAGAATTTCAAGAAAATCATGTTCATATTGCAATTGTGGTTGATGAGTATGGCGGGGTTTCAGGTCTTGTAACTCTTGAAGATATCCTTGAAGAGATAGTAGGTGACATTCAAGATGAATTTGACAATGAACTTGATGAGATAGTTCGCCTTGATGATGGATCTTATCTTTGTGATGCAAGAATTTTGATAGAGGATTTAAATGAGAAACTTAATTTAAATTTGCCAAATGGAGATTTTGATACTCTTGGTGGTTTCGTTTATGATCTTTTTGGGAGGATTCCTTTGAAAAATGAAAAGGTGGAATATAATAATTTGGTTTTTTCGATTAAAAATATGCATCAAAGAAATATTAAGGTTATAAAGATTTCCGAGAAGGAAGGTTTATGAATTTTAATTGGTTTTTAATGTTATTCCTTTTTAATTTTAGTGTTCTATTGGGAAGTGATACTACAGCATTAGGACATTATCAAAAGGCTCGTGAGTATTATTTGTCTAAAAGGTATTATGATGCTATTGATGAGCTTGTTGAGGCTATAAAAATTAATCCCAATTATTATGAAGCTTATAAATTTATTGCATCAATTTATTATTCTCTTAAGATATATACTCAAGCACAATTTTTCATAGAAAAAGCTTCTAAAATGTCTAACGAGGATACTGAGTATAAAATTCTTTATGCAAATATATTGTTAAAAAATGATAAAATTGATCAAGCAAAAAAAATCTATTCTGAGGTTTTGGTTAAACAAAGGAATAATATTGATGCTTTGGTTGGACTTGCTTCAATTTTTGAAAAAAATGGATTATTTATAGCCGCAGCTAATTATTATTTATCTATTCTTGATTATAGTCAAAATAATTATAGTGCTTTTGAACATCTTATGGATATTTATCAAAGGCTAGGAATGCATGATAAAATTAGGCATTTGATAAATAAAGTCAGGGTAAATTTTTTATCTTTTCCAGATTTTCATAAAAGAGTAGCTGAATTTTATATTAGTATTAATAATTTAGGGCTTGCTGAAAAGTATGCTTTAAATTATTTGGCTTTAATTGAAAGTTCTTACAAAGATTTTGGAGTTGTTGATGCATATCGATTGCTTGCGCTTGTTTATTTGCATGAATTTAAATATGAAGATGCAATAGAGGCATTGCAGAAAGCTATTTTAGTTAATAAAGATTCTGATGAACTTTATTATTTATTGGGATATTCTTACTTAAAATTTGGGGATATTGAAAAGGCTATTTTAAATTTGGAGCGAGCTAAAAATCTTAAAAAAGATTTAGAATTTTATAATATTGCTCTTGAGGAGAGTTTTTTTGCATCTAATTTTAGAAATTTTTTGAAAAATAATTCCAATTCTAGAATTTCTAAGCATTATGAAAATGAGGGGCTTAAAGCTTTTAAATCTTTAAATTTAAACAAAGCATTATTTAATGCAAAAAATGCTGTTGATATTTGGCCTGATAATGATAGTGCTAGGTTTTTGCTTTCAAAAATATATAAGCTTATGAATTTAGATATTATGGCCTATGAGCAGCTTTTTTATTTAGCAAAACAAAGAAATTCTACTGATTCTAGAATTTTAGATTTTTATGATGTTGTGTCTTTTGATGTTAGAAAGTCTTTATTTTATAAGTACGGATATAAAAGCATTTCTGATTTTAATAAGCTTTACGATGACAGAGTGGTTTATAAAATGGCTATTTTTACTCAAAGTGAGAATAAGTTTTTTGGGGCAAATGATTTGATATTAAGATACGCTGAAAGGGTTCTTGAGCGTAATTTAAATATGGAAATAGTTAACTATAATTTTGATTACAATAAAAATAGAGACTATCTAATTAATAATTTTTCTGAAGGATTTTCTTATTCAAGAAATAATAATTTGGATTTATTTTTAATTTTTGATTTTAAGGCAGATATTTTGAAGAATACAGCTACTTTGGTAGTGAATATTTTTTCAGGTAAAACAGGGATTAAGGTTGGTTCTTTCTCTTATGATGTGGGGGGTGTTAATTATTTAAGCAATGCTTTAAATTCTCTTTCAAAAGATTTTCATGATTATTTGCCTAAAAAAGGAAAGATTCTTCAGATTAAAAGTGACGATGCTCTTATTAATCTTGGCCAAGTAAACGGTGTTGTAAAAGGCGATGTTTTTTTGATTCTTAAAGAAGGTGCTTTAAATAGTGATACTAGAGATTCTGGTTTTATTGTTTATAAAAAATCAGATATTTTGGGAGAGATTTTGATTGAGGATATAAGTGATTATATTTCTAGAGGTATTATAAAATCTTCTACCTTTTTAAAGGATTATATTCAAGAAGGAGCCACTGTGCTTATAAAAAGATAGTTTGACACTTGTTGTTAATTTGTGATTTAATAATTCTAGTAGGAATAAAATCAAAAAAATTGGAGGATTTTATATGAAATTGGCTATTAATGGCTTTGGTCGTATTGGTAGAAATGTTTTTAAGATTGCTTTTGAAAGAGGAATTGATATTGTGGCAATAAATGATTTAACAGATCCTAAAACTCTTGCACATCTTTTGAAATATGATTCGACTTTTGGAGTATATAATAAAAAAGTTGAGTCAAGAGATGGTGCTATTGTTGTGGATGGAAGAGAAATAAAAATTATTGCTGAGAGAGACCCAAAAAATCTTCCTTGGGCAAAGCTTGGAATTGATGTTGCAATTGAGGCAACAGGTGTTTTTTCATCAGCAACTAGTGATAAAGGGGGATATCTTGATCATGTGAATCATGCTGGGGCTAAGAAAGTTATTTTAACAGTTCCTGCTAAAGATGAGATTAAAACAATAGTTCTTGGTGTAAATGATCACGATATTAATTCTGATTTAAAGGCTGTGTCAAATGCTTCATGTACAACCAATTGCTTGGCTCCTCTTGCGAAAGTGCTTCATGAATCATTTGGAATTGAACAAGGACTTATGACAACCGTTCATGCTTATACTAATGATCAAAGAATTTTGGATCTTCCGCATTCTGATCTTAGACGAGCAAGAGCTGCTGCACTTTCTATTATTCCAACTTCAACCGGTGCTGCAAAAGCAGTTGGACTTGTTTTGCCTGAACTTAAGGGTAAGTTGAATGGGACTTCAATGAGGGTGCCTGTGCCAACAGGTTCAATTGTTGATCTTACAGTTCAACTCAAGAAAAAAGATGTTACAAAAGAAGAGATTAATTCTGTCCTCAAGAAAGCATCAGAAACACCCGAGCTTAAAGGTATTTTGGGGTACACGGAAGATCCAATTGTGTCTTCAGATATAAAGGGGAATTCTCATTCTTCTATTGTTGATGGCCTTGAGACAATGGTTCTTGAAAATGGATTTGCAAAAGTGTTGTCATGGTATGACAATGAGTTTGGATATTCTACAAGAGTGGTTGATCTTGCTCAAAAATTGGTAAAATAAGTAGTCTTAAGGTAATAAAATGTCAATAAAAACAGTAAAAGACTTTAGTAGCTTTGCAGGTAAGCGAGCTTTAGTAAGATGTGATTTTAATGTTCCCCTAAAAGAGGGGAGCATTAGCGATGATACTAGAATTAAGGCTGCATTGTCTACAATAGAGTATCTAAAAGAAAGAGGAGCTAGGATTGTACTTATAAGTCATTTGGGTAGACCAGAGGGAAAGAAAAATCTTAAATATTCTCTTAAACCCGTTGCGAATAGATTGTCAGAGCTTTTGGGCCAAGATGTCAAGATGCTTTCTGATTGTATTGGAAGTGAAATTGTAAATAGTACCTTGCAAATGAAGGATGGCGATGTTGTATTACTGGAAAATGTAAGGTTTTATTTAGAAGAAGAGAAAAACGATAAAAATTTTGCAAAAAAACTTTCTGAGAATGGAGATGTTTTTGTAAATGATGCCTTTGGCGCAGCTCATAGAGCCCATGCTTCAACTGTAGGGGTTGCTGATTATTTGCCATCTGTTGGTGGATTTTTAATGGAAAAAGAAGATAAATTTCTTGGTGGAGTATTGAAAAATCCTGAAAGGCCATTTGTTTCAATTATTGGTGGCTCTAAGGTTTCTTCAAAGATTGCGGTACTAGAATCACTTTTGTCAAAGTCAAATGTAGTTGTGATTGGTGGTGGAATGGCTTATACTTTTTTGTATTCCGAAGGATATTCTATAGGTAAATCTCTTTTGGAGAACGAATATATTGATATAGCATCTTCTTTTTTAAAAAAAGCAAAAGAGTTGGGTGTTAAAGTAATTTTACCACTTGATCATATTGTGGCTGATGATTTTAATAAAAATGCAACTCCTGAGTATATTGATTCCTTTAATATTCCTGAAAACAAGATTGGCATGGATATTGGAGCTAATACTTTAAAAGAAATTGAAAAGGTTGTAAAAACCGCCAAAACTATAATTTGGAATGGCCCTCTTGGTGTATTTGAATTTGATTTATTTTCAAAAGGAACCGCTGAGGTTGCCGAAATGGTAGCATCTTGTTCAGGTTTAACGGTTGTTGGTGGTGGAGATTCTGTTGCAGCTGTTAATAAATTTAATTTATCTGATAAGATTACTCATGTTTCAACAGGTGGTGGTGCATCACTTGAATATCTTGAAGGGAAAATTTTGCCGGGTATTAAGGTTTTGGAGAATTAAAATGAGAAAAACATTTTTAGCGGGAAATTGGAAAATGCATTATACAAGTGCAGAAGCTTCTATTGTTGCAAAAGAAATTGCAACTGAAGTTAAGGCTTTAAAAGATGATGTTGTAATAATGATAACTCCTCCATTTACGGCTTTATCCAAGGTTTCAGAATGTATTAAGGGCAGTAATGTTCTCCTTGGTGCTCAAAATATGTCTTATATGGAAAGTGGAGCAAGGACAAGTGAAATTTCACCTTCAATGCTTTTAGAATTTGGAGTAGAATATGTTATACTTGGTCATTCTGAATGTAGATTGTATTTAGCAGAAACAGATGAAATAATAAATAAAAAGATTCTTTCAGGACTTAAGCATCCTTTTAAATACTTAATTCTTTGTGTTGGAGAAACTCTTGATGAGAGAGATTCTGGAAAAACTTTAGACGTTGTTTTAAATCAGGTTAAAAAGGGGTTAAATTGTGTTTCCGAATCAGATATTCAAAGGATAATTTTAGCTTATGAGCCTGTTTGGGCAATTGGAACGGGTAAAACCGCAACTAAAGAGGAAGCAGAAGAGGTTCATAAGGCAATTAGGCTTGAGATTATGAAGCTTTATTCAAAGTCAGCTTCAGATAATATTATAATTCAGTATGGAGGCTCTGTTAATTCAAGCAATGTAAAAGAGCTTATAAATGAACCTAATATTGATGGTGCGCTAATAGGTGGAGCATCTTTAAAGGCCGAATCTTTTTTATCTATAATTAATAGTGTTCTTTAGTTAAAGAGGTTTGTTTTGGATTTAGTTAGATTTCTTATTTTTATAATTTTTGTTATTGTTTCGATTTTTATTATCCTTTTGGTTTTAATTCAAGATGAGCAGGGCGATGGAATAGGCGGTGTTTTTGGGGGCGGCAGTTCTTCTATTTTTGGGGCAAAGTCTTCAAGTGTTGCTGTAAAAATTACTGGATTTTTTATAGCACTCTTTTTTATCTTTGTAGTCTTTTTATCTTTTCTAAATACTAGAAGAGCAGATGATAGCTTTTTAAATGATATAAAGACTGAAAACAAGAATAGTTCAACTTTCTGGGATGATGAGAATAATGAATCAGATACTAATATTAATGAAATTAAAGAAAACAATTTGAAAGAAAAATAATTTAATTGGATAATGTTGTGTATGCTCTGAGTAGTATTTACTCAGAGTTTTTACATAAAGAAATTTTAAATCATAACCATTATTAAATTTATTAATTTTATTGAAAGTTTATTATATTTTTATTGTGTTTTTTTAAATAATCTAAAGCACTGCTAAAATGATTTGATCCTAAAAATCCATTGTTTGCTGAATATGGAGATGGATGACTTGTTTCAAGAATTAGATGCTTTGTTGGGTCAATTAGCCCTTTTTTACTTCTTGCTAAATTGCCCCAAAGCATAAATACAATGTTTTTCAAATTTTTAGAGATTATTTTTATTACTTCATCTGTAAAAATTTCCCAACCAATAGCTTTGTGAGAAGAAGGTTTACCTTCTTCGACTGTTAGGATTGTATTTATTAGAAATACACCTTGAATTGCCCATCTTTTTAAATCTCCGTTTGGGATGGTTTTTATTTTTAAGCTTTTTTCTATTTCTTTAAATATGTTTTGTAAAGACGGTGGAATTTTGATTTTTGAATCTACGGAAAAAGCAAGTCCATTTGCCTGGTTTTTCCCGTGGTATGGATCTTGTCCAATTATTACCACTTTTATGTCTTTAAATGGTAAAGAATTAAAAGCATTGAATATAAGTTTTGGAGGAGGAAATATTTTTCCATTTTTTGTTTTATATTCATGTTTTATAAATCTCACAAGCTCTTTAAAGTACTCTTTATTAAATTCATTGTTTAAAACTTCTTTCCAAGATTCTTCAATTTTTACTTTCATTTTTGTATTATATAAGAAATAGTTTGTAATTTGAAATATATTAAAGGATGAATTTGTTATTTTTGAAATTTAATTTTTATTATGGATGATGATGTCTTAAAAAGAATAGGTGTTTTGTCTAAATTTATTACAGATGAAAAAAAAGCTAGGATTGAGAAAGTATTAAGTTTTCGCACCAATTATTTAACATTTGTGCTTGAGGACATTTTCCAGTCTCAAAATGCAAGTGCTACTATTAGAACAGGCGAAATTTTAGGACTTAGTGATGTTCATGTTATTGAAAAAAAGAATAAGTATACTTTAAATCCAGATATTACTTTGGGATCTTCACAATGGATAAATTTAAATAAATATAAAAATTCTAAGCTTGCAATTGATAGGTTAAGGTCTGATGGATATAAAATAGTAGCCACATCTTTGAATGAAAAATCAATAAATCTTGAAAATTTTCCAATTAACAATAAAATGGCGATATTTTTTGGTACAGAGTTAACAGGGCTTAGTGTAGAAGTCTTGGAAGTTGCCGATTTATACGTAAAAATACCTATGTATGGATTTACTCAAAGTTATAATATTTCTGTAGCTGTTTCGATAGTTATGTACTCTTTATTGATTCGCTTAAGAAAAAGTGGCATTGATTATTTGTTAAATGAAGTTGAGAAGTCAAATTTGAGATTAAAATATTATAGACAAGTTGTTAAAAATTATCAATTTATTGAAAATCTTATTAATTCTTAAGCTTCTTTAATTTTTTTCCAAGAATTTATAAATAGGTAAAAAATGGTATCGATTGCAATTATTATTAATGTAATAATAAGAGATCCTTTTGTAAGTTCGATATTTTTTGTTTCAGGGTAGAATTTAAGTATTGTATTTATAGATATTGAAACTAGCAAATTAGCCAGATATCCAGAAATTAGTCTTGATAGAGGATGAATGACCCATAAAGATTTTATTTTTATTTGCTTAAAATAATTATATAGTAAGATGTTTATATATTGGGATAGAAAAAACACATAAGTTCCAATTAATATTGTTAAAATGTATGTAAAGTTATTAAACAATATTTTAAAATGAATATCTGCGGTGTCTAATTTATTATGATTGAATAGTATCATAAAATTAATCATAATTGTAAAAGTTATGTTTAACAAAAGGCTCAATATCACGGAATTTGTCGCTTCTTTTTTGCTGTATTTTTCTACCATTAGGTTTAAAGAGAATGATGCCGATAAAAAAGTAATGCCTGATAAATTTAAGGACATTCCAAATGCTTTTAAATTTCTTAATATTATAATATTTGACATTGTTGAAATAATTGCATTGAAACAAAAAAGCCCAGATTTTCCAAAAAATCGGTAAAGAATTCCCAATGTTATATATATAAATAGGAACATTCCTATCCACAAGCTTAAATCAAACATATCTTTATTCATAGCATTTAATTGTACCAGATTAATTATCTTAGATAAAGTTTTTTATTTGCGCAAATCAACTTTTTCATTTTTGAAGTTTTATATATTTTGCAAAATATATAAAAGGTGTTCCCAAAATTCCTGCTAAACCTTTAATTAGGTATGTGGAAATTACTATATCTAGGAAGGCTTGTTTTGGAAATACTTTAAAATATGTTGCTATGCTTACAAAAATTGTTGTATCTATTAAGCCACTTATTAATGTTGATCCATTTGTTCTGAAAAATAAAAATTTAGGAAATTTTTTTTTAATAAACTGATATAGATAAACATCGTTTAACTGGGATACTAAGTATGCAATAAGAGAGGCTAATAGTAAAGCTGGTATTGAAGAGAAAATGTTTTCTAAACTTTTAAAATTTTCTTGAGTTCTATTTGACATAAAGTGAATTTGTGCATTTGTTAATACCGCAAAGACAATAAAGCTAATAAATCCAATATAAACGGCTTCTTTTGAAGTTTTTTTCCCATAAAATTCTGAGAGAATGTCTGTTGCAATGTATGATGATGCATAAATAATGTTGCCCAATGTAGCATTAATTCCAAATATTGTAATTTGTTTTAAAACTTGAATGTTTGCTATAATAATTGCTACTGCAACCCATGCAAATAATCCGTTTTTTTTAAAAAAAAGGGATACAATAATCAAAAATGAATAAGTAGTAATTAGCATAGCAAACCATAAAATTTCATTAAACATAAAATTCCCTTTTACCTATAATCGGATTTACTATTATAAAATTTTAGCTTAGTTTTTGCAAATGAAGGTGGTAAGCATTTTTGTTTTCTTAAAATTATGCTATAATACCCTTTACTTAAGGGGATGTTTTGGATTTGACTAAAAATGCTAATATTGTAAGTTGCAGGCAGAGGGAATCTCTTAAAACTTCTAAAATAAATGCAAAAAATAATAACTTTACAAGCTCAAATCTTGTAATGGCTGCTTAAGTTAGCAGAGGGTTTTGTTGAATTTTGCTTTGAGGTTCACTTATACTCTTTTTGACATCAAAGCTTGCTTAAAAATGTTTTCAAGTTGATTTTTAGGGACTTTTATACTTGAGAGCAATTTGGCGGTTTGCTAGCATTTCCAAACCATATTGCTTAATAAAATGCTAGATAAGCTTGTAGAAGCTTATAGTATTGTTTTTAGGACGCGGGTTCAATTCCCGCCATCTCCATTAATTTCATTTTTTATTTATCTTTTAGATATAATTCTTATTCTTTAATAAGCATTGTCAAGCTTAGAAAGTGTGCTGCCATTAATTTAAGCGTCCTATCGGAATCGAACCGACATCATTAGCTTGGAAGGCTAAGGTAATAGCCATTATACGAAGGACGCAATACAATAATTTACTTATATAAAAAAAATCAATTTATGTCAATAAGATTTATTGTAATGTTATTTTTGGCTAGCAATTTTTTTTTTAAATAAGTACAATTAATTTAACTTAAATGTAGTCAAGTACAAAAACTTGTGTGGAGGAAATTGATGGGAGAGAGAGGGGAAGTATACTCTGAGAAGCTATTTACAGAGTCTGAGAGAACTTATTTTTTTAATGTCAAGGAAAATAGAAAAGGAGATTATTTTTTAAATATTGTAGAAAGCAAAAGAAGTCCGAGTGGAGATTTTGAAAGACATTCTATTTTTGTATATGAAGAGAATATAAATGAATTTGAATCCAATTTGCTTAAGGCAATAGCAGTTATTAAACAGAAAGTATCTTCGGGATCTGGTAGTTCTTCTGCCAGGTATAATAAAGGGTATGGTGAATATGGAGAGAGATCTAAATTAGATGATTCTAGATTTGATAAGAAATCTCATTTATCAGGTGGGCGATTTAAAAAGAAGGATTATTAAATTTTTTTATTTTTATTTTTTTAAATTAGTTTAAAATTTTTTCTGTGAAGGCTTAAAACCCCATATTTCTTTATTGCATTTTTATGTTCTTTTGTGGGGTATCCTTTATTTTTTCTGAGTAAATATAATGGATAAATTTTATCGTATTCATCCATTAATTTGTCTCTTTTAACTTTAGCAATAATTGAAGCAGCTTTTATTTCGTCTATTATTGAATCTCCTTTAATTATTGCTTTAACATTTTTTGCTGTTATTTTGGGGACAAATTTGCCATCTACAAGCACTAAACTGCAATTTAATTTTAGGTTTTCGTATGCAGTTTGCATTGCAAGAAGGGATGCGTTGTGAATATTTATTTTTTCTATTATTATATTTGAAATTTCAGCAAATGCATAATATGAGTTTTCAAGTATTAATGATGATAGGTACTCCCTTTTTTCTTTTTTTAGCTTTTTAGAATCGTCTAATTCTTTTATAAAGCTAGGTTTTTTTTTGAAAACTACAGCAGCACTTAGAATAGGTCCAAAAATACAACCCCTTCCAACTTCATCTATTCCACAAATCATAATTGACCTTTTTTTAAAATATTTTTATTTATTATAATATGAAATTGTAGATTTATCAGTAATTGGTTTTTAATTTTAATTGGGAGTTAGTTTGGTTTTAAAAAAAATAGCGCTTTTGGGGTTTAAATCTTTTTTAAATAGACAAGAGTTTGAAATAGGTGAAAATTTAAGTTTTATTGTAGGTCCTAATGGGTGTGGTAAGAGCAATCTTATTGATGCTGTACGTTTTTGTATGGGAGAAGATAATTTAAAATTTTTAAGGGTTGAAGATGTTTCTGATTTAATTTCTGTTTCAAAATTAGGAAAATCAAATTTTGCAGAAGTAACTCTTTTTTTTAGTAACATTAACTCTGAAAAATCGACCTTAAAGGAATTTGAAGGGGATTTTTATATTCGCAGGCGTCTTTATAAGGACGGTTCAAGTGAGTATTATTTTAATAATAAAATTTTAAATTTTCAAGATTATAATAGACTTTTGAACAGTTTTAAGTTTAAAAAATCGCCTTATATGTTTATAAATCAAGGTAGGGTTGAAGACATTTCTTTGGAAAGAAGTGTAAATCTCAAATCTTTAATTGAACAGGCAAGCGGAATAGATGTTTTAAAAATTGAGGAAGAAGAGGCTTTGAAAAATTTTAAGCAATCTAATCAAAATTTATCATCTTTGTTGTCCTTGCAAGAAAATTTAAGGCAAAAGTACGATAACATAAAAAATGTTTACCTTTTGAGAAAAAAACATCAAGATTTAAGTCAAAAATTAGAAGCTTTAGAAAAAACAATAACGTTAAAAAAGCTTTTCAATATTAATTTTGATCTTAATGTCTTGAAGAGCGAATTAAATTTAGACGGTTTGAGTAAATTTTTGTCTTCTAGTTTTAAGGAAAAGTTAGAATTTTATTCATTTAGGGAAAAAAATGTCATTAATAATATTCAAGAATTAGAAAAAGATCTTGAGCTTATGAAGTCTAAAATTCTTGGGCTAGAGATTAAAATTCAAAAATTAGAGCAAGAAAAGATGTTAAAGATGAATTTGGAAGATAAGTTTGCCAAGAGCAAATCTGAGTCTGAAGAGAAAAAAAATTCTATAAATAACAATTTATATCAATTAAATAGTTTGCTTAAAGAAAAGAAAAATGAGTTTTTTTCTTTAAGTGACGAGATTAATAGGTATACTAAAAGTTTTTTTGAACTTGTTGATCTAATTTTATCTGTATTAAAGAGTGCCAAATCGGAAGAGTTTGTTTTATTAAAAGAGAATATATTAGACTCTCTTAAACTTTTTGAAGAATCATTGAGTATAAAATATATTAAAGAGATTAGAGTAAATTTAATCAAGTATATAAGTAAAGATGAGAATCTTTTGGCTTTATTGAGGGATAAAATTGAGCCTATTTTCGATCAAAATGTTAATTTGAAAAAATTTTTGCTTGAAAAAAATGCTTTAAAATCAAATCTTGCTAAAGAGATAACAAATATCGAGAGATTAATCGAAGAAAAGACTCTTCAATTAAATGATGTATTAGGTGAGCTTGAGTATATAGAGCTTTCTAAATTTAAAAATTTAGACGAAATTAAACTTATAGATGGTAATTTAGAATTTTTATTTGAATCTAAGAATAGCCTTGATGAAGAGCTTAAAGATTTGTATTTAAAGCTTGAAAATCTAAATTTAGAAAAGAGCGATATTCAGCTTAATTTAAGTAATCTTATTGGTGCTTCAAAATTTAGTAGTGAGCCTTTTAAGGAGAAAGATTTTAGTTCTTTAGTTTTTTTAAATGATTTTAAAAAAACTAATTATTATGAATATATAAAAAAACAGACAGAATACGAATTTCTTTTAAATTCTAATGTAAGCATTAAGAGCGAAATAGAAAATTTCAATGTTTCTAATGAAATGTCTGATAAATTTGAATTGGAAGAAGATCTTGCAACCAGAGAGTTGTTACGCAAAGAGATAGATGCAATAAATCTGGGGGATTATGTATTTTTTAATATTGATAAAGAATTTGATGAAACTAAGGATCGTTTTGAAAAAGTAAGTTTACAAGTAGAAGATTTAAAGCTTTCAAAATATTCATTACAAAAGCTTCAAAAAAAAATAAAAAATGAGATTTATAAAAAATTTAGAGAATCATTTGATGAGATTAATAAAAATTTCTCTTACTTTTTTAAAAAAATTTTTAAAGGAACCGCCAGTCTTTTTTATAATGAAAATACTGATAATGTTGAGATTAGAATAAATTTTTCAAACAAGTTTGTTAAAAACAATAATATGCTTTCAGGAGGCGAGAGTACTTTGGTTAGTATGGCTTTTTTATTTGCACTTTATTATTATTCTCCTGCTTGTTTTTGCATGCTTGATGAAATAGATGCGGCTCTTGATTTTGAGAATAGCAAAAAACTTTCTTTACTTTTAAAAGAATTGGGGAAAAAAATTCAACTCTTAGTAATAACCCATAATGCATATGTTTCTGAGGGTGGTGAAAATTTGATAGGTATTACACTTGATAATGGTGAAAGCAGAGTGTTTAATATATAATTAAGTTAGATTTAAGGAAATTAACATGCAAGATAGAAAGTTTAGTTTTAGAAAATATTTTTTAATTTTAATATTTTTGATTTTTATTGTTTCAGGCATTACTTATTTCTATTCAACTCAAATGTTAGAGAAATCTCAAAAGTCTGTTGAAGACAATTTAGACGCCAAGGTTAAATTAGTTGATATGGAAGATTTTTATTTTGATTTAAATGAATGTCTTAATATGGATGATTTTTTTATTCCAAGGCCTGATTTTTTAAATGAAAATTTAAATAAAAATTTAGTTGTTGATGGGCTGATTAAAAATAAGTTTCTTGATGAAAATTTTTTCAAGGATCTTTGGATTAAAAAGGAAAATTTATTTAACTTTGATATTGAGAAGGAGAATGAAAAATTAATAGATAAGATTTTAGAAATTTCCAAATGATTAGAAAATATTTGATTTATATAAGTTTGCTATTTATTGTTTTTGAAGTTTGCTCTAAGCCAGCTTTTATAAATCAAGGCGATTCATACGAGCTTGATTTTAGTAGTAGAGAGGTAGATATTAATGTAAATACCAATTCAAAGTTTAGGCTTTCTTTTAAAGAGGAGTCTTGGATTTATATCAAAAGCATTGAAAATGAATCTTTTATTAAGTTAATTGGAGAATCTTATGATAACGGTGTTGTTTTTACTTTTCAAACTTTTAAAAAAGAAGGCCAAATTAAATTGGTTTTCAGTTATCAAAATGTTAAAGATTCAAGTGAATTTAATAAAATAATTGTCTTGAAAATTACAAAGAAGCTTGAAGTTGCAATTCCACATAGTGGTAGTGCTGTCTCTGGCAAGAACAATAACATTGAAAGTGTTAATAATCTTGAACTTGGAAGGGATAGCATTAATGGGATGACCTCTAAAGAGATTATTGTCAGGGCTTTAAATTTATCTTACATAAATGATTACAAAGGGGCAATAAATTTGCTTAATAAGTATAATTTCAATGATGATAAATATATTTTCTTGAAGGCGGAAATTCATTATAAAAATGGGGATTATTTAAAATCTTATGAAAATTATTTGAAATTGAAGAGCAAATATTTTCAAAGCATTGTTTTTGATCTAATTAAGCTTGGTATAGAATTAAATATTAAAGAAGAGGTTTTAGAGAACGCTAGATATTTAGTTGAAAAGAATGTTGATTTTTCTGAGAGTATTTATCTTGAGATCTTTGAATTCTTAGTAACAAGGGGAGAGCATGAGTTTGCTTTAAATTTTAGCTCTCTTTACTTTCCTAAGTATATTAATTCAAGCTTTTCAGACAAATATAGTTATTTGTTGGGAAAACTTTATGAGTCTGAGAGCAAGTATAAAGATTTTTTAAAGGCTTTGCATTACTATAAATTAGTTATTGATAATTACCCTTTTAGTTATTATTATGAGAGAGCCAAGATAAGATATTTATTTTTAAAGCGGTTTTTTTAGGAGATATAATATGATAAGGAGAAAGCTTACTAAACAACTTGAAATAATAAAAGATTATCTTTGGGATATGAAAGAATGTGTGCTTAAGATTATTGATGATTCTTTAATAGCTTTAGAATCTAAAGATAAAAATTTAGCTAAAAAAATAATCAATGAAGATGAAAAAATAATAGATGATTATCAGTACGATATTGAAGATTTGTGCGGAAGAATAATTGCGACTGAGCATCCTGTTGCTACAGAGCTTAGAGAAATTTTAGCAATTATTAAAATAATAAGCTCTCTTGAAAGGATTGCAGATCATGCCACTAAGATTGTAAAGGTTGTTCTTCTTCTTGAATCAGATTTGGATGATTTTAATTTTCTTAATTTATATTTTAAACCTTTAAGAGAAATGGCCGATACAGCTAAAGAAATGTTGTCTGATATTTTTGACGCATATTTTGATGGAGATTTTACCAAAATATTAAAGATAGTTAAGTATGACAATATAATAGATAAATTATTTTCAAAGCAGAAAAGTATTGTTATTGATGCTATGAAAAAAAATCCTGAAAATTTGGATTATCTTTTAAATATATTATTTTTGAATAGTTTTTTAGAAAGAGTAGGTGATCATGTAGCAACGATTGGTGAATTGCTCTATTTTATTAGAATAGGTGAAAAAGTAAACTTAACTTAGCAGCAGTATTCTTAGACCTTTAAAGTCAAATAAATTTTACATTTTACATAATAGGAAATTTATTATAAAAAGAATTAATGCTCTTGAGCATTAATTCTTTTTATAGGTGGCAGGCATTACGTATTCAAGATTTTTGTTTCCTCTGATTGTTTCTGAATGTCCAATTAAAAGATAAGAATCCTTTTTAAGATATGAGTTGAATTTATTGGCAAGGTTGTTTCTGGTTTTTTCATCAAAATAGATCATGACATTTCTGCAAAATATTAGGTCAAATTTTTTGCTAAATGGAAATTTCTCATCCATTAAGTTTAATTTTTTAAAGTAAACCATTTTTTTTAAAATTTCTTTAACTTGGAATTTATCATCTTGAAGTTGATTTAAATATTTAATTTTTAAATATTTGGGCAAATTTATTATGCGATCTTCAGGATAAATCCCTTCACGAGCTTCATTTAGAACGCTAATTGAAATGTCTGTTGCTAAGATTTTGACTTTAAAATCTACTTTATTATGTTCCATGTATTCTTTTAGTATCATTGCAATTGTATAAGGCTCTTCACCACTTGAGCAGCCAGCTGACCATATTCTAATTTCTGAGTTTTCTGAGTTTAATATTTTTTCAGTAAGTTTAGGCAATATTTTATTATTTAAAAAATCAAAATGTTTAGATTCCCTGAAAAAATAGGTATGATTTGTTGATATTTTGTCTATTAATTCGATTAATTGAATATTTCCAGTGCTTTTTTCTAAAAAGTCGATGTATTCAGTAAAATTTTTAAAACCTTTAACTTTAAGAAGAGATGATAATCTGCTTTCAATTAGCAGCTTTTTTTTTTCGCTGAGATTGATTCCAAAGTTGTTATAAACTATTTTTATTAATCTTAAAAGTTCGTCCTTAGTTATATTTATATTGAGGTTGAATTTGTTTTGATTCATATTCATATACTTTTGATTTCATTCTCCTTTTTTATCCAAAGCGATTCGTTTTTATACTAGAAATGTAAAATTTTTTTAGTTCTATAATATTTAAGCGTATAGCTTAAGTTAGATATTTCAATTGCAATAATTTTTCAATTGTGATAATTTAGTAGTTAAATTATTATTAGTATGCTTACTTATTAAAGGTTGTTTTATGCGAAAAAGAAGTAGAAAAGTCAAAAATGATTTAGTTGTGCTTGAATCTAAAGAAAAAAAAGTTGGTATGTGGGGTATTTTTGCTCTTATTTTAATTGTTTTCGGATTTATTATTGCACCTTTACTTCCGGGGATATTTGATAATGCTGATTCATCTGGTTTAAAATTTGGTTCTTATAAAGGTCAACCTATTTACTATAAAAAAGATAGTAAGTTTGCCAAGTATGTTAATTATTATTCAAATCTTTATTCTAGATTGCAGGGTAATGCTAAAAATATTAATACAGATTATAATGCCTGGTATTTGGCATTTATGAAATATGTTGAGGATGTTGCTTTTTTGGACTTAATAAAAAAATATAATTTTTATATTTCTAAGGAAATGCTGAATAAAAATTTACTTAGATCTCCAGAATATTTAGACTCTAGTGGAAATTTCAGTTCTAAAAGATATAATAAAGCTTCTGATTATCAAAAAGTTAAAATTTATGATGAGATGGTAGAAAATATATTGTTTTCTAATGTGAAAATTTTTTTAAATAGTAATTTGATATTTCCCGATTCTATTTTTGATCTGATTAAAGATATGAGCACTGTAGAAAGGCATATTTCATATCTTTCTCTTTCCTATCAGGATTTTTCTAATAAAGAGGTAATATCTTATGCTGAGAAAAATTTAAATTTATTCAAACGTTTATCGCTTGCGTCTATTCGTTTTAAAAATATGAATGATGCTCGGACCGCTTACGATAAGCTATTAAACAAAACTCCATTTGAAGAGCTTGCTAAGCTTTATTCAGATGATATAGCTAATTTCAAAGGCGTTGTTTCTTTGGATAAGTATTATTTTGATTTAGATCTTAATGTTGAAAAGAAAGAAGATCTAAATTCCATTTTTTCTTTAAGTGAAGGTGAATTTAGCAAGCCTATTAAGATTAAAAATAAAAATGAATATCAAATATATAAGGCATTTAGTAATGTTCATGATTTTGATAAAAATTCAGATCGTGATATTAGTTCTGTTAAAAATTACATTGAAACTTATGAACCAAGCGTTATTGAAGGTTATTTGGAAAATAAGCTATCTGATTTTCTTGGTGATGTTAAATTTAGTAGTTTAAGCCAAGTTCTTGAAAAGTATCAGCTTAGCTTAAAAGAAGAAATTGTTAATTTGTCTTATAATATTAATATTTACCCAAATACTCTAAAGGAGTTAGTTGAGTTTAATAATAGCAAGTCTTTTTATGATGTTATTTTTGGATTAAAAGAAAATTCTTGGTCTAAGCCTTTTGTGGCAAATAAAAAAGTTTATTTATTTTTTCTCAATTCAGCTAAAAAAAGATCTAATCGGCTCAAAGAAGAGATCAAAAATGAAAAACTTCTTGACAATTTTAACATTGCAAATAGCGGGCTGATTACAGATTTTTTACTGAATAAAAAAGATTTTGTTAATAATTTTAATGAGTCGTTTTTTGCTTTGCAAAACTTTAGTCAAAATTAAGAAATAAATGTTATGACAAAGGTTTTGGCTGTTAGTGTAATTGCTCTGAGTAAGGATAAAGAATTAATTCGGTTTTATAAATTTTTGTTTTTATTCTTTTTTTTTACATTGCTTGCTTGCTCTAAAGTAAGCAAAGATTTTATTGTTTTTAACAAAGATGTAAAATCTTCTTCCAGAATCGATAATCCGAATTCTAATGTTTTAGAAGTTAATAAAATGGAAGATTTTTTTGGGGATATTATAGATTTAAAAGGTTATAAAATTCTTGCAGTTCAGCAGGAAAATTTAAATTTAGATGTGTATTTTGAACAGGTGGTTTTAGCTCAAAATTTTTCAAATCTTAATGCGTATTTGTTTATTGTTGGATTTGATCCTAAAAGTAAAGTTGGAACGATTCTTTTTAAAACCCAAATAGATATTGATCCAAAAAATTCTTATAACATGTATCTTGAGGATATTACAGGTGATTATGATTTTAATATAGTTGTTCAGGGATTTTTAAAAGATAAATCTGTTTTGTACGTTTTTCAAAAGTCTGTTTTAAATGATGTGTCTTCTTACAAGCCTATATTTTTTGACAAAGTTAATGGCACTGTTCTTATCAATAAGTATGCAAGGTCTTCAGCCTATGAAGAAAACAGATCAAGAGAAAGCTATCCTATTTCTTTAGAAAAATATGAAAAAGTGGGGGAGGATTTAATAATTAGCAAGATTGAAAAATATGAATATTCTCATGTTCAGGGTAGATATTATCTTTCTTCTGTGAGTGAAAAAGTTGGTAAAATTGATAATAATATTTATAAAACTTTAAAGAATTTAAGCAAAGATGAAGTTTATAAATTTTTGCATGGAGTTTGGTATGATGTTCATGACTATAATAAAAAGCATGACAAAGATATTGACGAAGTTTTATTCTTGTCTTTTGAAAGGCAATCAAGCGAGATTAATCTTTTTAGAAAAAATTCTCAAGAAGTTGCAAAGATTGAATATATTTCAAAACCCGCTTACAATACACTTAATGTTAGCGCAAAGTCTCTTTTTTCAGATTTGATAGTTTACAACTTTTGGATAAAAATTGTAGATAAAGAAAACATTGAAATCAAAATTGACACTAGTACGAATTCTTATGATAATAGTGGATTTTCGGGCGCATTTAAGAGATTTGATGAGAATGTCTTAAATGTTAAAAAAAGGAGTAATGATATTTATTTTATTCCTAGTGGAAATTACGTGTATAAGGACAAAATTTATGACTTTTCTTATCCCCATTTAACTTATATTGATGAGAATAAAATTTATTATGGCATTTTTAATATTTTCCCTTTAAAAAATAATTTTGTTCTTGAATATGAGATTGACATGGGTAGTTACAAGCTTGTAGAATCTTTTTTTCTTGAACATAACGAAAGAGTTGTTCAAAAGCAAAAATTTTCTACAATCATTTTGAATCCTATTAAAATTTTGAAAGATGATGTAAGCTTAGTTAAAGGGCAAAAATTAAAGCTTGAGCGAATAGAAAAAATAGGATAATAGTTTTTATGAAAATATTGAGAAGTATTATAACTTATTTTAATGTTTTATTGTTTTTATTAATTTTAATTTTTTTTTTATTTCCTTTTTACTTGGTTTGTAAAATTTTTTTACTTGAGCGTTATGTTGTTAGACTTAGTTTCATTATGATGCGAGCTTGCATTAAGATTAGCTTATGGCTTGCTGGGATTAAAATTATTGTTACGGGTTCTGAGAATATTCCTAAAAAAAGCAATGTAATAATAATGGGAAATCATATTGCAGCTATGGATCCTTTAATTTTTATTTATACTTTTGCCAGTCCATTTGTAATATTGGCAAAACATTCTTTGCTTAGGGTTCCTTTTGTGAATATTGTTTTGATTGTTATGGGTGTTATTTTTGTTAATAGAAAGAGCATAAGATCTGCCGCTGCTGCTGAAGCTAAGGCAATAAGGGTTATGAGAGAGGGCAGATCTATTGGAATTTTCCCTGAAGGGACTAGAAATAGAGGGGGGGATACTAAGGTTTTTAAAAAAGGTTCAATTAAGATGGCATTAAAGACAGGAACATCAATTCTTCCTGTTACTCTTTATAATACTAATAACTTTTTTATTAAAAATATTATTTTTAATTCTGGTCTATCTGTTTATATTCATGTCCATCCTTTGATAGATATTTTAAAATTAAGTGAGTATGAAAAAGAGAATCTCGCTAGTATTATTAGAGATCAAATAGTTAAAAAGCTTGAAACTATTAAAATTTAATTTGTAAAGCAAGGATTTAGATGAAGACTCAAAATTATGATGAAAGTAAAATAATCACTCTATCTTCTCTTGAACATATTAGATTAAGATCTGGTATGTATATTGGACGTTTGGGAGATGGCTCTAATATTGATGATGGTATTTATGTTTTAATTAAAGAGATAATAGACAATTCAATTGATGAGTTTATTATGGGTTACGGAAATGAAATTTTTATAAAAAAAGAAGATAATCTTATTTCTATTAGGGATTATGGAAGAGGAATTCCTCTTGGAAAAGTTATTGAGAGTGTTTCAATTATTAACACTGGAGCCAAGTATAATGATGATGTTTTTCAATTTTCTGTGGGGCTTAATGGGGTTGGAACTAAGGCAGTTAATGCCTTAAGTTCAAAATTTCTAGTAAGATCAACAAGAAATGGCAAATCTTTTGAGGCTTTGTTTTCTAAGGGAAAATTATTGGAATCTAGAGAAATAAAATCTTCTGATAAAGATGGTACTTATGTTGAGTTTTTAGCAGATTCAGAAATATTTGGAAAATATTCTTACAGTGAAGATTTTCTCAAAAGAAGATTTTTCCATTATGCTTGTTTGAATAAGGGACTTGTAATAAACTATAATGATCAAATTTTTGAATCTAAAAATGGTCTTTTAGATTTTTTGAATTCAGAAATTAAAAGTGATGATTTGCTTTATGATGTTGTTTACTATTCTAGTAAAACCTTAGAATTTGCTTTTTCCCATACAAGTAATTATGGGGAGACTTATTTTTCATTTGTTAATGGGCAATATACCAACGATGGAGGCACCCATCAGACTGGTTTTAGAGAAGGCTTTGTAAGAGCTATTAACGATTTTCTTAAAAAAACATATTCCTCAACAGATATTAGGGAGGGGCTTGTTGCAACTCTTTCTGTTAAAATTAAAGATCCAATATTTGAAAGTCAAACTAAGAATAAGCTTGGGAATATTGAAACTAGAGGCAATGTTGCAAAAGAAGTGCAGAAGATAATTTCTGAAATTTTATATAAAGATAAAATACTTGCAAAATTGATTGAGAAAAAAGTAGTTGACAATGAACGACTCAGAAAAGAATTAAGTAGTGTAAGAAAAGAAGCAAGAGAGAGAGCAAAAAAAATATCTTTTAAAATCCCTAAACTTAAGGATTGCAAATTTCATTTTAACGACAGCAGTAAGCAGTCAGAACAAACCATGATCTTTTTAACAGAAGGGGATTCTGCAACAGGTTCAATGGTGTCTTGTAGGGATGTTTATACTCAGGCTATATTTTCTCTTAGGGGAAAACCTCAAAATATGTTTGAAAAAAATAAATCTGAGATATATAAAAATGAAGAGCTTTATAATATGATGGTGGCTCTTGGCATTGAAGAATCAATTGAAAATTTAAGGTACAATAAGGTTGTAATAGCAACCGATGCAGATTTTGATGGATTTCATATTAGAAATTTGTTGTTAACTTTTTTCTTGACTTTTTTTGAAGATTTAATTTTAAATGGGCATATGTATATTTTAGAAACTCCTCTTTTTAGGGTTAGGAACAAAAAAATCACGATCTATTGTTATTCTGAGGAAGAAAAACAAAAAGCTATTCTTGAGCTTAAGGGGGGATGTGAAGTAACAAGGTTTAAAGGCCTTGGTGAAATTTCTCCAAATGAATTTAAAGGTTTTATTGATATTAATAGCATTAAGCTTACAAAAGTGGACCTTTTTAATATTAAAGAAATAAAAGATAAATTGGGTTTTTATATGGGGCAGAACACTCCTGAAAGGCGGAATTTTATTATGGAGAATTTGATTTAATGGATATTAGAACTGTACTTAAAGATAATTTTTTGCAATATTCATCTTATGTTATTAAAGATCGTGCTATTGCTAGTGTTGTTGATGGGTTTAAGCCAGTTCAAAGGAGAATTATACATTCTCTTTTTGAAATGCATGATGGCAACTTTCATAAAGTTGCAAATGTTGTTGGTAATACAATGAAATACCATCCTCACGGTGATACGTCAATTTATGAGGCTCTTGTTAATATTGCTAACAAGGATTTATTTATTGAAAAGCAGGGCAATTTTGGTAATTTGTTTACAGGTGATCCTGCTTCTGCTTCTAGGTATATTGAATGTAGATTAACCCCTTTGGCTTTTGATGTTCTTTACAGCAAAGAGATAACAATTTATGAATCTTCTTATGATGGAAGAAATAATGAACCTTTGCTTTATCCCGCAAAAATTCCTGTTATTTTAATTCAGGGGAGTGAAGGGATTGCTGTTGGAATGGCAGCTAAAATATTGCCTCACAATTTTAATGAGATTTTAAATGCAGTAAAGAGCGAGCTTCTTGGAGAGAGTTACGATATTTATCCTGATTTTCCAACGGGAGGAATAGTTGATGTTAATGAATACGCTGATGGTAACGGTAAAGTTTTAGTTAGAGCTAAAATTGAAACTATAGATGAAAAAACAATTGTAATAAGGGAATTGCCTTTTGGTGAAACTACTGAGAGCTTGATATCTTCGATTGAGAAAGCAATTAGAAAAAATTATATTAAAGTTTCAAGCATTAATGACTTTACTGCTGAAAATGTGGCCATAGAGCTATCTTTGCCTCGAGGTGTTTATGCAAGTGAAGTAATTGAAAAGCTCTATCATTATACAAATTGTCAGATATCAATTTCTGTTAATTTATTGTTGCTTAGCGAGAGATATCCTGTTGTTTATACTATTAAAGATCTTATCAAGTTTCATGCAGCTCATCTTCAAAAAGTTTTAAAAATGGAACTTGAATTGCAGAAAAGCAAGATTCTTGAAAAAATATTTTATAAAACATTGGAGCAAATTTTTATTGAAAAAAAGATTTATAAACTTCTTGAAACAATTTCTAAAGAAGAAAATATTGTAAGTATAATATTGTCAGAGGTTTTAAGGTATAAAGAATCTTTTTCAAGGGAAGTTTTGAAAGAAGATGTTGAAAATTTGCTTAAGATTCCAATTAGAAAAATAAGTCTTTTTGATATTGATAAGAATTCCAAGGATATTAAAATTTTAAATAAAGAATTAAAGAGTATAAATAGCAATATTTCTTCAATAAGAGGATATTCAATAAACTTTATTGATTTATTGCTTGCAAAGTATTCTAAAGAGCATCAAAGAAAGACTGAAATTTCTTTGATCAAATCAAAGAATGTAAAAGAAATAGCTACAAAGAATATGAAAGTTTATTTAAACTTGGCAGAAGGTTTTGTAGGAACTAGTCTTTTTGATGGTGAATTTATTGGAAATGCTAGTTATTATGATAAAATATTGGTTTTTAGGGAAAATAGTTATGTTCTTAAAAATATTGAGGACAAGACATTTATAGATAAAAAGAATGTATGTGCTTTAGTTTATGATATAAATAATTCAAAAGAGCAAATATTTTCAATAATTTATCTTAACAAACTTGACAATTTTTATTATGTTAAAAGGTTTAAAATAGATAAATTTATTACAGATAAAGTTTATGAATTTTTAGGAGAAAATGATGAATTTATTGATTTTTCATTGAATCCCAAATTTGTAGAATTTTCGACAAATAAAGACATTGTTAAAAGAATTGAAATTGCTAATTTTATAGTAAAATCAAGAAGCTCTATTGGTAAGCGAATTTCAAACAACAATTTGAAAAAAGTTAAATTTAAATAGTTTTAAAAACCTTTTTTAAATTTAATTAATATGCTACCATAGTACCAGTTTTAATAAAGGGGTTTTTATGAATAAATTTTTAATTTTAGTTTTGGCAACCTTTTGTGTTTTTTCTAGCTTTGCTCAAGCTGATGATTCTAAAAGTGGTTCGTTTGGTATGAGTGCTGGAGAAAAACTTTTGGTTTATGAAACTAGCAAGCAAGATCCTATTGTACCATTTTTATTGAACCTTTTTTTAGGGTTTGGAATAGGCTCCTTTGCTCAAGGAGATATTCTTGGAGGTTCTCTTATTCTTGGATTTGATGCGGTTGGTATAGGGCTGATACTTACGGGAGCTTATTTAGATATCAAAGCTCTTGATATTAATGCCAAAAAAGCTGCTTTTCAATGGACTTGGGGTAAGGGAGTTATGTTAGCAGGTGTGGTTACTATGGCTGTGACAAGATTGACAGAAATTATTCTTCCATTTACATTTGCTAATAGTTATAATAGGAAGTTAAAAAATAGCCTTAATGTAGCTTTAGGAGGATTTGAGCCTAGTTTTGATATTGCTATGAGTCAAGCAAGTACTCTTGGGTTTGAACTGTCTTTCAAAAAAAGCTATTAATTTTATTTATTACAAAAATGAGTGATTGCAATTTTGTATTGTGATTGCTCATTGTAATTAAAAGAGCTTTTATTTGTATTTTATTTCTCTACTAAGATCTTTTTTTATGCTTTTTTGTTTTAGTATTTCTCTTTTATCATACAATTTTTTTCCTTTACATATTCCAACTTCTACTTTAATTATTGATTTTTTTAAATAAAAGCTAATAGGAATTAAAGTATATCCTTCTTTTTCTTTAAATTTTTTTAGCCTTTGTAATTCCTTTTTTTTGATTAAAAGTTTTCTGGGTCTTAATTCATCATGATTGAAGATATTCCCTTCTTTATATTTTGATACGTGCAAGTTTTCAAGCCATAATTCTTCTTTTTTTATGCTTGCAAAGCTATTGTTAAATGATAATTTTTTTGCCTTTATTGATTTCACTTCAGTTCCTTTTAGTACTATTCCACAACTTATTTTCTCTTCAATAAAGTAGTTAAATTTTGCTTTTTTGTTTTCAATAAGCAAAGTGTTTGTGTTCAAATCTATTCCTTTTATTCCTTTGATACAATCAACCTAAACCCAATGTTTGGAGAACTCCAATTTTTCAAAAAAGAAGCTTTAGTTGATGGATTGAGTAAATTATTATTTTGATGGGAGTATGTCCTAATTTCTGTTATCAATGAGTAAAAATTTGAATTTTCGTTATAAAAATTTTTTTCATTTTTGAATATTGCGATATCATTAAAGGATGAATTTTGCATTAAATTCCAAAATCCAACTTTTTTTGATATTTCATTAATATTTAATGGGTTTTTGTTTGGTTCTTTTTGGTATAATTCCCATTCTTGTGATATGGGCAGTCTTGCTTTGAATCCTGTGGGAAGTTTTTTAGAGTACCAGTTGGCGTATTCTATTGCTGAGAAATAAGATATTCCTGTGATGGCTTCATTTAAGCCTATTTGATTAAAATTTTTAAGATAATTTTCATCTACAAGTTGTTCTTTAATTAAATTTTCTTTATTATTTAATGCCCATTTTGGATTTTCTTTTAAAAAATCTTGATACTCGTATTTTGTAACATTTTGTTCTTGAATAAGAAATTCTTTTATACTATAGGTAGATTTTAGTGAAATATTTTTTGAATCTAATTCATAATTTTGAATTTTTTCGATTTTATTTGAATTTATTTTTTTAAATCCAGGTAATTTTATATTGATTTTTTCATTTTTAGAAATTAATTGAATATTTTCATTGTCTAGAGTTTTGGCTAATGTTTTAACCCAAGGTTCATTTTTTGTTAGTATTTTTAAATCTTTATCTAAATTTTCTAAAAACCAAAAGATAGCTCTATTTTCTAAATCAAAATTTGTTTTCAAAGAGTTCCATATTTCTTCTTGATTACTATTGTTTTGGTCTATTGAATATACGACTTTATATGAATCTAAAAAATCTTTAAACATTTCGATTGAATTTAAGTAAGGTATGGAATTTTTTAAAAATTTTTTAATGTATTTAGGATGCTCTTTGAGTTCACTAGATATTAATGAAAAAACAGGAATTAGTTTTGTATTTTCATTAGTATTTTTTATTTTCACCATGATAGAGAGCTCTTTTTGTCTTTGTTTAATTATCTTTTCAGGATCAACCAGTTCTAAATTTATTTGCAAATTGTAGCTTCCAAAAAATTTGTTGTGAATTTTCATCTTTTGTTCGTATGTTTTAAATCCCATCCTCTTTGCTCTAATAATTCCTTCAGTGGCATTTATATATTTGTTAAGTGGAGTTCTGCCGATATATTTTTCGTTTAAATATATGTAAGTGTTTGCAATATTGGAATTTATTTTTAAATATGCTCCTGGATTTTTAAACTTAGGTATGATTATTAAAATTGATATTAAACTTAAAAGTAGTATTATTGTTGTAAGAAATACGTAAACCTTGGGTGCTATTCCTAGAATTGGCTTTAATTTAACTTCAAAAAGCTCAATATTTGAATTTTCGTGGACTTCTTTCATCTTTTAAAGTATAGAAAAGTATTTAAATAAGTGTCAATATTTTGTATGATTTAATTCTTGAGGTTAGATTATGTATTTAAGAAGATTGGATAAATTTGCATCTTTTTTGGTACACATTGTTGAAAAATATTTGACATATAGAAAAAGAAAGAAATATTTTTGCAAATTAAGGGCAAAGAAACGGGGTTTTTTGCTTAACTTTTTATTTGATTTTGTAGCAGCAGCAATTTTTGTATTGGTAATAAATCAATATTTTGTTCAAGCTTATAAAATACCATCAGGGTCAATGGAAAATACTCTTCAAATAGGGGATTTTTTATTTGTAGATAAATTTTCTTACGGTCCTGAGCTTTTACCGGGGCTGTTTAAGATTAATGGTTTTAAAGCTCCAGAAGAATCCGATATTATTATTTTTGAAAATCCAGAGTATAAATCAAAGGGTGTTTTTTTTGATATCTTTCAAAGAATACTTTACATGTTGACGCTGTCTTTTGTTGATCTTGATAGAGATGAATATGGCAATCCTAGTGTTAGGTTTCTTGTAAAAAGAGGTTTGTTTGCAGATGGTAAAATTGTTAGATTTAATAACGGTAAAGCTTATATTAAAAGAGAGGGAGAAGAGAATTTTATTGTAGAAGATTCTTATTGGGATTTGGTTGATAAAAATTTTAAAATAAAAAAAATTGTGGCAAATGAGGACTATGAGATTTATGGTGATTTTGCTATGTTTGTTGCTCTAAGTCAGCTAAATATAAATTTAACTAGCACCCCCGATTTCTCATTTTTTGATGTTAGAGTAATTGATAGGTTTGAGTTTGAAAGATTGGAGTATAAGTATTTATCTGCTTTTATGCCCTATGTTGATTATTATATGGAAAAAGCTATAATAAGGGATTATGGAATTTATGTTCCTGATGGGTATGTTTTGCCGATTGGAGACAATAGAGACAATTCTCATGATGGTCGGTTTTTTGGAGTAATCAATAAGAATAAAGTGCTTGGAAGAACCTTGATAATATATCTTCCATTTTCTAGAGTAGGATTTATTTAAAGTGGCCCCATATTTAACTTTCGAACAAAGGCTTTTAAGGAAAAAGCAAAGAAAAGTTTTTTTAAAATATGTTTTAACATTTTTAATTTTAAATTTTTTTTTCACAAAGTTTGTTTTGCAAATTTTTATGATTAAAAGCAATGAGATGCTCCCAACAATAACAAGAAATGCTAGTTTATTTTTTGTAGCAACACATATAACTTCTTTTTTTATTCCTTTGAAAATGAATGATATTGTTCTTTATGAGGATTTTAGGTTAAGTAATAATTTTTTGTTAACTTTAATAAAAGATTTCTTTTTTTTAAATAAAATTTTTAAAAGAGCAAGCTATAAAGTATCAAGAATAGCAGCTGTTCAGGGCGATTCTGTTTATGTTAGAGGTTTAAATGTCTTGGTAAATAAAAAGGATACAAATTTTTTTTATTTGAATGGTAATTTGGTTAGCTATTACAAGTTGAATAATTTTTTTAATACAGATGAAGTGATTAAATGTTTTACTTTGAAAAAAAATGAATTTTTTTTATTAAATGACAATTTAAGTGTTTTAAATGATTCTAGAATATTTGGACCTATTAATAAAAATGCTATTGTTTCTTTTTTGGCCTTTAAGGTAGTGGACTATAAGATTGTTAAGTAAAATTTTTGTTGATGCTGATTCTTGCAATTTTGAGATAATAAAATTTTTACAAAAATTTATATTACACAATAAATCAAAACTTATTGTAGTTTCTAATAAGTTTTTAAGTCTGGAAAAAACAGAAAATGTTGCCTTGGAGGTGGTAGACAATGTTGATTCATTTATTTTGAATTTAGCGGATGCACACAGTCTTGTGATTACCCGAGATATTTTTTTTGCCAAATTCCTTTTAGATCTTGGGGTTAAGGTTATGAATGATGAAGGTCTAATTTTTGATATAAATAATATAAATTATTTATATTTTAGATCTAAGATTAATTTCAATTTGAAAATTAAGATTAAAAAATATTATGATGGAGATTTTAATAAATCTAGATATAATAAATTTATAACGAATTTTTATTCTTTATTCTTTGGTTAATTTTCTGTTTTCCAATTTCCACAAACCTTTGCCCTGAGTTAATATGTAAATTGTGTTGTTTGATACAGGAATAATATCATTAAGGCCCGTTTTGCTTAGCTGAGATCCGTTATAAGCTCCAGGTTCTACGGATTTTGAAGGTGCTTGTAGAGCAAAAATTCCTGCTTTATTTTTTGTGAATTCTGCAAATCCATTATTACTTCCGATTAATATTGTATCATTAAATTCTCTTGCAAAGTAGCTGCTAAATTCGCCTACTTCGTCTTGAATAAATATTGGTGTTGTGTAATTATTTGCATTTGAGTATACTTTAAATTTTGTATCTAAATTATTATAACCACCAGTTATTACTAAAATTTCAGAAGAACCTCTAATGCTTGTTTTAATGATAGGCATTATTTCTTTGGCTTGTTGATAGTCTATGTTTGTATATGTATTGTTATTCATTTGCCATATTTTGAGTGAATTTCCTGTAATTAAGTTGTCTTCATTTGATATTTGAAAAAATTTGTCATTTTCAGTAGCTTGTGGTGGCGTTTTGTCAGCTCCTTGTAGATCAAAAATTTTCTCACGATTATTTTTGTCTATAGCTAAAATATATGCGTTTTTTACACCATCTCTTCCCACGGATTTTAAGAATTTATATGCTTTTAGTGGTTTTTTAAATTTTAATACCCAATCTTTTCCATTTAGCTCGCAAACTTCTAGTTCTTCTTGTTTGTTTTGCGCTAAAAGATAGGTTTTCCCAGATATATTTACAATGTCGTTTATAAACTCATAAGAATTGCTCAAATCAATTTTTTCAATCTTGCCGTTTTCTTTTTTAAATAAATGCATGGCCGCAATGTAGAGAGTTTCTCCTACTAGAGAAATTCCTCTTGGACTTGAACTGCCCAAAATATTGTATTCATGTTTTATTTTTTGCAGATTTCCTAATTGGGAAAATATGGATTCGCTTGAGCATGCTAGTAGTAAAAATATTAATAGGTTTAAAGTTAATCTTTTTTTAAAATAGTTTTCATATTTTTGTTTCATTTTTATCCTACAATTTATTTACATTCACTGTAACTGATAATGATATAAGTGCAAAATGCGCCATTTTAGCAGAGTTTCCAAATTCAAACATCATCCACCAAGATGCTGTTGCTCCGAAAGCCCATTTATAGTTAAAGTTCCATAAAATTCCAGATCCAAAAGAGATTGTAGGGAGTGCATCAAAAGTTCTTAGATTTGTAATATTATTGTTTCTATCTCCATATGTATTAAGAGAAAATCCTATATTTGTGAAGACTGGAATTTGAAATAATTCTCCTATATCAAATATATAATTTATTGAAAATGTGATGGGTACGCTATAAAAAATTTTACCTACACTTGAGTCTGGATTTAATATGTTAAAAGAATGGTTAATATCAAAGTTAAACATATATCTTAGTTCAAGTCCAATTGCTAAATTGTTTAAAATATGATACTGGTATTTTATTGCCCCAATACCTCCTGGATATAAATTAGTAGGATAGGCTTTTGATAAATCGTTGTAAAAAATAGGAACTCCAACGCTTAAATCTATGCCTAAAGTGGAGTTTGTATGCCTATCAATATTGACTGCGGCTGTAATTTTTTTTATGTTTACACCAATTAGCAAGACTGCAATTAGCGTTATAAAAAGATACTTTCTCATTATTCTCCATTCTTTTAAAATTATTATCCTTGTTTATTATAGTTGAAAATAAATTTAATTACAATTTGAAATTTGGTCGTTTGGCTTTCCTTATATTGACAATCTAAGTATAATATTAAGGTAATCTTGTTAGGTTTAAGGGGCATATTTTGAATACTGTGTTTAATGGGAAAGATTTTGCGAATAAGTATTACTTAATGCTCAAAGAATTCTTAAAGCAGCATGGCTTGAGAGATAAAGTTGCATTAAAAGTTATTTTAGCAAATGAGGAGCCTGCAAGCAAGCTTTATGTTTCAATTAAGAGTCGGGTTGCAAAAGAGATTGGCTTAAATGTTGAAGTAATTAAATTTTCTACGAATTCTGTTCAAAGCGATATTTTAGAAGTAATTGATAGAGAAAATAAAAATTTAAGTACAGATGGAATTATTGTTCAATTACCCCTTTTGAAAGGCATGGATTTAAATTCTATTTTAAATGGCATAGTTTATTCAAAAGATGTTGATGGCTTATCTTTTGTTAATTTAGGAAAAATGATTTTGGGCGATAAAAAAGGATTTATTCCTTGTACAGCTCTTGCTGTATTAAAGATTTTGCGAGATGAAGGGATAAAAACATCGGGAAAAACCGTTGTTGTGGTTGGTAGAAGCCCTCTTGTAGGAAGGCCTATTTCAATATTGCTCTCATCAAAACCTTATGATGCAACTGTTATTACTTGTCATAGCAATAGCATTTATTTAGATGTTTATTTAAGACAGGCAGATATTGTTATTTCTGCTGTTGGTAAGCCTAGGTTAATAGATAAAAGTATGTTGTGCGGAAAACCTTATGTGATTGATATTGGTATTTCTGAAATTGAAACTGATAACGGAAAAATTTTCTCAGGCGATACAGATTTTAACAATATTAAAGAGTGTGTTAAATTTATTACTCCTGTTAAGGGGGGAATAGGTCCTGTTACGGTTCTTATGTTAATGTTTAATACAATTAAAGCTCATTTGATTAATAATAAGATGTTTGACATTTTAGATCGATTAGAAAAATTGGTGGAGGTGTAAATGTCTGGTCACAGTAAATGGTCAACAATAAAAAGAAAAAAGGGCGCTCTTGATGCAAAGCGCAATAAAATTTTTACAAAGCTAATAAGAGAAATAACTATTGCAGCTAAAATGGGGGGTGGGGATATTGAATCTAATCCGAGACTAAGGGTAGCTATTAATAAAGCTAAGGTTGCCAATATGCCAAAAGATAATATTGAAAAGGCAATAAAAAAGGGTATTGGTGGTAATGAAGGGGTTGAATATTTTGAAATAACTTATGAGGCTTATGCTCCTTATGGGGTTGCTTTAATGATTAAATGCTTAACGGACAATAAAAACAGAACCTCTAGTGATGTAAAAAGTGTTCTTGCAAAAGGTGGAGGATCTATTGGCACTCCAGGTTCAGTCTCATATATGTTTTACAGAAAGGGTCTTATTGTTTACAATTTAGAAAAATATCTTGAGGATGAAATAATGGAATTTGCATTAGAAATTGGTGCTGAAGATATTTTAGTTTCAAACAATGAAGCAGAAGTTATAACAAGTCCTGATGATTTTGATAAGGTTTTATCTTTTTTAAAAACTAAATTTAAAGAAGAAGTGGCAGAGATAGCTTTGATTCCTGAAAATAAAATTTCTTTAAACAAAGAGCAAGCAGAAAAAATAATTCTTCTTGTTGAAAAGCTTGAAGATTTTGATGATGTTCAGGAGGTAATTCATAATTTAGAAATCCCAGAAGAATTAAGTTAGTTTTATTTAAATCTTTTCGTAGTAGACTCTGTATATTTTATTTCCAAAATCATCTGTAAAAATAATTGAACCGTCATAATATGTGATCATATCAACAGGGCGTCCAAATTTAGAGTTATTAGGCTTTAAAAATCCAGATAAAAAAGTTTTGTAATTTTTTGCCGTTTTGGTTTTGAAATCAATGTCCAATGTTGTTATTTTGTAGCCAACAGGAGAAGATCTGTTCCACGAGCCATGTTCTGCTATGAATAATTTATTTACATATTCTTTTGGGAAATTATTCCCTTGGTAAAAGTGTATTCCAAGTGGAGCTACATGTGCGGGAAGTTCATAAATAGATGGGATAAACTTAGTGTTTTTGGGTGCTTTGTCGTAGAAATTGTAATTTTTTTGGTTTTTTCCAAACATATAGGGAAATCCAAAATGTTCTTTATATTCGGTTATTACGTTTATTTCATCTGGGGGAATGTTGTCTCCTAATCCGTCTTGGCCATTGTCGCTAAAATATATTTCATTACTAATTGGATGAAAATCAAACCCAACTGAGTTTCTCACTCCAAAAGCTATTATTTCTTCTTTTTTTGTTTTTAAATCGATGCTAAGGATTATTGCTTCTTTTTTTGGAGGAATTTTAACATTGTGTTGGGATCCTATGTTTACTATTAATTTTTTATTTTTAGGATCCACTTTAATGTAGCGTCCTGAGTGCATTTTGGTATTATTTTTTGGTAAAAGTGAAAAAATTTGCATTTCCCATGTATAGTCTTTATTTGATTTTATACTTTTATTAATTTCTTCTTTTACATTTTCAACTACATATATTTTATCTACAGAAGATATATAGAGTTTATTATCCCAATAAGCAATACCAATAGGTTTTTGTAATTTTTTTGCTATGGTATAAATTTTTTTGTTTTTTGCTACAAAGTATGCAAAAGTGCTCCCAGATCCTATGAATATGTTTCCATCTTGATCGCTTGTGATTCCCCTTGGCTTTTCAATTGTATTGTTTAAAAAAATTTCAACTTTAAATCCATTTGGAACTTTTAGTGTGCTTGTTGTTTCTTCTGCTGCCATAGTTATAGATGAGATTAAGAAAATAGTTGTAATTAATTGAAAATAGCTATTTAGAAATTGATTTTTCATTTAGTGTCCTTTTTTTTGCTTAAGGCTTTTGCTTTAAATTGAATGTTTCTGTGTAATATAATTTATAATTTAATTATATGATAAATAAGATTCATGGTAAAGTTATAGAAAAAAAAGAATCTAGTTTGGTTTTAATGACTACTGTTTTTGAATTTGAGCTTTTAGTTAGTGCATTTTGCCTTGCTAATTTTAATTTGTCAGACAAAGTTGAGCTGTTTACTTATCTTTATACGAGAGAAAATGAATTAAAACTTTTTGGATTTTTGAATTCAGATGAAAGAGAGATCTTTAAAGGGCTTATTGGAGTAAGTGGAATAGGGCCAAGGGCCGCTTTAAGAGTGTTATCCAATATAAGGTATAATGAGTTTAAGGAGGCTATTGATAGAGAGGATGTTGAGCTTGTTTCTAAAATCAAAGGCATTGGCAAAAAAATGGCTGGTAAAATGTTTTTACATCTTCAAGGCAAGCTTTTGATTAATAGTGAGCTTGAATCTACTGGTCTTTTTAGATTTAAAGAATTAGAAGAATCGATTGTTAGTATGGGATTTGATAGAAAAATTGTTAATAGTAAGATTAGAGAGGCTTTCAATTTAGCTGAATTTTCAAATTTAAAGGATTCTGAAAAGGAACAGTTTTTATTTAAGGAGGTTTTAAAAAGAATATCGAATTAATTGTTAGTTTTATAGTTATAAAATAGTTTTTAGGGGTGTTTATGAAAGACGAAAATAGTATAAGTTTTTTAAGCTCTAGTGAAAATTATTTATATGATAAGAGTGAAAATGAGCTTAGGCCTAAAGTTTTTGAAGATTTTAAAGGTCAGGTTAATGTTAAAGAAACCCTTAGTATTTTTATAAGAGCTTCTAAAGAGAGGGATGAAGCCTTAGACCATGTATTTTTAAGTGGTCCACCAGGTCTTGGGAAAACTACTCTTGCAAGTATTATTGCCTTTGAGATGAATGCTTCGATTAAGATTACGTCAGCTCCGGCTTTTGATAAACCCAAAGATATTATTGGAATTTTAACAGGTCTTGATGAGAAGAGCGTTTTATTTATTGATGAAATACATAGACTCAGACCAATAATAGAAGAAATGCTTTGTATTGCCATGGAAGATTATGAGCTGGACTGGGTAATAGGGCAAGGAGCTAATGCAAGAACTGTTCGAATGCCACTTCCAAAATTCACATTGATTGGAGCTACTACTAAACCGGGAAAAGTAACATCTCCACTTTATGCGAGATTTGGAATTACTGCAAGATTTGAACTTTACAGCGAAATAGAGCTTGTTGAGATAATAAAGAGAAATTCTGTTATTTTAAATATTGAAATAGAAGAGGATGCTGCTTTTCTTCTTGCAAGAAGTTCAAGAGGGACTCCTCGAATAGCAAATAGATTGCTAAGACGAATAAGAGATATTGCTCAAGTAACTGGAAGTTTGGTTATTACAAGTGATATTGTTTCAATTGGGCTTGAAATGCTTAGAATTGATGGAGAAGGCCTTGATGAGCAAGATAGAAATATTTTAAGAAGTTTAATATTGAAATTTAATGGAGGGCCTGTAGGTGTTGATACTTTAGCTATTTCTGTAGGGGAAACAGCAGATTCTCTTGAAGACTTTTATGAGCCTTATTTAATTATGAAAGGATTTATCAGTAGAACTCACAGAGGTCGTAAAGCTACTGAGTTTGCGTATCTTCACTTAAACTTAGAGATGAAAGAGGATGGTCTTAATGAAAACCAAAGAGTTTCATTTTAATTTACCCTATTCTTTAATAGCTCAATATCCAAGTGAAAAAAGAGGATCTTCAAGGTTAATGGTACTAGATCCTAAATTGCAAAAAATTTACCATGAAGATTCTGTAAACAATATTTTAAAGTATATAAATAGTGACACTTTTATTGTTTTTAATAACTCAAAAGTTAGAAAATCAAGAATTTATGCAGAATCAGAGATAGGCAGTAATGTTGAATTTTTAATTTTGGATAGAATTGGTGCTAATTTGTTTACTGCTCTTGTTTCTAAATCCAAAAAACAAATTGTTGGCAATCTTTACAAATTCCCTGAAGGATTGATAGGCAAGATTTTGTCAAAAAATGGTAGTGAAATTGTTTTAAAATTTGATGTTGATGTTGGAGAAGATTATTTTGAAAAACATGGCTTTGTTCCCATACCTCCTTATATTAAAAGAGATTATGACAAAATAGATGAGGATCGGTATCAAACTGTTTATTCTAAATATGTTGGTTCTGCGGCTTCTGCAACTGCGGGGTTGCATTTTAGTAGAGATTTATTTTCTGCTTTTGAAAAGAACAATATTGAATATGATTTTATTACCCTTCATGTGGGGCTTGGCACTTTTCTTCCCGTAAGATCAAAAAAGGTCGAAGAACACAATATGCATTTTGAAACTTTTTTAATAAAAGATTATGTGGCTAATAGATTGGAGAATGTGAAGTTTCTTGGTAAAAAAATTTTATCAATTGGCACTACAACTCTTAGGGCCTTAGAGTCATCTTATGACAATAAACTTAAGAAGTTTAAAACAGGTCAGCAAAGTACAAATCTTTTTATTTATCCTGGCAAGAACTATTGTTTTAATTTCGTTGATATGCTTTTTACAAATTTCCACACACCACAGTCTACTCTTTTGATGCTGGTCTCTTCATTTGCAGGTAAAGATTTTGTGTTTAGTTCTTATGAAGAAGCTATAAATACAGGTTATAAATTTTTTTCTTATGGTGATGCTATGTTAGTTTTAAATCATATATAGATATTAGTTGTGAATTATTTTAATATTTAAGTTATGATAAAGGCTTAACTTAAATCATTAGGAGGAAAATGTATGAATACTTCTCTTTTTAAGCAAGAAAGGCAAAAGTATATTCCTAAGTTGCCAAATATTTTAAAAAAAGATTTTAATAATATTAGTTTGGTTTATGGAGAAAAGACCGAAGCAATTCAAGATAGACAGGCTTTAAAGGAATTTTTTAAGAATACTTATGGTTTGCCAATTATAAGTTTTACCGAGGGAAAATCTAGTTTATCTTTTTCAAAAGCTTTAAATATTGGAATTATTCTTTCTGGAGGGCCTGCTCCTGGGGGGCATAATGTTATATCTGGCGTTTTTGATGCAATAAAAAAATTTAATGCAAATTCAAAGATTTTTGGGTTTAAAGGGGGCCCTTTAGGCCTTTTAGAGAATGACAAAATTGAACTTACTGAGGGCTTAGTAAATTCCTACAGAAATACTGGGGGTTTTGATATTGTATCTTCTGGGAGAACAAAAATAGAAACCGAAGAACATTATAAGAAAGCTTTATTTGTTGCCAAAGAAAATAATCTTAATGCAATTATTATTATTGGTGGTGATGATTCAAATACAAATGCTGCTATTCTTGCTGAGTATTTCAAAAAGAAAGGAGAGAATATTCAAGTTATTGGAGTTCCAAAGACAATTGATGCGGATCTTAAAAATGATCATATTGAAATTTCATTTGGGTTTGATTCTGCTACAAAAATTTATTCTGAGATGATAGGCAATTTATGTCGAGATGCCATGTCAACTAAAAAATATTGGCATTTTGTCAAGCTTATGGGCAGGAGTGCATCTCATGTTGCTTTGGAATGTGCTTTAAAAACCCATCCAAACATTTGCATTGTGTCTGAAGAGGTTTTGGCTAAAAAGAAAACTTTATCTGAGATTGTTGATGAAATTGTTTTTGTTATCTTAAAGAGATCTTTAAATGGGGATAATTTTGGAATAGTTATAGTTCCTGAAGGTCTGATTGAATTTATTCCAGAAGTTAAGTCTTTAATGGTTGAATTATGTGATATTTTTGATAAAAATGAAGGTGAGTTTAAGGGGCTTAATATTGAAGGAATGAAAGAAGTTTTTGTTGCTAAGCTTGGTGATTATATGAAGAGAGTTTATTTATCTTTGCCTTTGTTTATTCAATTTGAACTTGTAAATTCAATTTTGGAAAGGGATCCTCATGGGAATTTTAATGTTTCAAGAGTTCCTACTGAAAAATTGTTGATTGAAATGGTTCAATCAAGATTAAGTGAGTTGAAAAAAAAGGGAGAATATAAGGGAAGTTTTACTCCAGTTGATCATTTTTTTGGCTATGAAGGCAGAAGCGCTTTTCCTTCTAATTTTGATAGTGATTATTGTTATAGCTTAGGGTATAATGCCGTTGTTCTTATTTTAAATGGTCTTACAGGCTATATGTCTTGTATAAAAAATTTAAATTTAAAGCCAACAGATTGGATTGCAGGAGGAGTGCCTCTAACAATGTTGATGAACATGGAAGAAAGGTATGGAGAGAAAAAGCCTGTTATAAAAAAAGCTCTAGTTGATTTAGAAGGAAGGCCATTTAAAGAGTTTGCTAAAAATCGTGATAAGTGGGCTTTGAATAATTTATATTTATGTCCAGGTCCTGTGCAATATTTTGGTTCTTCTGAGATTGTTGATGAAATAACTGAGACTTTAAAGTTAGAATTATTAAAGTGAAAGTTTATGCTTATTAGAAGCTTGTTGTTATTTTTTAGTGTTTTGAATGTTTATTCAAATTCACTTGATTATTTCAAGCCGAATTTTAATTATTTAAATTTGAGTATTGCTAAAAGTTTGCCATTGCAAGACAAATCGACTTCCAGTGGCAATTTTGTTTCTCATAAAAAAAATAATAATATGTCTGTTGCTGATAATGACGATTCTTTTCTTTATAAAAATATTCAAGAAAATAAAGCTTTAAATCTTGAGAATGATCTTGAGTCAAAATCAGCAAAAGATTTGTTTAGGTTTTCAGCTATTAGTATTGGCTCTTTTCCAATAGTTTTATTTTTGAGTTTGTTTTTTTTTGATGTTGGGTACTATTTTTATAGCGGAATGAATTCAAATTATGTTCCATATCCTTTTTCAAATGGTCCTAGTTTTTCAAAAGATGAGATTTATAAAAAATTTATTGTTTCAGCTTCCATTGGAGCAATAGTTGCATTAACTATTGCTTTGATTGATTATTTTCTTTAAATATGATAAGGCTTAAGAAAGAATTTACCGTTAAAGAAAATGCTTTAAGATTGGATCTTTACCTATCAAGCAATTTGGAAGTTTTTACTAGAAGTCAGATCAAAAGAAGAAATGTAGAAGCGTTTAAAAAGAGTAATGGAAAATTTTTGAAGATAAAATTGTCCAAGCCTGTTTTTAAAGATGATGAAATACTAATTGAATTTGACGAGGAGGGTAGTCAAATTGATTACCTTAGGCCTAGTAATATCCCTATTACTATAATTTATGAAGATTCTAATGTTATTGTTTTGAATAAACCACAAGGAATTTTGAGTCATCCTGGAATATCGCATTGGGACGATACTGTTGTGAATTTTCTTTTATACCATATAAAAAGCTTGAAAATTAATTTTAATGAAGAAAAAATTAGACCTGGAATTGTTCACAGATTAGATAAAGATACCTCTGGGGTTCTAATTTGTGCAAAAAACATTAATACTTTAAGATTTTTAGCTCAGCAATTTAAAGATAAAAGGACAAATAAAGTTTACATTGCAATTGTTAAGGGTAATTTTAATAGTTTTTTTGGAAGCATTGAATCTTTTATAGATAGAGATAAACGCAATAGGAAAAAATTTAGTGTTTCTAAAGATAGAGGTAAAAAGGCATTAACAGAATATAAATTGTTGCTTAATTTTGGGGAATATTCTCTTTTAGCTTTAAAGCCTAAAACTGGCCGTACTCATCAATTGAGAGTTCATATGAGATATCTTAATTTTCCAATATTGGGAGATGAGGTTTATGGTAGGGTAGAAGGCAGTTTTAAAAAAATCACGCTGATGCTTCATTCTTATAAGCTTGAAATTGATATTGGAAAACATTCTTTTAGGAAATTCATTTCTGAATTTCCTAAAAGATTTGTTATTTTTTTGTCAAATTTTTATAAGAGCGATGAATTGAATTTAATTATTGATAATTTGGTTCTCTTCTTAAGAGATTTTTAATTTGAAATTTCTTGTTTTAATGAGATTGGGTCAGTTATTATTTTGCCCCCAGTGATTTCATTAGTGTTAATAACAGTAATGAAACAATTTGGATCAACTTTTTGTGATATATATTTAATTCTTGATAAACGCATTATTGGAACTACTATAAATACTATAGTTTTTTCTGTTCCCGCCCAAGCTCCTTTCCCGTCTATTAATGTGGCAGCTAATTTTAACTTGTTTGTAAGAAGATAAGCAATTTCTTTTCCTTTATCTGAAATGATTAATATCGCTTTTTGATTGCCAAATCCAGTGCTTGTTTTATCTGTCATGATAGATGTTACAAATGATGCTATTAGTGTATAAAGGGCGATTTCAATATTAAAGAAAAAGGTTGCAAGTATTAATACCACCAGATTAACTATGAAGTTTGTTGTTCCAATACTAATTGAATATTTTTCTTTAATAATCATAGCAATTATATCTGATCCCCCTGAAGATCCTTTGCCCTTAAATATTAGCCCAAGCCCAAGTCCAGAAATAAGTCCAGCTAGTATTGATACAAGCATCATATCGTTAAGATGTATTTTATTTTGTAAAAATTGGGAGTAGTTTATGATAATAGAATACAATCCCATTGAAATCCAACTTTGAATTATAAATGTTATGTTTAAAAATTTTATTCCAATAAGAAATAATGGTATGTTTAATGCAAATATTGTCCATCCCAAATTGAAGCTTAACAGGTAATGCAGCATTAATGAAATGCCCCCGATTCCTCCACTAAGAAGTCCATGAGGAATATACAAAACATTAGTGGAAATTGCCATTAGTGCAGAGCCTAAAGTTATTTGTATTGTGCTATCAAATATTAATTTGGGATTTTTGGCTATAGTCTTTAATTTTTTTATTAGAATTATTAATAATAGTTTGAGTTTTTTTTTAATTCTACGACAACGTATCTTTTTTTTCTTTTTCATCTTAACGCTAGATTTACTTTAAGTTAAAGCTAGTAATTTACTTGAATTCTATATTAATTTTGCAAAAAAAACAATTTTATTCACTTTTTTTATTTTTTTTGATATTATGTTCATGAAACTATGGCGATGAATTATGCAAGATTTGCAGTATTAATAGTTCTGCTTTTTTTTTATATTTGGTTTTTTATTATCCTTAGGATGAAAAGAACTAATCTGTTTTTGTTGGAAAAAATCCAAAATGGAGCAAAAATTTTGGATATTCGATCTCCCAAAGAATATAATAAATCTCATTATTTGAAATCAATTAACATTCCTTTTAATAATTTATTTGCTAAAAAGGATAAATTAGGCGATTTTGAGTCCCAAATAATTGTTTATGGTAAAAGTTTTAATAAGTCTTATGAGGCTAAAAAAGTTTTAAAAAGCATGGGATTTAAGAATGTGTTTGTGGCTGGTACCTTGAAAGACATGCCACAAACGAAAAAAAAAGAAGTTGGTTGATGGCTAAGATTATTGGGATATCTGGTGGTTCTGGAAGCGGAAAAACTACAGTTGTAAGCAAGATTAGTGAGTTTATTCCAGAATTTGTCCTTATTTCTCAAGATAATTACTATAAGAGTGTGGGTGATTATGAACATGAATTTTCTAAGGTAAATTTTGATCATCCGGATGCTTTTGATAATAATTTGTTTTATGAACATTTAAAAAATTTAAAAAAAAATAGTCCAATAGATATGCCCCTTTACGATTTTATTAATCATAAAAGACAGCTTAAAACGGTTTTGGTTGTTCCAACTCCTGTTGTTATTGTTGAGGGTATTATGATTTTTGTTGAAGAGAGAGTAAGAAATTTAATAGATCTTAAAATATATATTGACACTCCAAATGACATTAGATTTATTAGGCGTTTAAGAAGAGATATTTCAAAAAGAGGACGTACTGTAGAGTCGGTGATTAATCAGTATCTAAATACCACTAGATGGGGTTATTATAGATTTATTGAGCCTACCAAAGAATATGCTGATCTTATTATTCCTGAGGGAGGCCACAATGATAAAGCGCTTTATGTGCTTTCAACGTTTCTTAAGTCTTTAAGTAAAGAAGGATTAGATTTTACCTAAATTAATGATATTGGGTAATAATCTATTTCAATGTAAACAGTATTTGTCATTTTCACCCTTTCTCTTGCCTTGTTAACTAGTTTTTCAAGTAAGCTGTAGGATTTTGACAAGTATATTATATTGTATCTGTAATTTTTAGATATTTTCTTCATAATAGCTTCTGATGGGCCTAAGTGTTCAATTCCTTCTTGCAAAAATTCTTTAGATTTTTCAAAAAATTCCCAACATTTTTGTTTAACCGATTCTTCATTTTTGCCTCTAAATATTATTCTAATAATTTTGTTAAACGGGGGATAGTTCAATTTTTTTCGTATATCTAGTTCTTGTTCGTAAAATTGTTCATATTGGTTCTTATAAGCATATTTTATGGCATAATAGTTGGGATTTTTTGTTTGTATAATAATTGTGTTGTCATCTTTGAATCTTGCGGCTCTTCCCATAATCTGTGAGAGTGTTGTAAAAATTCTTTCGCTACTTCTAAAATCAGGCAGTCCCATTCCAATGTCTGCGTTGATTATGCCTAGTGTTTTTATATTTTCAAAATTGAATCCTTTTGCGATGATTTGTGTTCCGATAAGTATGTCTATTTCTTGATTTTCGAACTTATTTATTGAATCTATATTTTCTATTTTTGTAATATCGGAATCTATTCTTGCAATTTTTGCATTTGGCAAAAATTTTTTTAATTCTTTTTCAACAAGTTGAATTCCATAGGTTTTGTATTTAATGTCTTTTGATTTGCATTGAGGGCAATGGCTTGCTATTTTTGTTTTATAACTACAATAGTGGCATAAAAGTTTATTTTCTTTTTTATGATAAATCAAGCCAAATGAGCAATTTGGGCAACAAATTGTATGCCCACATTCGTTGCATTCTAGATTTTTTAGATATCCTCTTTTATTGATGAAAATTAAAGATTGTCTTTTTTCCTTTAAACTTTTTTGTATACTGTATAATAACTCTGATGAAATTGTGCTAGGTTCTTTTTTCATATTTATTATTTTTATATCTTCTATTTTGCTTTGAGAGAATTTGTTTTGCATTATTATTTTTTTTATTTGGTTATTTTTCATTGCGTGGTATGCTTCAAGAGAAGGTGTTGCGCTTCCCATTACAAATTTAGCATTAAATTTTTTTTGTAAAAAAAATGATATATGTCTTGAGTGAAATCTTGGAATATTTTCAGATTTATATGTAGTTTCGTGTTCTTCATCCATAATTATTAATTTCAATTTGGTGAAAGGTAGCATTAGAACGCTTTTAATGCCAACTACAACCAGGCTTTCTCCATTTTTGACTTTATTCCATATTAAATTTTTATTAGAATTTGGGACTTTAGAGTTATATTCATAAATTTTATGGTGCATATTTAATGCGTATTTTATTCTTTTTATTATTTGATATCCCAATGATATTTCAGGAATCAAAAAAAGTACTTGTTGTTCTAGTTCTAAATAGTATTCACACAATTTGATAAATATTTCAGTTTTTCCAGATCCAGGTATTCCAAAAAGGTAAAAAATATTAGTTTTTTCTGACCCGATAATTTCCTTGTAAATATTTTGTTGTTCGCTATTTAGCTGAAGGCATTTTTTATGATCTGGATGCTCATTTATTAAAGATAATGTTTGATTTTTTTTAGCTTTTGAATTTTTGGGCAACCCAAAGAATAAAGTTTCACCAAATCCCGAAAATGTTTTTTTGCTAATCCAATGTGCTAAATTAATGTTATGCTCTGTTATTACTTTGGTTGTATCTATTATTTTAATAATTTCTTTTATTTTGAATTCAAATTTTTCATTAAATTCGTTTTCAAAATATTTTTTAATAATTATTCCAATTTTATTGGAGCCATTAAAATTAACCATTACTCTTATTCCAATTTCTAGATTTAAGTTAAATCTGTAAAAAAAAAGTTTATTTAAAGGAATATTTATTGCGATTTCATAGTAATAAGTTGAATTATAATGATCAACCATATTTTATTATGCCTTTTATTATTTTTAAATCTTGCCATATTTCTTTTTTTAATTCTGGATTTTTTATTTGATTTGCAGGAAGATATGTAAAAACCAATGGAATTCCTTTAAATCTTAGCTCTATTCCTCTTACAATTTGAATTCTTAGCGGTTGATTTAAGAAAAAATCTATTTCTTCGCAAGATAAAATTGCTTTAGGATTTTTGTTGCTGATTTCTAAGTTAAGTGATTCAATAGTATCTATTATTTTATAATTGTGTATATTTATGCTTTTGCACCATTTTGTTATAATATCCTTTGAGGGTTCGTTGAGATAGGTTTTGTTTACATATATTATGATGTGATCGTTAATACTTTTTTCTTGTAAGCTATTATTTAACAATACTTTTGTTGAATTTTTGTTTTCTAGAGGTAATTTTGTAGGTTCTTTATTATTTTCGTTTTTTTGATAAATTTTAGTGGTTTTAGCTTTTTCTATTTTTTGTTTAATTTCATTGTCTATTTTTTCAAAATTTTCTGTAATTTTGCCTTCGATATTATTTGTCAATATTTTAAGTAAAAAAAGTTTTTTAGTTAAAATGCTATTATTCATAGTAAACTCTGTCTAAAAATAAAGCATTTGCAGGTGCAGTTGTTCTTGCAAGGTTTCTATTTTTTGATTTTAGTATTGTTTCAAAAGTAGAAATTGATTCTTTTTTTATTTCAATGTCCAGCATTGTGCCTATTATTGATCTTACCATTTTCCACAAAAAAGAAGATCCTATTATTTCAAAAATAATATATTTTCCTCTTTTTTTAAATTTGGCAAAATGTATATGCCTAAATTTAGATTTGCTTTCATCTTTTATGCATGAAAATGTGGTAAAATCATGGTTTCCAATCAATGTTTTAGCCATTTGGTTCAAGTTGTTTATGTTTAGTTTTTTATTTACATAGTGAGCTTGATAACCTTCCCAGGGATAGTAGTTGTTGCTGTTTAATATAAAATAGCTATATTTTCTTTTTTGAGCGCTAAAACGTGGATGAAATGAATTTTTCACATACTTGAGCTTTAGTATTTTTATGCTGTTTTTTGATAATATTGCATTTAAAGCTTTTTTTAGATTGTTTAGTCGAATATTAATACTTATATCAAAAGTTATTATTTGCCTTTTTGCGTGAACGCCCTTATCTGTTCTTCCAGATGAATGAATTTTTACTTTTTTTTTGTTAATTTTCATTAGAGCTTTTTCAATTTCTCCTTGAACTGTAGGCTTTGTTGGTTGTATTTGAAATCCATGGTATATAGATCCGTCGTAAGCAATTTCAGCTAATATTTTTTTCATTTATTTAAGATTTTTCATTTCCTTTGATATTTTAAAGTAAACTTCTTTGATTTTATCTAAAAGTATTGAAGGTTTTTCTTTTGAAAATTTACCCATGCCCGCTATTTTAGAAAGAGTGGTTTTTATGTCATTTAATTGTTTATATCTGTATTCTTTATTGTCTTTATTTCCATAAAAGTATTCTAGAAGACCTGATAAGTATAGTACACTGTCATAGCCATAATTTTTGTCTGTATCTGGGCCAAATATGGTTGATGCGCTAACAGGTTCTGAATTGTCTTTATCTTTTTCAATAACTAGTTTATAAAGATATGCAGCTTTGTGGTAAAATATTTTTTGAAGATAATTATAGTTTTTATTTGGCTCTTCTTTTTCGAGGTCTTCAAATGTCCAAGCGGCTCTTATTGCTGATTTTGCTTGATTTAACGTGGGGTTATAATTTTTTTCCAGATGCTCATAGCATAGCATGGCAAGAATATAACTTGCAGCTCCTTCTTTTAATGTTCTGGGTTTGCTGAAGTTTATCATGTTATCAAAAATCACATTTATTTTTTTTCTTTCGGATTTTTTATTTTGCAAAATTTCTTTCTTGTTTTTGGGGATTGAATTAAATTCGCTTGGGAATGCTGCAAAGTAACATTTTGGGCATACTGTTATAGAATATATTCTAGGATAAATGTTGCCATATTTGTCGTTTTTTATATACTCTCTTTTTAGATCAATTTTTAACTCTCCAGCTATTAATCTACTGCTTCCAGTCAAAAATTCTTCTTTTTGAAATTTAAAAGAGCACAAAGGACATTCAATTTTTTCTTTTGTAAAATATGATATTTTTTTCATGAATTAATTTTCTACTATTACAAATGCAATAGCGTACTCCTTTTCATGGGATATTGTTAGGTATAGCTTTAAATTCATTTTTATTGCAATTTTTTCAATTTCATTATGCAAACAAAACTCGGCATTTCCTTTTAAAGATTTTATTACCTCAATATCTTTAAGAGTATAATTTATTTTATATTGCAACAGCGGACTTAATGCTTTAATTAAAGATTCTTTAGCTGCAAATTTTCCAGCTAAACTTTCTATAATGCTGCCCCCTTTTAATTTAAAATTTTCAATTTCTTTATGTGTAAAGAACCTCTCCATTTTTTTTTTATTTTCTAAAAAATTTTTAAATCTTTCTACTTTTATTATATCACATCCTATTGACTTCATGGTTTAATCTCTGAGCTTTCAATTATTTCTAGTTTTATTTTTTTGGGTTCATAATCATATATTTCTGTTTCATTGATATTCTCTTTAAGAATTATATTTGTAGCAATGTTATAAATTCCGGGAGTTTTTATATCTGCTAAATCAAAAGCAAGGCTTATATTTTGATTGTTTATGTGAGCTTTAATTTGTTTTTCAGAAAGTCTTGTTTTTATTTTTACAAACATTTTATTTTCTGGGTTTATTATTTTTTCTTTATCTTTAATTTCAAGGCCATTTTTAAGATTGTTAAAAATAAGATTAGGAGATTTTATTGTTGTGTTTGAATATTTTTTGTTTAAATAAATATTGACTACCACATGACTTTTTTCAAACATAACTAGAGGATTTGGTGGAACTACTTCAAGATAATCTGATACAAATAGAGTTCTTGTGTCAAACTCTTTTACGTTGGTTTGAATAGTGTTTATTTTTTTGAGTTCTTGTTCAGGTCCATATACTAATAAATTTTCAGGCAATATATTGTATTTTGCTATAAAATATTCTCCTCTGCTATCTTTTTCTATAAGTTTAAACTTGGGTTCTATTTTAACTAATTTAGAGACTTTGTTATCAAGATTTAGCAACACATTTGTTTTTGAAAGCTTATATTCTGCAATATGTATTGAGTTAAGATTTTTTATTTTTATTGGTAGCTTATAGTTTCCAGGAATCTTTATGTTTGATGCTTCAATAAATAATATTATTTTATTAAGATCAAGGTATTTTAAGTCATCTTTATTGACTTTTATTGTAATCTTGACTTTACTAAAGTCTGGCATTTTTCCAAGAGCTATTTGATCATTCAAGATAATTTTGAATTCTTTTTCAGTTGTTATTGATTCTATTTTATTAAAATTAAATGCTATAAACATTAGAATAGCTATTAAAATGGAAATAGCCTTGTTTTGCCAATCATCAAATAGCAACTTTATTATATTTATTATTTTTTTGCCTATTTTCATTATTTTACTCTATTAGCTCGAGATTTAACTTATTTCTAATTTCACTTAAGCTTAAATTGTATTCCAATTTTGCATTGATTGTAATAGAAATAGACCCAGTCTCTTCGGATGTTATTATTGTTATTGCATCAGAATTTTCAGAAATTCCAAGTCCTGCTCTATGCCTTGTCCCAAATGCTTTGCTAATAGAATCAACATTAGATAATGGTAAAAATGAGCCTGCGTATTTTAATTTATTTTTACTAATTATTATAGCTCCGTCGTGAAGAGGAGTTTCGCGTTCAAATAGTGATATTAGCAATTCACTAGATATTAATGCATCAATTTTAGTTCCTTTGTTTATTATTTGCTCTAACTGTATTTTTTTTTCAATGCATATCAGGCTACCAGATTTGTTTTCAGATAGGTGTTTGACTGCTTTTAGGATTTCAGAAATAACTTTTAAAGTTTCTTCTTTTTTATTTGAAAGCTTAAAGGCTAAATTGAAATTTCCAATTTGCATTATTATTTTCTTTATTTCTTGATTAAAAAGTATGACTATTGCTATTGGTAATATATTGGCTATATAATTTAACAGCCAACTAATGGTATAGAGATTTAAATAATATGAGATAATTCCTATAGAGATGATGATCAACATTCCTTTTAATAGATTTGTAGAATAAGAATTGATTACGTTTTTATATATGTAGTATACTAGGATACTAATTAAGCTTAGATCTAAAATTCTTGAAAAAGTATCTTTTATTTGATTTAAATCATTTATGTCTATCATAAATTTTCTACTCAATGTGAAAACACTGTACTTATTAACCTATATTAGTATAATATAAAATATATAAATAAGCACAGTTTGTAATTATTAAATTAAATTGTTTTTGAATTTATGAATAAAAGAGAAAATATTATAGCTTTAATATTTGATTTTGATAATACTCTTATTTATGGCAATATGCAGCAAGTATTGTTTGATGAGTATTGTGTTGATTCTTGTTCCTTTTGGAGAGAAGTTGAAGGTTTAGAGTATGTTTATAGGCAAAACGGTTATAATATAATTTCTAATGAAATGATATATTTGTCCCATTTTTTAACCTACGTAAGGGAAGGGTTTTTTGAAAATCTGGATAATAGAGTATTATTTAATTTGGGCGCTAAGTTAAGATTTTTTGAAGGGGTTATTAGTTTATTTGATGAGATAGCTGAAATAAATAAGAATTTGGAAAATAGTAATTCGCAGGTTAAAATTTACATTGTTTCAAGTGGGTTTAGACAAATGATTTTGGGAAGTAAAATTGCGCCTTATGTGAGTAAGGTGTGGGCATGTGAGTTTATAGATTCTTATTTGATGCCTTTTTACGAACTCAGAGATGATAAATTTTCTAAAAATAAGATTTTAAGTAGTGTTTGTTATTTTGTAGATCATACAATAAAAACTAGAGTTATTTTTGAAATCAATAAAGGGTCTTATGATAAGATTAATGAGAGAGTGCCAAAGAGTAAAAGACAAATTCCTTTTAAAAATATATTTTACATTGCAGATGGATTTAGCGATATTCCGGCATTTGAAATCTTAAATAATATTTTGAAACATTGTAGAAATACTTTAACAGTGTATCATGGAAATGATAAGAATGCAAAAAAATTGTTTTATGAGAATAGAGTTGGGGATTTTGCTGAGGCTAATTATAGTAAGGGTACTAAGTTGTATAATTGGATAATGGAGAAAATTTGCTTGAGCGTATGATTCATATAACTTGCTTTTGTTTAGTTGATAAAAGCAGTAAAAAAACGAAAAGAGGGAAATATGCTTAAAGATTTAAATACAAATCAAGGGCTAAAGCCTTGGAGAGTGGAATCTGTTTTTTATTGTATTGTCATAGTTTTAATATTTATTGGGGCTTTTAAAATAGCAGAAGCCGTATTTAAACCTTTGGCTATTTCCATAGTGTTGGGATTTTTAGTTTATCCCGTTTATACTTTTTTAGCAAGATTCAAAGTTCCAAAATTTTTAATAGTTTTTATTATATTTTTTTTATTATTTTCTTTTTCTTATTTGATTTTTAGTTTTGTTTATTACAGCGTTACTGTTTTAATGAAGCAATTGCCCTACTATCAAAATCAATTAGCATTTATCATGAAAGATGTGCTTAGTCGATATAAAGTTGATAGTTCTGTTATTAATGATATGAATTTTTCTGGTTACATATATCCGTTTTTAACAAGAGCTTATAATGAGATTATTGGATTTACAAGCAGCTTAGTAGTAGTATTTTTGTTGTTGTATTTTTTGCTTTCAGAAATACATGTTTTTGGAATGAAGCTTGATAAAGCTTTTAAAAAGCCAGTATCTACTAGATTTATTGGGGCCCTAGATACGATTAATAATCAAATTGGCAAATATTTGGGGATAAAAATTCTTGTGAGTTGTTTAACAGGCATTTTAGTGTTTATTGGATTAACCTTATTTGGGCAGGACTTTCCTCTTGTATGGGCAGTTCTTACTTTTGTTTTCAATTTTATTCCTAGCATTGGGTCTATATTAGCTGTGTTTTTTATTGTAATAACATCTTTAATTCAATTTTATCCAAATTTAAATATAGTGCTTTATATTTTTATATATAATACTTCTATTCAAATGTTGATTGGAAATATTCTTGAGCCAAAAATGCAGGGGAAAAGACTTGATATATCACCATTTTTGCTATTATGTTTTTTGTTTTTTTGGGGATGGCTTTGGGGTATTGTGGGTCTTTTAATATCTTATCCTTTTACTGTGATTATAAAGGTAATAGTTGACAATGTGAGTTGGCTTAAGTCTTTTTCTGTATTTTTAGGCGGTTCTGAGATTTTAAGTAATATTAGCCATATTTCGAGTAAAGGTAAGGAGATTTGATTTTGAAAAGAAAGGTTATGCTTACGGGAGATAGGCCTACTGGTGCTCTTCATTTAGGACACTATGTGGGATCTGTAGTAAATCGATTGAAATTTCAAGAAGAGTATGAAACATATTTTATTATAGCCGATTTACATACTTTGACTACAAAGCCTGACTTGAAGAGCATCAATACGATACCTTATAATGTTAGAGAAATGGTTTTAGATTATCTTGCTTGTGGAATTAATCCCGATAAGGTTAGTATATATCTGCAATCAGCTATTCCTGAGCTTTTTGAGCTTCATTTAATATTTTCAATGATTGTTACTGTTGCGCGCTTGCAAAGGATTCCAAGTATAAAAGATATGAGCATTGCGGCTGGACTTAAAGAGATTCCTTATGGCCTTTTGGGATATCCTGTTCTTATGAGCGCAGATATTTTGATGACAAAAGCAAATTTAGTCCCTGTTGGGCGTGATAATGAATCTCATATTGAATTTGCAAGAGAGCTTGCAAGAAAGTTTAACCATTTGTACGAAAATAATTTTTTCCCAATACCCGAATCTGTTTTCACAGATTCTCGTCCCTTGGTAGGTATTTATGGCAAAAATAAAATGAGTAAGAGTCTTAATAATGCAATTTTTTTAAACGATGATGAAAATTTGTTAGAAAAAAAAATTATGTCTATGTATACAGATCCAAATAGAATAAGAGCAGATATTCCTGGTAATGTTGAGGGTAATCCTGTTTTTATTTATCACGGCATTTTTAATAGTAATCATGAAGAAGTTGAAGATCTTAAGAATAGGTATAAGAAGGGTAAAGTAGGTGATGTTGAGGTTAAGAAAAAATTATTTTTAGCTTTGAATAGCTTTTTAAAGCCAATAAGGGATAAAAGAAGTTTTTATGAAGCCAAAAAAAAGGAGTACATTGATGAAATTATTTTTGACGGTACGAGCAAGGCGAGGTTTATTGCAAATAAAGTAGTAAAAGATGTTAAGGATTTAATAGGACTTTCAAAAACTTGGAATGGAATAAAATATAGTGCTGAGAAAAAATTAAAAAATGAAGAATGAAAATTATTGATTTTATGCTAGACTTATATTGGTGATTAACTTATTATTTAAATCAAACAATATTAATTATTAGGTAAGTTTGCCTTTTTTATCAATCTTTTGTTAAATTCTAGTAGTTTGAACAAAATGTTTCTTTTTGCATAAATAACTTCGCTAAGTACTCTTGTTACTGGTTCTGTCTTTGAAATTCTCATCCATAAGGTTGCAACAATTTCTTTATTAGTTTTTAACAATACCTTTAATCCTCCCGAAGAATCTCCTGTTCTAATCTTAGATTGTCTTTTGCCTTCATAGTTAATGATTTCATAATCAACTACTGATAATTCTTGAAATAACTTATTGCTTTTTATCTCTTTAATCAATAGATTTTCATAATTGCTTTTTAAAATTTCTTGATTTTCTATTTTTAGATTTGTTAAATTAGCTTTTTTGGATGATACTATTACATTGCTATAAAAATTTGTTGTATTTAAAATATCTTTTAAGTCGTACTTTTCTTTATAGTAGTTTTTAGATAATTTGCACCATATTTGGTAAAGTTCTTTCATTTTTAATAATTTTACGATACTAAGTAGAGTGGTAATTGGGTCTCTTACCCTTGAAGGATGGATTATGCAGCCCCCATTTGATCCCTCCCCTGAGATTTTTACAATCAATCCCTGGGCTCTTAAATCATCTGCCATTTCTGTTATATTGGCTTCTCCAACTTCTACTCTATAAACTTTTGCGTTGAAAAAATTTGCAATTTTTTCAATATTTAGAGATGTTGCATCATTGGTTACTATTGCTATGTTATTTTTTATTCCTATATAATAGAGATAGCTAAGCTCTGAAATTACTACAAGTGCAAATATTTTTTGTGCTTCGATGATATTTGCAGTGTTTGTGGCTTTATCTATAAACACTAGATTTCCCCTATCTCCATCACAATCTGGTACGTATCCTAGCTCAAAAGAATTGTCTTGTATATATTTATTTTGTAGCAACTTTTTACATTCATTTAAAGATTTTCCTTCAGGAATAATATTATGCTTAAAAATGCCTATTTCATCATTATATAATTCTACTTTCAATCCTAAAGATTCTATCAATTCTTTATCTATTGAATTAATTCTAGAGCTTCCGTTCATTTCTGCTATTATTCCAATTGGATTTTTTAGTATTCTTTTCTTTAAAATTTTGATATTTTTATTGTTAATGTAGTTTTCATATGTTATTTCATGTATTAATGCTTTATAAGCTTCATAAGATTGGTTTTTATTTTTTCTTTCTAATTTTATTATTTTATTATAATCTTCCAAATGGGATTTATCTTCATCAAATTTGTTTAGAGTGCTAATTAAATGGTTTATTAGCTTTTCATTTTGGCTATTGTTTTTAATTTGTTGTATTATTTCATGGGCTTTTGCAGAATTTAGTACGCCGCCATCGTTTAATCCTATTTTTATCCCATTGTATCCTGTTGGATTATGACTTGCAGAAATGTAAATAAATCCTTTTGAATCTTTGCTGTTTTTTGTATAAGCTAAAATTTCAGTTATTGGAAGTATTCCAAAAAACCTAATCTTTTCTTTGTTTGTTATTAATATTTTTATTGTTATTTCTGCAATAATGTTGCCAGTTGGTCTTGAGTCTAATCCCAATCCAATATGGGGCTTAGGTTCATTTTTAAAATAATTTGATATTGTGAAGATTATTAGTGCTATTAGTGCTTTATCTTCATTGTTTATTTCAGTTTCTGTTGAATCTTCATTTTTTGATATTGCAAAAATTTTTCTAAATCCTGAAGGAGAAAATATCATTTCATCAAAAGCTTTTTTAAAGTTTTTCATGTTAATTGAATATTGTTTAAGCATGTAAATTTCTTTTCATTGATATTCTAGCCATATTATTGCTATAATTAATGATCACTAATATTATTATACTTAAAAATTTATTTTTTTGCTTATATTAATAAGCTTTTTTAAGGATTTTGGTTTTAACTGATGAATGTTAAAGTTGATAGAATTTTTTCTGAAATGATACTTGAAAAACTTAATTCCGGTGAGATTTGTCCTAATACTTTTGAATCCATTAAATATTTTCCTTGCGATAACCATGAAAATATTTTTAATATTTCGGATAAAATATTGAGGTTTAAGTTCAACAAAGGCTTGGTTGAAAATAATTTAAAAAAATATTTTCATGATTTTTCTAAATTATTGCAATTAGAAGAAGGTGATTGTTATATTTTTTCTTCTTGTGATCTTGAAAATTTAGGTTTAATGCTTTTTCCGTACCTTTCTTTTGGAATCTTAAATGGGGGCTCTGCAACAAGTTATTTTGATTTAGCTAAAAATAGGGCGTTAAATGAAGATTTATATATGCTATATGAATCTAAAATACTTGAATTTAAAGAAAAATTTGGAGAATTTCCAAAGGGGATAACTCCAGCTTATATTAATAAAGACGGTAGTTTTGGATTTTCATTTTTGGCTTTGAAGATTAGGCATCTTTTAATGGTTGCTAAAAGATATGAATCTTTTTATGGCAAAATGATCAAGCCCTCAATATTTCAAATGACTAGTTGCAAAACGGATGAATTTATTTCAAAATTTTTGGATGATTTATTTGTAGATGATTTGATTAAAAGTGTAAATTTTTGTAATCTTAAAAAAGAAGATGTTTTTACAGCTGTTCAACCTTTAGTTTATTGTTATGAAAAACTGAATAGCTCTAATTATCAATATTTTACTCTTAAAGATAATAAAAATGCTAATTCTATTTTAGCTTTACCTGCCGGTCATGGTCAAAATTTTAAAATTTTAAAAGATATTTATTTGAAGCTTTATGAATCTGGGAAAAGATTTATATACATTGGCAATGTTGATAATATGGGCTTTACAATTAATTTTAAAGCACTTGCTGTAATGGCTTTGACTAATTGTTCTTCTGGGTTTGAATTTAGTTTTAAAAGCAAGGCGGATTTTAAGGGGGGGGTATTGGCAGTAAATGGTGAAAATCGTTTAACTTGTGTTGATATTGGTGGAGGGATTTCTTCAGAGATTGTACAAGAGTTTGAGAATAAGGGTAATAGACTGTTATTTAATTGTGCAACTGGACTTTTTAATTTAGATTATTTGATAAAAAATATTGATGAAATAATAGAAAAAATGCCCATTAGAATTATAGAGCAAGATAAAGAAATCGGTAAATATATTTCGGTTGAGCAAGTAACGTGGGAAGCGTTAAAATTAATGGAAAATCCATTAATTTTAACGGTTGATAGAAATAGAAGATTTCTTCCCGCAAAGTTATTTATTGATATGTTGCTTAATAGTAATATTGAAGATAGATGTGGATATTGTTGTAAGAATAGGGTTGATAATTCTGCTAAGAATTTTAGTGCTTTTTCCGATTTGTTATCAAAAGATTATGGTTTGCTTTGTGGGCTATATAAATGGACTTTTTGAAAACTTTATTTTTTTTATTTTTTAGCTTTTTTTGTTTAAATTTATTTGCGATAGAACCTTTACCAGAAATAGATTATGAATATTTTAACAAGGATAAATCAGATCTTGTAGATTTGATGAAATTTTTAGGCGAATTAGATTTTCAAACCATTTTAAAAGATAGAAACCTATTTATTGGAATTAGAAATTTAACAAATTTTAAGAATGTTCAAGAGCTTAATACCGATGATATTAATAGAATAAAAAAGATTAATCCGATTGGTATAATTTTATTTAGAGAAAATTTAAAAGATGCTGAGCAGACAAAAGGATTAATTAGTGCAATAAAGAGTCATGTTGGACATGATATTTTTATTGCTATTGATGAGGAGGGGGGAATAGTTAGTAGAGCTAGTGAAAATAAAAAAATGGGGGTTTATAATTTTCCGGCCATGGAGCATGTAGGGGGTGTTAAGGATTTGCATCTTATTTATAAAATTGGCGAAGTTCTTGCTAAACAATTGCGTAGACTGGGTATTAATTTAAATATGGCTCCAGTTGCCGACATAAAATTTGCACCCCATACTCCTTTACTAAATAGGACATTTGGAGGAGATTCTGCTTATAATATTGGACTTATGGTAGAAGCTTTTATTGGTGGTATGCAGAATCATGGAGTATTTTCGGCAATCAAACATTTTCCTGGATTAGGGGGAACAACCATAGATACACATAAATATTTACCATTTTTGCCTTACAGTAAAAGCTTTTTAATGTTAAATAATTTTGTTCCATTTGTTTTTGGTAGAGCTGCTAAATTTATTATGATTGGCCATGTAAATGTTCCTAAAATTTCTAAAGATATAACCAGTATGTCTAAAAGTATTGTTAATATTATAAGAGAAAATTTAAATATTACTAGCCTTATGATAACAGATTCTTATGATATGGGAGCAATTACAAGAAGTTTTTCTAATATTGAAAATGCTATTAAAAAGTCTCTAAGTTCGGGTGTCAATATAGTCCTTATTCCTTAGTGAAATTGTTTGAAGATTTGTTTTTGATCTTTTGCAATGTCACTAAGGAATAGGGACTATATTAATCTCTTTTCTTCTTAGAATTTTAAAAAAAGAAGGAAGGTGTTTAAAATTTTTTATGGTATAAATATAGAAATTCCTAGATCTAAAAGAATAAATTCTTTAAAAGAGGTTGATAATTTATAGTAAATACTATAGTTGTTGGGCATGAAATCAATTTCAAATTTGAAGGTAATTAGGGGAAGAATTGGATAGAGGAATGCATTAGTTGTTTTTCCTATGAATATAGCGGTTCTCAGAGTTAAATTGATTTGAGTTCCAATAAATAATTTTATGGCAAGTGTATCAGTTAAAATTGAATATTTAGCAATGTAAATAGTGAAAGCCAAATTGAAATAGGTATTTGAAATAAAATCTTTATTTGTTGGGATAGTAAAAAAATTTATGGGGCTGAATTGTATTTCAATCCATTCATTATAAGATGTTAATATTCCGATAAAGGGAATGTATTTATAGTTTTCATTGTAAAAGATGGGATTTATATAGTTATGATAAATTATTCCTATTTTTAAATTTTTTTTTATTATATCTTCTTTAGGAAATTCCCATCGAGAAGTAGTTAATTTATTTTGAAAACAAAATAAATTAATACTACATAT